>DKGK01000010.1 GCA_002453265.1 Flavobacteriales bacterium UBA6772 | reverse complement strand
TTTTCAGAAATTAAAGAAATAACGGAGTCTATCTCACTAGATTCAAAGCCTAACCTACGCATTCCAGTATCTACTTTTAAGTGAATTGGATAATCGTTGATATTTGCTTTTTTCAATTCTTGAGCAAGAGAAGTCAACTGTCTAAAACTATAAATCTCTGGTTCTAAACCGTTTTCTATTAATTGTTTAAACTGCGAACCATCTGGATTTAATACCATAATAGGTGTTCGAATTCCTTTCTTTCGTAGGGCAATTCCTTCATCTACATAAGCAACCGCTAAATAATCTGCTTTATGATACTCTAAATGATGTGCTATTTCATAAGATCCATTTCCATAAGAAAATGCCTTAACCATTACCATCACTTTGGTTTCTTTACGAACGTGACTTTTATAATAATGAAAGTTTTCTGAAATGGCGTTTAAGTTAACTTCTAAAACAGTTTCATGAACTTTTTGTTCTAATAAACTGGCGATTTTCTCAAACTGAAACCTACGTGCACCTTTTAGTAAAATAGCCGCTTCTTTAAAATCAAATCGGGCCCTGTTTTCAATAAAGTCATCGGTACTCGCAAAGCTGGTACAGTTAGAAAATAAAGCTTCAAAGGCTTTAAAGTTCTTTCCTATCCCTATAACCTCTTCGATCTCGTAGGAATCTAAAAGACTCATTAATTGAGGAAACAATTCCGTATTTGGAATCCCTGTTTCATCTAAATCAGATAAAATGGCAACCTTTTTAGCATTACCACTTTGTTGTAATAGAAAATCTAATGCTATTTTTAGAGAATCTAAATCAGAGCTATAGGCATCGTTAATGAGTAAACTATTCCCTTTAGCTTCTTTGAGCTCCATCCGCATAGCCAAGGGTTCAAGGAGTTTTAAATTTAGCTCAAGCTGTGTTTCATCTAAATTAAAAACCAAGACTGTACATATTACATGAATGCAATTTTCTATGGATGCTTCATCTTTAAATGGAATCGTAAATTGCTTTTCTTTTCCATCTTGAACAAGTGTAATTACAGTATTTTCTTCTTCAGTATAACTGCTTTTTATATAGACAAAAGAATCTTTGTCAGTCTTAGACCAAGCAATTAAGTCGCCATGAAATTCTGCTGAAACTAAGTTGTGTATAATAGAATGATCCTTACAGTAAATGAGTTTATTGGTTTTCGAAAAGAGTTTTAATTTTTCTTTTACCTTCTCTTCTATTGACTTGAAATTTTCGGAATGTGCTTGTCCGATATTGGTAAAAATTCCAATGTTAGGATTTATACTATTTTGCAAGTTTTCCATTTCTTTTAGCTGTGAAATTCCAGCTTCAAAAATGCCTATTTCTGTATCGCTATTTAAAGCCAAAACCGATAAAGGAACCCCAACTTGAGAGTTGTAACTTTTTGGGCTTTTACAAACCTTATACTCCGATTGCAAACAAGTGCTCAACCATTCTTTAACAATGGTTTTTCCGTTACTTCCAGTAATTCCAATAATAGGAATGGCAAATTGTAGGCGATGACTTTTAGCAATTTGCTGAAATGCTAACAGACTATCCGCCACCAAAAGAAAATTAGCTTTTGGATATTTAGCAATTTCAAAATCTTTATTGCTGATTAAAAAATTAGTGACCCCTTTTGTATAGAGTTCATCAATAAAAAGATGTCCATCGTTACGGAGTCCTTTAATAGCTATAAATAATTGTTGATTTGAGTTTTTAACCTTCCTACTGTCAATTAGAATCTGATGAATAACAACATCCTCTGAAGCGCCGATAATTTGGGCATTACAAAACTTAGCTAAGCGATCTAAAGTGTAAGAAAAGCTATTCATTTATCAAGTATTCTTTTTTAAGAAACAAGCACGACATAAAGCCTCATACTCATCTTGTTCGCCTAAATGTACTAATTTATTTGAACTTACTATTCTGTTAGAATGAATGGCTAAATCGCCACAATCTACACAAATAGCATGTACTTTAGTTACAAATTCTGCAGTTGCCATAAGATTAGGGATTGGTCCAAAAGGATTTCCTAAATAATCCATATCAAGCCCAGCAACAATTACTCTAACCCCTCTATCGGCTAAATTCTTACAAACACTAGGTAGCTCATCATCAAAAAATTGAGCTTCATCAATTCCAATAACATCCACATCGTTTGCAAGGAGCAAAATATTGGCAGAGGTAGGCACAGGAGTAGAGTTTATCTCATTTGCATCGTGAGAAACGACCTTTTCTTCGTCGTAACGAATATCAATAGTGGGTTTAAAAATTTCTATTTTCTGCTTGGCAAACTGAGCTCTTTTAAGTCTGCGAATAAGTTCCTCTGTTTTACCAGAAAACATGGAGCCACAGATAACTTCAATCCAGCCTTTGCTAGCTTTATTACTATCGGGAGTTTCTAAAAACATTCAATTTTGTTTGTCTAAACAAATCTATAAAAATACGCGTGTACACCGCTATTTTTACTTAATTTGTTTGTGTAAAAAATTACTATGTCGAAACTGTTTTTGGTACCTACTCCTATAGGGAATTTAGAAGATATTACGCTGCGAGCAATTCGGATTCTAGAAGAATCGGATTTGATTTTAGCGGAAGATACACGCACCTCTGGGAAGCTGTTAAAACACTTAAAAGTTAGTACTCAAATGCAGTCTTTTCACATGCACAACGAGCATAGAATGCTTGAGCGTATGCTTGAAAAACTAAAAATGGGAATGCAAATTGCTATGATTTCTGATGCAGGTACACCAGGGATCTCGGACCCTGGATTTCTATTAGTTAGAGCCTGCGTAGAAAACGATATTCCTACAGAATGCTTACCTGGAGCTACAGCATTAATTCCTGCTTTGGTACAGTCGGGCTTTCCAACAGATCGTTTTATTTTCGAAGGGTTTTTACCTCCTAAAAAAGGCCGTCAAACAAGATTAAAAGAGTGGGCAGAAGAAACAAAAACGATTGTATTTTATGAATCGCCGCATAAAATAGTAAAGACTTTAGGGCAGTTACAAGAATTTGTAGGTGGCGAAAGAAGACTATCGATAAGTAGAGAAATCTCTAAAAAGTTCGAAGAAACTGTTAGAGGCACAGTAAACGAACTAATCATTCATTTTGAAGAAAAAGCTCCAAAAGGAGAATTTGTAGTTATTTTAGAAGGGAAAAAATAAATTGAATACATCAGATTTACATATTATACCGAATCCATTAGTTGCTAAAAAAACGGATAAACCCTTTTTAATTGCAGGTCCTTGTTCGGCAGAAAGTAGAGCTCAGGTTTTAGAGACCGGTAGAGCGATAGCAGCGAAAGGAGATGCCTCTATTTTTAGAGCAGGGGTTTGGAAACCTAGAACAAGACCTGGTTCTTTTGAAGGTATTGGAGAACCAGCCTTGGCTTGGTTACAAGATTTAAAAGCAGAAACCGGAATGCCTGTTGCAACCGAAGTTGCAAATGCACAACACGTAGAGGCTTGTTTAAAAAACAATATTGACTATTTATGGATTGGTGCCCGCACCACGGTAAATCCTTTTTACGTTCAAGAAATTGCCGAAGCTCTACGTGGAGTAGATATTCCTGTATTAGTTAAAAATCCTTTACACCCAGATATTGGTTTGTGGATTGGTGCTTTAGAACGTTTCAACAAATGTGGTATTAATCAGCTGATGGCTATTCACCGAGGTTTTTACTCTTACGAAGCTGCACCATACAGAAATGTACCTAAATGGGATTTAGCTATAAAACTCAAACGATCTATCCCTAATTTACCTATCATTTGCGATCCTAGTCATATTGCTGGAGATGCTAATTTGATTTCAGAGATTAGTCAAATTGCTTTAGACCTAGATATGGATGGTTTGATGATAGAATCGCATTGCGATCCTAAATTGGCATTAAGCGACGCCAAACAACAAATTACGCCCGATGTACTTCATCAGCTAATGAGCGATTTAAATATGCCTAAGGCTACTCACGAAAGTGATGCCTTTAATAGGAACCTCAATAATATGCGTTCTGTAATTGATAAGTACGACGATGAGATCTTAAATGTGATTCAAAAGCGTATGGAAATGGTAGCGGAAATAGGAAAAGTAAAAAAGGAAAATAATATAATGACATTCCAAATTCAGCGTTTTTTCCACATCCTAAAAACACGAAAGAGTACAGGTTTAGAGTTGGGTCTCTCTAAAGAAATGGTTTACGAGCTTTTTGAATTGATTCATAAGCACTCCATAAATATTCAAAATAAGATTTGAAATTTGGAGTAAGGCGTCAGAAGTTAAGGAGTTAGAGAACGGGATGCAATCAATTTGAAGATTCATTTACTCGAAAAAACTTCGCATCTAATTAACAGACAAATTTAAATTAAAAAAATGTCAATTAAAAAATGGAATTTAAAAGGGAAACCTAACGATCAAAAAGTATTTAAACTCAGTAAAGAATTAGGAGTTTCAAAAGCTATTTGCTCCTTACTTGTTAGTAGAGACATAAATACTTTTGAGAAAGCCAAAACATTTTTCAGACCAGAGTTATCCATGCTTCACGATCCTTTTTTAATGAAGGATATGGACAAGGCGGTACAACGAATAACGTCTGCAATTTCAAACAAAGAATCCATTAGAGTGTACGGCGATTACGATGTAGATGGTACTACTTCGGTGAGTTTAATGTATAGTTTTTTAAAAACTCAAAATGCTCTGTGCGACTATTATATTCCAGATAGATACAACGAAGGCTACGGTATTTCTTACTTAGGAATTGACGATGCAATTTCGAAAGGAATTAGTCTGATGATTACCTTAGATTGTGGTGTAAAAGCGATTGAGAAAATTGCTTACGCTCAAGCTAAAGGTCTCGATATTATTGTTTGCGACCACCACCGGCCAGGTGCAGAATTACCAAATGCATACGCTGTTTTAGACCCAAAAAGAAGCGACTGCGAATATCCATTTAAAGAATTATGTGGTTGCGGAGTTGGTTTTAAGTTGATGCAAGCCTATTTAAAACACCATAATTTAAATGAGAAAATTGCCTTAGAATATCTCGATTATGTGGCAGTTGCTATTGGTGCAGACATCGTTCCTATAGTAGGTGAAAATAGAGTGCTTACCTTTTATGGATTAAAGCTATTAAATGCAAAACCTAGAATGGGTATGCTTGCTTTAATGAAAGAGCATAAACGCATAGGCAAAATGACTATTACCGATGTGGTATTTACCATTGCTCCTCGTATTAATGCTGCTGGTAGAATGAAACACGCACATAATGCGGTGCGTTTATTAATAGAAAAAAACGAGGCTGAAGCAATTAAAACAGCCAACGAAATTGAAGCGTTTAATACCGATAGAAGAGCACAAGATGAGCGAATAGCGAAAGAAGCACATGCTCAAATAATAGAAAACAAGGAGGAAGATAGAGTCTCTACGGTAGTTTATAATCCCGAATGGCACAAAGGCGTAATAGGAATTGTAGCCTCTCGACTTATTGAAACCTATTACAGACCTACTGTTGTATTTACCAAAAGTAAAGGTGGTGTATTAGCTGCTTCCGTCCGTTCTGTATATGGCTTTGATGTCTATGAAGCCTTAGAGTCTTGCAAAGAACATATCGATCAGTTTGGTGGACATATGTACGCCGCAGGACTCACATTGAAAGAAGAGAATTACGAAGCTTTTAAGGAAGCTTTCGAGAAGGTGGTTTCTGAAACAATTACCGAGGATCAAAAAGTGGAAGTTTTTAATATTGATGCAGAATTAGACTTTGCGGATATAACAGAAGGATTCAATAATATTCTCAAGCAATTTGAACCTTTTGGACCAAAGAATATGGCTCCTTTATTTGTCACTAAAAATGTACTCGACAGAGGATATAGTAGAGCTGTGGGAGCAGAAAAGGAACACCTTAAACTTCATATGTGTACCGAAAAAGAGCGACTATCTGAAATGAATGGAATCGCTTTTAAGTTAGGTAAACACGACTCTTATATTTCCAAAGGTTTGGCATTCGACATCTGTTATGCAATACAAGAAAATGTATGGCAAGGAAAAACCACTATTCAATTAGGGGTTAAGGATATTAAGATTGGCTGAACTCTAAAAATGTAGGAATTAAAAGGGGAGTAAGTAATGGTGAGTATTGAAGATCAGTCTGTCAGAAATAAAACACCTATTTCCCTACTTCCTGCCCCATTCATGTTTAACCATTACCTTAGCCCCATGAAAGAAAAAGTATTCTTTGCACACGCCAACGGTTTTCCTGCAGAGGTATATGGAGATTTATTTTCCAAACTCCCTGATTACGAATTCGACTATATCCCAGTATTAGCACATGGAGAATATAAGTTAAAGAATTCGTGGGGCGATATAGTACCCGAAATAATTGCTTTTTTTGAGAAAAATTACACAGAACCAGTTTGGGCAGTAGGACATTCGTTTGGTGCAGTATGTTTAGCTATAGCAGCGCAACAAAACCCTGAATTATTTAAAGGACTTATTTTGATGGATCCGCCAGTACTCTCCAGAAAAATACGCTGTATTTTAGCTGTATCCCAGTGGTTTGGACTTTCTCAATACATTATGCCTTTAGCCAAGAAATCTGCTAAACGCTCAGATTATTTTCCTTCTAGAGAATTTGTAGCCTCTAAACTTCGCACTAAATTTCTGTTTAAGAACTTTGGTGAAAATACATTTAACAACTATATTAAATATGGTTTTTCAGAATGTTCTGATGGAGTAAAATTGCGTTTTAAAAAAGAAATTGAAACCAAAATATTCGCTTTAACTCCTCCTTTTTATAAAAAAATAAACTTAACTATTCCTAGCTTCTATATGTTTGCTACTCACGGAGACATTGCAGATACAAGACCAATAAGTAAAGTAAAACCTCTTTTTCCAAACACCAAATTTATTGCTTTTGATGGAGGTCATTTATTTCCATTGGAGCAAACACAAATTTGTGCCAACACTATTTTAAACATTCTTAATTCTATAAAATAAACTTCATGAAATCATTATTATTTACCTTAGTAAGTTTAATTAGTTTTACTTTATTTGCACAATCCTACACATCTTATTTTACAGGAAACCAAACAGATACTACTGTTATTGCAGACTATGGAATTTGTCTTATGGGTGGCTCTACCGAAGACGATAGAGCTATGATTTGGTTTTTAGAAAAAGCCAATGGTGGAGATATTTTAATTATTAGAGCTAGTGGATCTGACGGCTACAACGATTATTTTTATGAGGACTTAGAGGTAGAAGTAAATTCTGTAGAAACAATTGTATTTAATAATGCTACTGCTTCGAGCGATACTTATGTATTACAAAAAATTGCCAATGCAGAAGCAATATGGATGGCAGGAGGCGATCAGTCGGATTACGTTAACTACTGGAAAGATACTGAGGTAGAAATCTTATTAAATGCTCATATCAACTCAAAAAAGGCTGTTATTGGTGGAACGAGTGCAGGGATGGCTATACTAGGAAGTTCTTATTTTTCTGCTGAAAATGGTACTGTTTATAGTTCGGAAGCTTTAGAAGATCCTTACAATACCTATATGACTTTTGGGCATAATGACTTTTTAGAAGTTCCATTATTAGAAAATACCATTACAGATACTCATTTTAGCGAAAGAGATAGAGAAGGGCGTTTAATTACCTTTATGGCAAGAATGAATAATGAATTAGGATCTCGATCTTTTGGAATTGCTTGTGATGAATATACCGCTGTTTGTATAGATTCTTCAGGAATAGGAGCTGTTTATGGAGAGTGGCCAGAATATGAGGATTATGCCTTTTTTGTACAAATGAATTGTGAAACGGGGAATGCTCCAGAACTTATGCAACAGGGGGCTCCGTTTACTTGGAATTTTAATGCTGCTGCAACAAAAGTTTATAAAGTTGGCGGTACTACAAATGCCGAAAACTACCTCGATTTAAACGATTGGGAAACAGGTAATGGCGGAGTCTGGTTACACTGGTCTGTAATAGATGGTGTCTTTTATTCCGAAGATGGAGAAGCTCCAAATTGTGAAGAAGTTGGGCTAGAATTATTTTCGAATAACAACAACAAGGTATTACTTAAAACTATAGATCTTTTAGGCAGACCTATTAGTAGTAGTTATTATGGAATTGTAATTGATGTTTTTGAGGATGGTTCAGCACAAAAAAGAATAAGAACAAACTAAATTTATTCGTACTAACGAGTTCGGTTTTTAACAAAAATTACAGTAGTAATTTTTGTGCTTAGTTTAGTAAAATAGAAGAAAGTAAAGCGTCTTGTATTCCTTAATTTTACTCCAACTCTTTCATGATACGTTTCTGAAAAAAAATCATAATCCCAACACCCACAGAAATTGCAGCATCAGCAATATTAAAAACAGGTCTGAAAAACACTACATAATCTCCGCCCCAAAAAGGGATCCATTCTGGCAGATAACCTTTAAACATTGGGAAGTAGAACATATCTACTACTTTTCCAAAAAATAAAGGTGCGTATCCACCAGAATCGGGTAGTAGCTTAGCTATTTGATGATAACTATCGTTGAATAGTACGCCGTAAAAAACGCCATCTAGGATGTTTCCAATTGCACCAGCCAGCACTAAGGAAAGTGAGGTGATGAGGATTTTGTCAGCGTTTTGTTTAACAAGTTTGTAGAGGTAAGAAGCAATAAATCCAACAAAAACAATTCTAAATAAACTTAGGGCGAGTTTGCCCCAATCGCCGCCAAACTCCATGCCGAAAGCCATTCCGTTGTTTTCGGTAAAATGAATGTAAAACCAGTCAAATAGCTGGTGTTCTTGCCCTAAAAACATGTGGGTTTTAACCCATAATTTTAGAGCTTGATCTAGAAATAAAATGATCAGGATAATCCAAATCGGTCTTTTCAAAATGCTTATTTGTTTTGCATTTGTTTAGCTTCAATACTAAGTGTTGCGTGAGGAACCAATTTTAATCTTTCTTTTTGAATTAATTTTCTCGTAACTCTACAAATACCGTATGTTTTATTTTCTATACGAATCAAAGCATTTCTTAGGTCTCGTATAAATTTTTCTTGACGTTCTGCTAAGATCGTATTAGACTCTTTAGAGAGAGTTTCAGAGCCTTCCTCGAAAGCCTTAAATGAAGAGTAGGTATCATTTGTGCCATTGTCTCCAGCGTGAGTAACTGAGTCTCTAAGTCTTTTTAGGTCTTTTTCTGAAGAGGTGATTTTATCTTCAATAAGTGTTTTAAATTCACTTAAATCGCTACTTGAATATCTTTTGTTAATTGCTTCCATTTCTTGTAATTTTTGCAAGATTAAATCTTATTTTACTAAGGCAATATAGGTTTTTATATCATCAAATTCAATGGCAACTGCATTTTTCGGTTCTTCATCACAAATAAGAAGCTCATCTGCAAGTGTTTCGTCGCAAATATATTTTTTGTTAGCAGTTATAGCAGCGTTAATTTTATCGTGTTTAACAATACTTAATTGAATTCTATCTGTTATCTCCAATCCAGAATCTTTACGAATATTCTGAATTCTGTTTACTAATTCTCTTGCGATTCCTTCTTCTATAAGTCCCTCGTTCATGGTAATATCTAAAGCTACCGTAATACCCTTGTTGTTGGCAACTAAAAGACCAGGAATATCTTGAGAGTTTATAAGAACGTCATCTGTTGATATTTCTAATTCTACTCCATCAATAGTTAAAGTATAAACACCCTTGCTTTCTAAGTCTTTAATTTCGGCTTGTTCAAACTTCCCTATTGCGGCTGCAATAGCTTTCATTTGTTTTCCATATTTAGGGCCTAATGCTTTAAAGTTGGCTTTAATTTCTTTAACTAAAACATTAGAGTCCGCTTCCATAAAGTCCAATTCTTTCACGTTAACTTCAGAAAGAACTAGGTCTTTAATAGCGTTAATTTGTGCTTTCATTTTGTCTCCAGAAGCAGGAATCATTACTTTTTGTAATGGCTGACGAACACGCATTTTCTCTTTTTTACGAAGAGATAATACCATTGAGGTAATGTTTTGTGCCATCTGCATACGGGTTTCCAAGTCGCTGTCTATTAGCGTTTCATCACCTTGTGGGAATAAAGTTAAATGAACAGACTCTTCTTGAGGAAGATCCGTAGCTTTCATTAAATCTTTATACAAACGATCGGTAAAGAAGGGTGCAATTGGAGATGCCATTTTTGCAATATTCACCAAACAAGTAAATAAGGTTTGGTAAGCAGAAATTTTATCCTGTTCATATTCTCCTTTCCAAAAACGACGGCGACATAATCGTACATACCAATTACTCAAGTTTTCAGTTACAAATTCTTGTAGTAATCTACCAGCACGAGTAGGCTCATATTCGCTATACGCTTTATCAACAGAATTCATCAAAGTGTTTAATTCCGATAAAATCCAACGATCTATTTCAGGTCTTTCTGTAATCGCAATATCTGCTTCAGCGTATGAGAAATTATCGATATTAGCATAAAGACTAAAAAAAGAGTAGGTATTGTAGAGAGTACCAAAGAATTTTCTTTGTACTTCTGTAATGCCGTCTAAATCAAATTTAAGGTTATCCCAAGGTTGTGCGTTGGTAATCATATACCAACGAGTAGCATCGGGACCGTATTTATCTAATGTCTCAAAAGGATCGGCTGCATTACCCAAACGTTTAGACATTTTCTGTCCTTTTTTGTCGAGTACCAATCCGTTAGAAATTACATTTTTATAAGCTACAGAATCGAAACACATCGTCGCAATTGCATGTAGCGTAAAGAACCATCCACGAGTTTGATCTACACCTTCGGCAATAAAGTCTGCAGGATAAGACTCTTGTCCATCTATTAATTCTTTATTTTCAAAAGGATAGTGCCATTGTGCGTAAGGCATAGAACCAGAATCAAACCATACATCAATAAGGTCTGACTCTCTATTCATTGGAAGCCCATTTGGAGAAACCAAGATTATTTCGTCTACGTAATTCTTGTGCAAGTCAACCTTATCGTAATTATCTTTCGACATGTTTCCTGGCTCAAAATCGGTAATAGGATTTTTTGCCATGATCCCTGCAGCAACTGCTTTTTCACATTCATTATACAGCTCTTCAACAGAACCAATACAAGTTCTTTCGTCTCCTTCTTCTGTCGACCAAATAGGAATTGGAATACCCCAGTAGCGAGAACGCGATAAGTTCCAGTCGTTGAGATTTTCTAACCAATTACCAAAACGTTTAGTTCCTGTAGATTCAGGTTTCCAGTTAATAGTTTTATTTAATTCTATCATGCGATCTTTCATCGCAGTAGATTTAATAAACCATGAATCTAATGGATAGTATAAAACCGGTTTGTCGGTTCTCCAACAATGTGGATAAGAGTGCTCGTATTTTTCAACTTTAAAGGCTTTATCTTCTTCTTTAAGTTTTATCGAAATGGCTACATCGGCAGATCTTTCTGGTGCTTCACCATCTGCGTAGTACTCATTCTTTACATACATACCTGCCAATTCGGCCATTTCTGGAACAAATTTACCTTGTAAGTCCACTAATGGACGAGGATTTCCATTTTCGTCTAAGACCAACATTCCTGGAACGTTGAAGCTCTTAGCTACCATAGCATCGTCCGCACCAAAAGTAGGAGCAATATGTACGATACCTGTACCGTCTTCTGTAGTAACGAAATCACCAGCAATTACTTGGAAAGCATTTTCGGCATTTTCGTAAGGTGTAGCGTAAGGAAGTAATTGCTCGTAGCGAGCACCTACCAAGTCTGCACCTTTAAATTCTGAAACTATAAAAAATGGAATCTTTTTATCCCCAAATTCGTAGCCAGTTAAT
Organism: Flavobacteriales bacterium UBA6772; assembly: GCA_002453265.1. Lineage (GTDB taxonomy): Bacteria > Bacteroidota > Bacteroidia > Flavobacteriales > UBA7430 > UBA6772. The sequence continues at coordinate 18,359 of DKGK01000010.1, read as the reverse complement.
CCTTCTTCGTTTTCTGTATCTATATATTTCCCAGATAGTTGTTTTGTAACTAGGTTTTTAGCCAATACAATATTCATAGGATTACCAGAATATTGGTTAAATGTTTTAACCAATACATAATCGATTTTGTTTCCTACACAAAGTGCTGTATTAGAAGGCAGAGTCCAAGGAGTTGTAGTCCAGGCAATAAATTCAATATCACCCTCTACTGCTTTGAGTGCTTCGTTTGTAATACTTTCTTTTACGGCTTTAAAAATAGCTGTTGCAGAGGTGTCTTTAACATCTTTATAGCAACCAGGTTGGTTAAGTTCGTGCGAACTTAATCCTGTACCTGCAGCTGGAGAATAAGGCTGAATAGTGTAGCCTTTATAGATTAAATCTTTTTTGTAAAGTTCGGAAAGTAAAAACCAAACCGACTCCATATATTTACTCTCGTAGGTGATGTATGGATCTTCCATGTCTACCCAGTAGCCCATCTTTTCGGTTAGCTTGTTCCACACATCTGTGTAGCGCATAACCGTTTCTTTACAGGCTTTGTTGTACTCGTCAACAGAAATTTTTGTACCGATGTCTTCTTTAGAAATACCCAATTCCTTTTCTACACTTAACTCTACCGGTAATCCGTGTGTATCCCATCCAGCCTTACGTTTTACTTGAAAACCTTTAAGCGTTTGGTAACGGCAAAAAATATCTTTAATACTTCTCGCCATTACGTGGTGTATACCAGGCATACCGTTTGCCGAAGGAGGTCCCTCAAAAAATACAAAAGGTTTATTCTCTTCACGAGATTCAATACTTTTTTCAAATATTTTATTCTCTTGCCAATCGGTTAACACTTCTGCGGCTATGTTAGGCAGATTTAAGCCTTTATATTCTGGGTATTTTTTCATCTCTGTACTTAGTCGATCGTTGCGATTACTTTTAATTCGATGCCTATTGGTGTTGGAAGACTCAATATCTCTACCGTAGTACGGCAAGGTTGATTGTCTTTAAAGTATTCGGCGTAAATTTTATTGTAGGTTTTAAAATCGGCTTTCATATTGGTTAAAAAAACCGTTACGTCTATGATTTTATCCCATGAGGATCCTGCATCTTCTACAATAGTTTTGACATTAGTAAACACAGAATGACACTGTGCTGCAATATCGTAAGATAGGATGTTTCCATTGCGATCTAGTTCCACTCCAGGAATTTTTTTCGTTCCTCTTTCGCGTGGACCTACACCCGATAAAAACAATAAGTCTCCATGACGCCTTGCATGTGGATAAGCCCCTACAGGTTCAGGGGCTTTAGATGAGTTTATTCTACCTTTATTTTCTGACATAATTCTGTTTTATAACTCGCAAATTTACGCCAATAGTAGCAAATATGCAATGTGTTACTCAATGACTTATTTTTTTTGACACAATGAAACGTTTTCTTGTTGTTTTTGAGCAGAAAATTTTTGAATTAGTGGTTTTTATTGATGAAGACCAAAAAACATAAGCCAACAAAAAAGCCCCATACTTTCGTACAAGGCTTTTAAGTGGTGCTACCAGGATTCGAACCAGGGACACATGGATTTTCAGTCCATTGCTCTACCAACTGAGCTATAGCACCATTATTGAGGATGCAAATATAGACACAAGGATTTTATATATCAAAGAAAATTGATGTTAATTTACATTAATATTAATTTAGTCAGTTAATCACCGTTTATGGATCTCATTTTAGACATCGGAAACACAAGAATTAAGTACGCTACCTTTAAAAAAGGACGACTAAATCATAAAGGGTATTGTTCTGATAATGAATTAGAAAACGTGCTAATGACACTTGCTGGGGAAGTTAGCAGACTCTTAATAAGTACCGTTAAACCACTTACTAATTCTCAAGAAATTGAGCTTAAAAAAGTATGCTCAAAATTATCTGTTTTAAGCTCAAAACTAAAAATGCCTTTTAATAATAAGTACGAAACACCCAAAACTGTTGGTGCAGATCGTCTTGCTTTAGCCGCAGGAGGACTTTTAAATTCCCCTAATATTCCAATTTTAATAATTGATATTGGAACCTGTATGACCTTCGACTTTGTTTCAGATGAAGCTGATTATTTAGGTGGAGCCATTTCTCCAGGCTTACAAATGAGACTTAAAGCATTACATAATTTCACAGGAAAACTACCTTTGGTGACTGCTAAAGAACCCAAAGACTTAATAGGCAGAAATACAAATGATTCTATTTTATCGGGTGTTATTAATGGAATGCAGTACGAAATAGATGGTATAATAGATGCGTACAAATTGCGTTATCCAAGGGTTAAGACAATCCTTACAGGAGGGGATAGTACTTTCTTTGATAAGAAATTAAAAAATAGCATCTTTGCCGACGCAGATATCCTGTTAAAAGGGATGCATTTTATACTGGAACACAATACCGATGAAAATATCTAAAAGTTTATTAGTTGCATTTCTTTGCTTCCCTTTGGTGGCATTGGCTCAGCAAAATACTATTTCGCCTTATTCTTCTTTTGGAATAGGAGAATTTCAAAGCCAAGGCTTTGCCTTAAATAACGACCTAGGTGGTTTAGGAATCGCATTGCGGTCTAATAATCAACTTAATTTATTAAACCCTGCTTCTTCGAGCGCACTTACCTTAACCTCTTTCGAAGTAGGTGTAAGGGGTTCTGCCTTGTTTTTGAAGGATGCTAATTTTGAGCAAGAAGCTTTTTCTTCTACAATGGCCTACCTAAGTTTAGGTTTTCCAATTGCTAAAGGTGTTGGTGTAAGTGGAGGTTTATTACCTTACTCCTTTAAAGGATACCAATTATCTCAGAACTCAATATGGTCAGATGGTGTTGATACTTTAGAAACTACTATCGACTATATAGGATCGGGCGGTTTAAATAGAGCATTTTTGAATTTTGGAGCAGAATTAGCTGATGGACTATCTGTTGGTGTAACAGGGAATGTAATTTTCGGTACACTTACTCAGCAAAGAGATTTAAGATCTGATGCTCTAAATTTCATAAACCGTAGAGACGAAAATTTATATACTGTTAAAGATTTTTCTTTTGACTTTGGTGTACAATATCAAACAAATATAAAGGATAAGCAGTTAATTTTTGGTGCTACTTATACCCCACAAGCAAGCTTAGATGCAAGTAATAATGGAGCTATTTATACGTACAATATTGTAAATAATTTTGAATACATAAGAGATACAGTATCTGTAGATGACAGGAATTCAAATGGCTTGATATTACCAGCCGCTTTTGGAGCTGGTTTATCTTTAGGTAAAGAAAATAAATGGTTTGTTTCTGGAGAATACGAATTTAAAGAATGGTCTCAATTAAGCCTTTTTGAATCGCCTAACGCAAACCTTCAAAATGCGTCTCAGTTTAAGGTAGGTGCTTGGATAATACCAAACGACAAAGACGTTCATAAATATTGGAAAAGTATTCAATATAGAATGGGCGTAAATTACAATACGGGTTATTTAGCTATTTCAGAATTAGGCCAAAACGCTACGCAAACCAATCTAAACGACTTAAGTCTTAGTTTAGGTTTTGGCTTACCTTTAAAACGTTCTAATACAATTGCCAATATTGGTGTTCAGTTTGGTAAAAGAGGAACGATAGAGAGTAATTTAGTAGAGGAAAAATACATTAAATTCCACTTGGCCTTTACATTTAATGATAAGTGGTTCACAAAACGTAAAATAGATTAATAAATACACACTATGAGAGTGAAATTATTTTCAATGTTTACCTTAGTAGCATTGTCTCTTTCGGCTATTGCACAAGACGAAGCGACGCTATTAAAATACGGAACAGATAAAGATGCTTGCGAGCAAAACTTATCTATTTATACTGAGTTTTATAAGCAGAAAAATTATGCTGATGCTTATAGTTCGTGGGCATATTTATTCGATAACGCTCCTAAGCGTACTAAGAATATATATATTCATGGGCCTAAAATTATTAAAGGTTTAATTAAAACAGTTACCGAAGAAATTCGTAAAACTGCTTTAGTAGATTCTTTAATGATGGTTTACGACCAAAGAAATACATATTATCCTGGAAGCGAAGCAAGAGTTCTGGGTTATAAAGGTGCCGATATGTATAAATTCAAAAAAGGAACCACCGAAGGTTTGCAAGAATCTCAGGCAGCTCTTGGAGAAGCTTTTACAATGGCGGGTAATGCTAGTACAGCAAGTGTACTTAACTATTACTTTATTGCAACAACTAAATTGGTTCAAGCTAAGGTTCTTAAAGTATCAGATTTAATTGCATTATTTTCTGACCTTTCTGGTGTTATTTCTTATAAAGAAGCAAAGTTAATGCAAGACATTTACAATGCTGATCAAAAAGAAAGTCTTAGTTCTAAGGAAGCTAAAATTCTTAAAAAAGACCGCAAGGAACTTTCTACTTTAGCTGATGTAAAAGCGAACCTAGAAAAAACATTAGCTCCTCATGCTACTTGCGAAAAGTTAGTTGAGCTTTATACGGCTAATTTTGAGACTAAAAAGGAAGATGTTTCTTGGTTAAAACGTGCAGCAAAATTATTGAATAAAAAGGATTGTACAGAAGCAGGTATTTTCTTTACTATTTCAGAAGCTCTTTACAATATAGATCCTTCTCCATCTGCTGCTGCAAATATGGGAATTCGTTCTTTAAAACGTAAAGATTACGATAAGGCATTAGAGTTTTATACTTATGCTTTAGATAACGAAGAGGACAACCTTAATAAGGCACAATACGCTTACCGTTTAGGACAAACATACAGTGCGATGAATAAGAATCAATCTGCTAAAAGTTATGCTTTAAAGTCGGCTTCATTCCGTTATGGTTGGGGTGATCCTTATATTTTAATAGGAGATCTTTATGCAAAAACATCACGTAAGTGTGGAGAGTTGCAAACAGAATTCCTTAAAAGAGTTGGTTACTGGGCTGCGATAGATAAATACGAATACGCTGTAAGTATAGATTCTTCTGTAAAAGCAAAAGCAGCAGATAGAATTGCAAAGTACACTGAACAAATACCTAGTAAAACAGATATTTTTACAGAAGGTTTAATAAATGTACCAACCTACAAAATTGAATGTTGGTACACAGAAACGGTAAATGTTAAAGTTCCAGAATAAGTATTTTAGTACGCTAATACAAACTCATTATGAGGCTTTATACAAATAGAAATATTAAAAGCATTGCAGCTCTATTTGGGCTAGCAGTGCTTTTTTCGTGTAAAACTAATCCTGTAGAAATGGAAGCGCTTTCTAAGGAATTAGATGAACCAACCATTTCTACTACAGAAATAGAGTGGTTTTACACCAAAAACGGAAAAGCCTCTTTTAAATTAAATTCTCCCGAAATGTTTCGTTTTGACGGAGAAGAAGCTTACCTTGAATTTCCAAACGGAATAGGCTTAGAATCTTATGAAACGGAAGGCGAAAAAGATGCTTACCTAAGTGCCGATTACGCCATTCAGCATCTAAAGAATAAGCTTATAAAAGCCAAAGGAAATGTGCTTTTAGAAAACGTAAAAGGAGAGAAGCTAGAAACAGAATACTTAATTTGGGACGAAGCTAAAGAACTTATTTATACCGAAGAATTTGTGAAAATCACCAAAAATGGACAGGTAATTACAGGCGAAGGATTTGAGTCGGATATTTATTTTAGTGAATATACCCTGAAAAAAAGTAGAGGAATAATAAATTTAGATCATGCAGAATAAAGCACAAAAAATATTTATCGTATTATGGTTGTTATTTGCCGTTTATGCTATGCTAGACTCGCTTTACCATATTTTTATATTGGACCAACTAAACAACGGTTTAATGTATTTAGGAGCTTCGGCATTAGCCTATATTATGCACCGTGTACGAAAAAAACAATACTCTCAAGAAGACTAGAAATTCATGGACCCCAGTAGTTTATCGATAATATTTATATCACTTTTACTTTCTGCCTTCTTTTCGGGTATGGAAATAGCTTATGTTGCGTCTAATAAGCTACACATCGAGTTAATGAAAAAGAGGGGAGAGTTTAACGCTCGCCTTTTATCGCCTTTATTAAAAAGCCCTTCTCGTTTTATTGCCACCATGTTGGTGGGTAATAATATTGCATTGGTAATATATGGAATTGAAATGGCCTTAGTTTTAGAGCCTTTTTTAAGATACATTACCACAATTAATAGTTTAGTATTATTGCTCCAAACCTTTTTTTCTACAGCAATTGTTTTGGTTACGGCAGAGTTTATTCCAAAGGTTATTTTTAGCTTAAATGCCAATAAGTTTATGAGCATTTTTGCAGTTCCGGTATGGATTTGTTATTACGGGCTGTATTTTATTGTTTCTCTTGTAGTAGGGATTTCAAATTTTATTTTGAAGCATATAATGGGGGTACAACAACAAGATCAAAAACCTGTTTTTGGTAGGGTAGATTTACAAAAGTACCTCGAAGAACATACCAGTGGAGTTAGCGATTTAGATGAACAAGATTCTGAAATACAAATTTTTCAAAATGCTTTAGATTTTTCAAAAGTCAAAGCTCGAGAATGTATGGTTCCTAGAAACGAAATTGTGGCAATGGAATTGAATGACTCGATAGAAAACCTACGTGATAAATTTATTGAAACAGGTTTTTCTAAAATTGTAATTTACCAAGATAACATTGATAATATTATAGGATTTACTCATTCTTATGAGCTTTTTAAGCAACCCCCAAATATAAAATCTATTTTACTTCCTATTGCACTAATAACCGAAACTATTACTGCAAACGACATTTTAAACCTCTTTATTAAAGAAAGAAAAAGTATTGCTTTAGTAATAGATGAGTTCGGTGGAACAGCTGGTTTGCTTACTGTAGAAGATGTTGTAGAGGAATTATTTGGTGAAATTGAAGATGAACATGATTCTATTGACCTTGAAGAGCAAGAGGTAGATGCAAATACGTTTATTTTTTCAGGTAGATTAGAAATTGATTACCTCAATCAAAAATACCAACTCAATCTTCTTGAGTCAGATGAGTATGAAACCCTAAATGGTTTAATTATTTCTCATGCTGAAAGCATCCCTAGTAAAAATCAAAAAATAGCAATAAGGGACTATAATTTTGAGATTTTAGAGGTTAATAAGACTAGAATTGAAAAAGTACAGTTATTCCGTAGCTTATAAAAGCATATTTTTTTAATAATTTGTATATTCGCTGCCTTGACAAACGAAAAACACACTTATAATGATATCACTAGATAATTTAAGAAAGCGTTCTGGTCTTCTTATGGTCGGAATTGGAGTTGCTATGGGAGCATTTCTTTTAGGAGATTTAATGAGCTCTGGTAGTTCACTATTGAATGGAGGACAAGGCGTAATAGGAGCTATAAACGATGAAGTAATCGATTATCGTGAATTCGAAACAGAAGCTCAAAACTTAGATCGTATCTTTAACTCTCGCCAAGATCGTAATGTCTTGAGAGATAATTTATGGAACGACAAAGTGAATGATGTAATCATGAGCGAACAGTATAGCGAATTAGGTTTGGCTATTAGTGCTGAAGAATTGGCTGGTTTAACTTTTGGTTATAAATCTGCTGAAATGTCTGCTACCGCAAAACAATTTTTTGGGGTTACCGGACAAGATGTTTCTGCACCACAATTAGCAGGAGTTGTTCAGCAAATTCATGATAACGATCCGCAAAGATGGATGTATTTTGAAAATGTTATCCGCAAGGAGCGTTTAGGACAAAAATATGTAAACTTAATCCGCCAAGGTTTAAGTGCTTCTACTATTGATGCAGAGGTATTCTACAACGAACAGGGAACTCAAGCGAGTGGACGTTATGTATTTAAAGCTTTCGATACTAGTATTGAAGTGAGTGATTCAGAAATTAGTTCTTATTATGCATCTCACAAAGATGAGTACCCTCAAAGTGCAAGTCGCGAATTGAGTATCGCTGTATTTGATATAGCTCCAACTCAAGCTGATAAAAACGCTACTAAAGCACGTATTTTAGATTTAGTAGAAGATAAGCAAGTATATAATAAAACAGCAAAAGCAAACGAAATAGTAAGTGGTTTTAAAACTACTACCAATGCTGCAGCATTTGTAAATACACATTCTGATGCTTCTTTTGATGCTACTTACTATGCAGAAGGACAATTATCTCCAGCTATAGAATTAGAGATGAGAACTGCCGAATTAGGTTTCGTTTTTGGACCTTATGAAGAAAATAACAGCTTTAAAATTGCTCGTTTAAACGATCGTCGTAACGACTCTGTACAAGTCGCTATTATACAAATTGCTATGGATGCGAGCGAGGAAACTGCAAACGAGATCTATGCTCAAGCAAGTGAAATGGCTGCTGCCAAAGACGCTGCTAGTTTTGATGCTATGGCAGATGAAAAGAATATTGCCTTAACTGCTGCTACTGTACAAGATGCAGATAGAACAATTGCAGGTATTGGTGAAGCTCGTAACCTTGTGTTTTGGGCTTATAACGAAGATTCTGAAGTAAACATGGTAAAGCTAGACGACCAAAATACTCGTATTGTGGTAATGATGTTAACTAATATTTCTGCTAAAGGTACTCAAGCTCTTGAAGAGGTAAGTGCTCAAATAGAAATTGCTGTGAAAAAAGTAAAAAGTGGTGATGCTTTAATTGCCGAGTTTAATTCTCATGTTTCTTCTGCTAAAACAATTGATGATCTAGCAAAGACAATGAGTTTAACTACAGAGCAAGTTAATACTATGGCTTTCTCTTCTAATGCTATTCCTGGCGGATTTGAACCAAATGTAGTTGGTGCTTTTTACGGAATGGAAAAAGGACAGTTGTCGAAACCTGTTTTAGGTAACAATGGAGTGTATGTAGTTTATGCTGATGACTTTATTGCATCTACTGCACCAAAGGACTTAACAGCTTTAAAAAAGCAGTTAGAAGGTCAACTACAACCAAGAGCTAATTTTGAAGCTACAAACGCTTTAAAAGAGCTTGCAGACATTGAAGATAACAGAGCTAAGTTTTATTAGTCTTTAGTTTTATAAGTACAAAAAGCTGTTTCGAGAGAAACAGCTTTTTTTGTGCTATATATTTTGGTTGAGGATTGGAAAACGAGACAGGATCCAGAAGTTTTTAAAAAAGGAGTCAGGAGTGAGATGGAGACGAAATTAAGAAATTAGAGATGTTAAGAAAAGGAGTCATAAAAATGGGGGTTTAGATTGCAGTTTTCAATTCTAAGTCAAATCTAGCAGTTAATCGCTTTAAAAAAGGGACATTAAAAACGTTCCAATAATTACTTGTTATTCTTATCTGCTAGATTATAGACTTGCATTTTACGAGCACTATTATTTAGCTATAGCTTAGTTTTATTAATCTCAAATAGTTTTCAAAATCACTCAATTATCATTTGAATAATAGTAAGAATCCCTTTAGTGATCAAATATTTGTAAAACGAGGGTCTATTTTTTTTGACACAAGTTCCATAGGAGAAAAATAAAATAATAGGTATTGCTCCAATGGAGCTTTTAACTTATTTAGTGATGTGTTTTACAAAGATTAAGCTCCTCTGTAGCTCTATAAAATCAAATACAAAATTTAATTTTATGAATTTATTTACACAGCCCTAAGAATACTTCACAATGTACAAAGTCAAAATAAACTTAAGTCGTACCTAATCAGCTAAGAAGCACCTAAATTATAACTATACAGTTTTTTACCTGCAATTAAGGGATAACATATTGTAGCCTTCCTTAAAATCGGACAGTACTCAATTTGAATTTATTAACTTAAAACTTCTTTCAGTTTAATTTTAGCGTTAATTCCCAAGTATTTCAATTCCTTTTTGAACAGCAGGGTCTGTATGGTTAAGAACTGTAAAGAAGCCTAAGTCATTCCATTTTTGCCTTGCTATACTAGTTGTAAGTCTTTTTATAATCCAAGGCTTAGAGCGGCTAATTTCATCCTTATTTATAGGAATTTCATTTTCCTTGGTTAGCTGAATAAAGGACTTAAATAGATCATCTGAAATCGTAAAGTCTGTCGCAAAATTTTCAGGATTAGAAAATGAATTTAAAAAATCAGTGTGGGTGTCTACATAATCGAATACAAAGCCACTAATAATATTTGCTGCGAGTACTTTAAAAAGCCAATCAGATCTTCCGTTAGTGTCTAAGGGAACAAAGTAGTCTGGAGCTATTCCTCCACCACCATAAACAACCCTACCTTCGTCTGTATAATATTTTAAAGAGTCTGCTATTTTAATGCTGTCTTGAGAATAGAGCTCACCATTCTCATAACGTTTAACGGCTTCCAAATGATAAGCATCAACATCTTTAGAATAGTCTTTTTGAATAGATCTACCTGAGGGCGTATAGTAACGAGCAGTAGTTAATCTAAAAGCAGAACCATCACTCATTTGGGTTTGTTCTTGTACCAATCCTTTTCCAAAAGTTCTTCTTCCAATAATGGACGCACGATCATGATCTTGTAGAGCACCTGCCACAATTTCACTTGCCGAAGCTGAACCTTCATCTACTAGAATAACTAAGTCTTGTTCTTGAAATCCTCCATAACGGCTTGCATTGTAAACTTTTTTGGATCTCGAATTACCTTGTGTATAAACGATTTCTCCACTTTTTAAAAACTCATCTACCATTGCGGTGGCGGCATGTAAATATCCACCAGGATTAGAGCGTAAGTCCAGGACTAGTTTGTTCATGCCCTCTGTTTTTAGATAGTCTAAAGCAGTTGTAAATTCTGCATCTGTTGTTCCAGAAAAGCGATTCACTTTAATATAGCCAATTTCAGCATTTATCATATAAGACACGTCAACACTAGTAATTGGAATTTTATCTCTAATAATATTAAACTCAATGAGTTTAGAGAGTCTCGGTCTTTTAATAAATAGCTTTACTTCTGTTCCCTTAGCTCCACGTAGATTTTTAACAACATCGGAGTTTGTGAAGCCGACGCCAGCTACATTGAGTGTATCTACCTTTACTATACGGTCGCCAGATCGAATTCCTGCTTGCTCAGAAGGTCCTCCAGAAATAGGGCTAACTACTACAATAGTATCGTGTTGAATTTGAAACTCTACGCCAATGCCTTCGAAATTACCTTGCATTCCTTCGGTAATAGATTGCATGTCATCTACGTCAATATAAGAGGAATGTGGATCTAAGCTTTCTAAAGTATTGGAAATAATTGCTTCTTGGAGACTGTCTAAATCGAGTTCATCTACATAGTTGTATTCTAAAAAACTAAGTAATTCTACCAGTTTAGGAAACTCTGAGGAAGTTGAACTAAGCTGAATATATTCAGGAGTATTCGATAAATATTTACCCAAGTACATTCCAATGGTAAAGATGAAAAGAATTAAAAAGGGTCTTTTAAGAATAGATTTATTATTGCTCATTTTGTAAGTTTTCCAAAGGTATATGTACTATTTCTACGCCTGCTTTTTCTAAAAAATCTATTCCAGAGGTGTCTTTGTATTTATGAATAAAAACGACACGTGTTATACCAGATTGATATACGAGTTTACTACAATCTTTACAAGGAGATAAGGTTTGATAAAGTGTTGCCCCTTCTGTACTTTGAGTAGAACGAGCAACCTTAGAAATTGCATTTGCTTCGGCATGTAAAACGTACCATTTAGTGTCTCCAGTATCCGTTTCACAAACGTTTTCAAATCCCGATGGAGTTCCATTATAGCCATCAGAAATAATCATTCGATCTTTTACTATTAATGCCCCAACCTGTTTACGTTCGCAATAAGATAAGTTTGCCCATTCTAAAGACATTTTTAAATAAGCGATATCGTATTTTAGTTGTTTGCGCGAATGGTGTATTGTATGAGACATGAAATAGGTTTAAATAAATTTATACTAAAATACTAATAAGGTGGACAACTAGTACGCATTTTCTTCTCCGCTAATTGCGTTTGAAACAGTTTGTAAAACGATTCTAACATCTAAAATTAAAGACCAATTTTCTAAATAAAAGACATCAAATTTCACCCTGTTGTTAATGTCAGTCTTAACTTTTATTTCTCCTCTATAACCCTTAATCTGTGCCAAGCCAGTAATTCCGGGTTTCACAAAATGACGCACCATATATTTGTTTACGCTTTTCGAAAATTCTTGAGTATGTTGTAGCATGTGAGGACGAGGTCCTACAACGCTCATATTTCCTATAAGTACGTTAATAAATTGAGGTAATTCATCTATACTTGTTTTACGCATAAAAGCACCCATTTTGGTAATCCTAGCGTCCTGTTTAGTGGCTTGTATTTCGTTTGCTTGTGTATTCGATTTCATAGATCGAAACTTATAACAGCCGAAAGCTCTACCATTTAAGCCATCCCTTTTTTGTTTGAAAAATATAGGACCTTTGGATTCCCAACGAATTAATATGGCGATAATTGGGATTAGCCAAGATAGTAATAGTGTGATAACCAAGCCTGAAAAAACGATGTCAAATAATCGCTTAATAAAGCGTCTGAAAACGTCGTCTAAAGGTAGTTGTCTAAAAGATATTACAGGCAAATAGTCGTAGTATTGTACAGCTTCCATTTTTCTGAATACTCCTTTGTAATCAGGAACTAATTTAAGGGTGATTAAATTATTATCTGCAAAAATTTCAAATTCCTTAATTTGTTCTTTAGAAATAGAGTTCATGGATAGGTATATCTCATCGATATTATTCTCTTTCGCAAAATTAAAGCTTTCAGAGATTTTACCTAAAAATTTCCCTTCATTATTTTCTGTATCAGAGAAGTATCCTTTTAGCCTATACCCTAATTCTAAACGAGAATTAAAATATTTTCTAAGAACAGAAACACTTTCATCTTCTCCAATAATAATAACATTTCTGTAGTTACCCCCAGCAATACGATACCCTTTTAATAGGATTACAATACTTAGTTTGGAGACTACAATTAAAGAGTAAATTAAGAGTAATGTTACGAGTTGATCATTTACTGCATTCCCTTCTTTAAAGATTCCGAAGTATGTAAAATAGGCTAGGAAAAATGTAGAAAATTGAGCTATTATAAGGTAAACAGCTTTTGATGGACGTGCATTTCTATAAAGATTATAAAATTGATTGTTGAACGAAATTAACAACCAAGCTGCATTAAAGAACAGAATATAAACCAAATCTAAGTACAAAACGGGGTTCATATAACACATCACCCCATTAATAATCGATAGATCGATTGAGGTCATTATGGGTTTTAGTAAATTTGAATATCCTCTATGCACAATTTTGTTATCTGTACAAGCTACACTTTCAACGCAGCTTTATTTTTAACCATTCTTTAAATACTAACAAAATGAATTTAGTATTTCCAACTAAGTATCTTTTCCACATTCTTTGCGGTTCTTGAAGTAGTCTATACAACCACTCTAAGCCAGTGTTTTGCATCCATAAAGGAGCTCTTTTAACTAAACCAGAAACTACATCGAAACTACCACCTACGCCCATTACAAAACTAACTTTAGCTAGTGTTTTTCTATGATTATAAAGAAAGTTTTCTTTGGTTGGGGAACTTATAGCAACAAATAGTATTTGTGCTCCGCTATCTGCTATTTGTTGTGCTATATTTTTTTCATCTTCAGTAGAAAAATAGCCGTTTCTGTATCCTGCAATAATATTATTAGAATACTGATGGCTGTATTTTTGTACCACTTTTTTTACGATTTCTTCTTTAGCTCCTAAAAAGAAAATTTTATATTCTTTTTTATGTGCTAAGTCAACGAGATTTGACATCAAGTCAATTCCAGCAACTCTTTCTTTTAAAGGGTCCCCCAAAACTTTAGAAGCCCATACAACTGCTTGTCCATCTGCATTAATTAAATCTGCCTTGTTTACAGATTGCATTAATTGCGCGTCCTCTTGCATGGCTACAATTTTCCCGGCGTTTACAACCACATGGTGTAAGCTCTTGTTGTTAGAAATACTTTGATCGATAATATCTAGAGTATGGCTCATAGAATAATTATCGATAGTAGTATTTAGAATGTGTATTCTGTTAGGCATTAAGGTTTTAGGGCTATTGAAAATAAATAAGAACTATTTATTAGATACAAAAATAGTAATAATAATTTTACTTGCATAGCCGTCTATCATAAATACTCTATATATAAGTTTTGGTGTGGGATTAAATTTTCTTAGAATTAATTTTTGATTGATGGAAATTAGTAAAAAGAAAAATAGTACTAAAAAAACTAACGAATGTTATTCCAGCATTTCTAACCAATAAATTCTCGACTAGGCAGATTGCAATTATAGAGACAAAAAAGAATAAGCCCAAAAAATCTCTTGATTTTAATGTGAAATTTATATTGAAGATTAAATAAAAACAAAATAAAATAAGAGCTAAAATCCCACCTTCAATAGTAAAGCCTAAAAATTGATTATGAGAATTGTAATTTTCTCTTGCAGCAGTATTCATTCCCATTTTAATATACTGACTTTTCAAAACTTCAGTTTCCATCGAAATACCGTGACCAATAAAAGGATGTTCCCTTAAGACTTCTATTGCTGCACACCATCTAGCTACTCTAGAGTCTCCACTTCCTTTTCTATTGTAATTAGTACCAACTTGGTGCGTTAGTTCCCAAGTGGTTTCCTTACTTATACGCTGAAATAAGTAAGTATTTTTAAAAAGACTAAAAAAGATTACGACTACTATAGTCATCAATATACTGGTACTAATTACTGTTAGTTTTCTCTTTTTGAATTTAGATTGAAAAAACAGACCACAATAGAGTAAGATTAAAAGAAAATATAGACCGAGTACTATTCTTGAGTTTACAAATAATACAGATAAAGATAATAGTCCAACAAATAATGATTTCCAAATTTTAGAAACAAAAACATCAGTAAATAATAAGATTACTACAGAAGTTAATAGGTAGAGCCCCAAATAGGATGGGTGAATATCAATTGGATTTGTGAAGTTAGTGTTTATATGAAAATAATTAAATAAATCATTATCGACAGTAAAAAAAGGTTTTAGGCTATAGTATTTATTTAACACCAATACGATTAATAAAAATGAGGATAGTACCGCCCCAATAGTTAAGCCTTTTAAACTAAAATTCTTTATTCGTACAATATCCTTATTAGGTATAAATAGAAAAGCAATTGGGGTTAGTATAAAGCTTAACCTTCTCTCTAGAGCAATTAACACATCAGTACTGTTATCTACAATAAAAAAGCTCCAAAGAAATGGAATCATTAATAGTATTGTAGAATATAATACGGTAGAAATATTCGATTTTTGAAAATTTAGTTGTTTTGACAAAAGAAGTAGAGCTACTACAAAATAGAATAAAGCTAAAACATAATTATTTAGTCCATTTGCAAAGGGTAGTGCAAATGCAAATGCAAACGATATATATGGCAGACTATTATTTCTTAAGTACAACATTTTCCTTTATATACATTAAACTGAATAATAGACCAATGAAAACTGCGGACATTCCTGAACTAAAAACATGACCAGCAATAGATGAAATACCAAGTAGAACAAAGACCATTAAAAATACAAAATTTGTATAAGGATGTTCTTTTAGTTTTGATAGCTTCCATGATTGACTCATCAAATTAAAAATTAAAAATACAAATAAAAATAAACCAATAAAGCCAAAGGCAAAAAAGATGTCTGCAATATCAATTTCTATAATTTTGAAATTATTTAATAATTCATATTTGGTCTGACCTACTCCTATAATTCTTTCAATGAAGTTGTATTTTGATTGGTAAATACTATAAGAGTCTGCACAGAAAAAATTTCTATGTGATAATATAAAAGTGAATACATCTAGCTTTTCCCAATAGTAACTTATTCGTCCGTATCCAGAAGTATGCTTTAAGGCGATCCATGTACCAAAGGCCATTATTGGAATGAAACCAAAAACTTTATATCCAAGTTTTTTAAATTCTTCAGTATTTGATTTTATTGATGGACGTTTGAGAGGTATTAATACTAAAAGTAACAAGACCCCCAAGGTTCCTGTTTTAGAACCAATACTTAAACCTATAAACAAACTAAAAATCGTGAAAAGGTAAAATTGCCAGCCCTTTTTCTTGAAAAACATCTCATATGCCAAAATTGAGGTAAGAATAATTAACAAGGCTGAGGTTTCATTTCCTGCATAAAACAAACCTTTACTTCCAATATCTCCAGATGCGTACATCGGATATCCGAATCCTACATATTTCATTAAAATGTTAACTACTAATACGATATAAGAAAACCAAACCAAGTTAAATAGTTTTTTTATTTCTGTGGGCTCTTGTCGTTTAATGTACTCCCTAAAAAAGTAGAAACTCAATAAAGGCATTAAATACTTACTCACTTTAACTATGTCACTAAATAAAAAGCTAGCATCAAGTTGTATAAATATTTGATAGAAACTAGGTATAAGCAGCAGCAAAAACAACAAACAAGAAGTGAGTAGTAGTTTAAAATTGAATAAATAGAATCGAAAAAACAATACAGCAATAATTATAAGTTTAAATAACTGACCAAGAGTTATTGGTAGTATAATCTCATTTTTGAGCATTATACTATTAATCATGTCCATAGGTAGTAATGCGAGCATTAACAAAACAATATATTTATCTAATTTTTGTAATTCGAGCATGACTAAAAGGTTTTTTCTAAGAGTTCGATTTCCTTTTTTACTGTTTTAGAGATATCAATATTTTCTATAGATTTTCTACCCTTAACAACAATTTCCTCAAAGCGACTTTTATTGCTTGTTATAGCAACTATTTTAGCTGCTATTTCTTCAGCAGAATTGGCTAAGATACCATTTACAGCATCTTGAATAAATTCTTTTTTAGAAGAATTATCTGTTGTCACCACTAGCAAGCCAGAAGATGCTGCCTCCATCATGGTTACTCCTTGAGAGTCCATTCTAGTTGTGGAGATAAATGCCCCGTAGTTTAAAAAAAGCTTCTTCATTTCTGATCTCTCTAAAAATCTAGAAATTATTTTCACTCTATTTTCTAGTTTTTTAGAGGCAATTAATTTTTGATATTTATTCTTATAAATACCTTCCCCATAAATATCGAGGGTGTATTTTTCGGGCAAATTATCTAATACTTCAATGGTTTTTTCTATGTCGTAAACTTTATTTGAAAGTGAACGAATTGTTACGATTTTGAATCGTTTGTCTACTTGATTTTTAAATTCAAAAAATGAGGTATCAATCCCATTTGGTATTATTTTATAATCGCTAATAGTCAAATTTAAATTTCTCTCGGTATCCTCTTTCATCCATAAAGAAGGAAAAACAAAAGGATATTTATTTTTTTGATTTCTGAAAAACTGTTTCATTTTTGGAATAACAAAACAATCTCTTTTAATCCATTTCAGAATATCTGAAATTCTATAATTGAATTCATACCAACGTGCCGTGTACTTTTGTACCTCACTTCCATGAACATACATTACTGTTTGTAAATTACATTTCATTATATGCTTATAAATCGGCCATCCGTTGTCTTTACTAAATGGATATATATTTAATAAGTGTAAATAAATGACTGACTGCTTATCCAGTAGTTTAATGATTTCTGTAGTAACCATCTTCTGTACTTTTACACCCTCATAGATATAAGAATCGAATGTTTTTGATGGCACATAAACTGTTACATTTATATTTTTTTGTTGCATCTCGAGGCACCTCATATGAACGAACATATGGTTATACGGTTTGTTTTCGCTAGGATACCTAGAAGTAATTACAACAATTTTCACCCTTTAGATTTTTGAATTAAGAATAAGGAAAGCTTGGGAGTCACAAACAATGATAATCTTTGAATTATGCCAAGTTTATCAGCTTTTAATATCCCCCAGCGATACTTCTTATGTAATGCCTTTAGTAGTTTATTGACCCTTCTCTTGTGCTCGTTCGATTCGTAGTCAGAAAGCAATTTTTGTAAGCCAATAAATCCATAGAAAAAACTTTTCTCAATTTGACTGTTCTTATTTGTATCGTTATACAAAGCCTCCAAGTCGTAGCATAATTCCATTGCCTCATCTATAGAGCTTTTACTCACTTTGGATGTCATTATCGATCCTTCGCGAATTATATAATTATAAAAAGGTGTATTTGTATTTTGCACCCTATCTGCTTTATACATTACCTCCAAGGTAAAACATACATCTTCGTATTTTCTCTCTTTAAATAAAATGTTATTCTGTTGCAGAAAAATACGTTTATAGAGTTTATTCCAAGCTACAATTGGTAGAATGTGAATACGACTCATATAATCGATTCCTGTATATACTTTATCGTTTAATTGATTAAATTTTTTAGGTAATAAATTTATTTCTACATCGTCTTTTAATACTCTATACGGTGT
>DKGK01000073.1:8868-11054 GCA_002453265.1 Flavobacteriales bacterium UBA6772 | reverse complement strand
TGGATATTTCTTAGGAATGAAATTGGTAAGAGGTGCGTATATGGAAAAGGAAAATGAGCGTGCTTTAAAGAATGGCTATAACACACCTATACAAGCAAATAAAATAGCTTGCGATACAGACTACAATCTAGCTTTAGAGTATGCCTGCGAAAACATTCACGGTATTTCTATTTGTGCTGGAACTCATAACGAGGAGAGTTCTTTGGAGTTAATTAAGCTGATGGAATTGAATGAAATAGAAAAAAACGATCCGAAAGTATACTTCGCTCAGCTCTTAGGAATGAGCGATCACATTAGTTTTAACTTAGCTGAAGATGGTTTTAATACGGTAAAATATGTACCCTACGGCCCTGTAAAAGATGTTCTTCCTTACCTTATTCGTAGAGCAGAAGAAAACACTTCTATCGCCGGACAAACAAGTAGAGAATTGAATTTAATTCAAGAAGAGATAAAAAGAAGGAAGATGAGTAAGTAGATAAATAGACTTAAATAGAACCCTAGTCACAAACACAAGCACTTGTTTCTAAGCTCAATACATTAGAAAGACTATCACAATCGTCGAGTATAAAACTTGCATAAGATTGATCTTCTACTTCAATTCTGTAAGAACGGCACATTCCATCTACATCGCTAGCACCAAAATCTACGTCTAAATCGCCGTCTTTAAAAACCTTCTCAAAAGAACTGACATTAAGACCTAAACAAGTGAGCTGGCACATAGCTTTTTCTGAAATAGTAAAACTTTGAGCTCTTAAATGCTTTACGGTACGAGCATTAGGGAAATAGGAGAAATCTATATCTCTATCGCCAAAAAACATTATGGACAGTACAACTCCAAGTCCAACACCAACTAAGTATAAAAAGATTCTTCTTAACATGCTCTTAAATTTAAAGCCCCAAAAGTAGTCTTATTTCCTTGTACTGCAATTGAAACCAAGTGCCAATACCCTTGTTTGTAATAATTCCATTATATACATAAACCCCTCCCCTAATATTAGGCGAACGCAATAACATACCTTGTACACCCCCACCATCGCCAACTTTCAATAAAAGTGGTGCTAAGATATTACTTAGAGAATAAGAAGCTGTTTTGGATGACCTCGATGCAATATTAGGTACACAATAGTGAATTACATCGTGCTTTATAAAAGTTGGTGTTTCATGGCTCGTAATTTCTGATGTTTCAAAACAACCCCCTTGGTCTATACTTACATCAATAATCACAGATTTAGATTTCATCTTCTGAACCATTTCATCGGAAATAACACAAGGTGTTCTACCACTTTCAGCACGCAAAGCGCCAATAACAACATCAGCTCTTTTTAATGCTTTCTCTAATACTTTAGGTTGCAGTATAGAAGTGGCAACTCGTAAATTTAAGTCATTCTGAATTCTTCTTAAGCGTGCTATAGAATTGTCGAATACTTTTACTGAAGCACCCAAAGCCATGGCCGATCGAGCGGCATATTCTGCAACAGTACCTGCACCAACAATAACAACTTGAGTTGGACTTACTCCGGCAATACCACCCATTAACATACCTCTACCACCTGCAGAAGTGCTTAATAATTCTGCTGCAATTAAGATAGATGAAGTTCCTGCAATTTCGCTCATAGAACGCACTATTGGAAAAGAACCTGTTTCATCTTGAATATAATCGAAAGCTACTGCAGTAACTTTCTTATCCATTAGTTTTTTAAAGTATGCCGCAGTTTGTGTTTTTAGTTGAAGAGCAGAAATTAAACATTGATTATGCTTAAAATAATCTAACTCTTTTAAAGTAGGTGGCTCAACTTTTAAGATGATATCTGCCTGATAAATCTCTTTTACATCGTAACAAATTTTAGCCCCCGAGTCGCTGTATTCCCGATCGCTAAAAGAACTAGAAATACCAGCATTGGTTTCTACAAAAACTTTATGCCCGTTACTAACCAAGAGTGCTACAGCACCAGGAACAAGAGGAACTCGATGTTCTTGAAAAGCATTTTCTTTAGGAATACCAATAAACAAAGATTGTTTTTTGGTTGCTAACTCAAGCATTTCTGGTTGTGTCTTCATAAACTCATCGTGCAAAAAACTTAGGATATCTGGCTTACTCATACTTAGGAATTAGATTCGTCTAGTGTAAATATACGTTTATTCGAATCAGTCTCAATGTGAATTTTTAAGAGATCGTTCGGCAAGAG
>DKGK01000073.1:3272-8485 GCA_002453265.1 Flavobacteriales bacterium UBA6772 | reverse complement strand
TCCTCATAGCCCATATCAAAAGCTTCTTGCTCGCTCTTAATTCTATAAAAATCGAAATGGTAAACAACGTTTTTATTCACTGTTAAATACTCGTTTACTATAGAATAAGTTGGACTACAAATTTCGCTTTCAACAACGCCTAAATAAGTGCATAACACTTTAATAAAAGTTGTTTTACCAGCTCCCATCTCCCCATAAAATCCGATTATTTTTTGAGGATAAGTACTTATAATTTTTGCTGCTATAGCAGGTAAATCGTCTAAAGAATTAGCTATGATTTTCATTTATTTTGCAGACAATCGAACAAAAGGGCAAATCATTTCTTCTAAAGAAATACCACCATGTTGGTAGGTATCTTTAAAATATTTTACAAAATGATTGTAGTTATTCGGATAGGTTAAGTACACATTTTCTTTAGCAAATATATAACTTGAAGAAATATTAGCCGCAGGTAAAAAATAGTGTTCTGGATTTTCTACGACCATTACATCTTTCGTTTGGTATTGCAAACGTTTTCCTGTTTTATATCTCAAGTTAGAAGAAGTCTCTTTATCTCCCACCACCTGAGAAGGAGTACCAACATTAATAGTTCCATGATCTGTTGTGAGGAACAAATCTGCCCCAGACTCCGAAATCTTTTTTAACATTTCTAAAAGAGATGAATTCTCGAACCATGTTTTTGTTAAGGCTCTATACGACTTATCAGTTCCTGCTAGTTCACGAATCATATCCATTTCTGTTTTGGCATGCGAAAGCATGTCCACAAAATTGTAAACAATTACATTAAAATCGTTTTTCAGTAAATTATTAAACTGATTAACCAAACGCTCGCCATATTGTTTTCGAACTACTTTGTGGTAGCTGTATTTTTTATCGCCGAGCCCAAATCGTTGTAATTGATCTTCTAAAAACTCCGCTTCGTGTAAATTTTTTCCACCTTCCTCATGGTCGTTTTTCCATAAATGCGGAAATCTTTTTGAGATTCCTAAGGGGGTTAAACCAGAAAAAATTGAATTGCGAGAATATTGAGTTGCAGTAGGCAATATACTACAGAAAGTAGTTTCCTCCTCTATTTTAAACCACTCCTCTATTATTGGTTGAAGGATTTTCCACTGATCGTAACGAAGGTTATCAATAAGTATAAAAAAGCTTGGCTTGGATTCTTTTAGATGAGGGAATACTTTTTCTTTAAGTAAAGTATGTGAGAGAACAGGTTTGTCTTCACTTTCCCTTAACCACGACTCGTAGTTGTTTTTAACATACTTAAAAAACTGAGAATTGGCTTCACTTTTTTGCATTTCCAAAATCTCTACCATTCCAGTAGCATCAATTTTATCGAGTTCTACTTCCCAATGCACTAATTTTAAATAGATTTCTTCCCAATCTTTTAAACTGCGAACATCCATTAATGCCATACTAATTTCTCTGAATTCCTTTTGGTACTTAGAGGTTACCGATTGATTAACCAGTCGTTTAGTATCTAAAGTCTTTTTTAAAGACAATAGAATTTGATGCGGGTTAACAGGTTTTATGAGGTAGTCGGAAATCTTTGAACCCAAAGCTTCCTCCATAATATATTCTTCCTCACTTTTGGTAATCATTACCACTGGGATAGAATACTGCTCGGAAATTCTATTAAGCGTTTCTAAGCCAGAAATGCCGGGCATATTTTCATCTAAAAAGATGATATCAAAATCCGATTCATCAATTAGTTCTAATGCATCTTCTCCGTTATTAGCGGTAGATAAATCGTAGCCTTTACTTTCTAAAAATAGGATGTGGGGCTTCAACAAATCAATCTCGTCATCCACCCAAAGGATTCTTACTTTTTCCATAGATATTTAGTACTTTAGTATTTTCAAAAACTTGAATAAAATTAGTAAAATTGAAGTCCATAACCACCAATAAACACAAAATTCTTAACGACCCAATTTATGGGTTTACTACGATACATAACGAGCTTATTTTCGACCTTATAGAACATCCCTACTACCAAAGGCTGCGAAGAATAACACAGCTTGGACTCACCTATTTGGTTTACCCAGGAGCCTACCACACAAGATTTCATCATGCTTTAGGAGCAATGCACTTAATGCAACGAGCCATAAAAACACTGCAATCTAAAGGACATGAGATAACAGAAGAGGAAGAAGTAGCTGTTTTGGTTGCCATACTTTTACACGACATCGGACATGGTCCCTTTTCGCATGCACTAGAGCATAGTATCGTAAATGGCGTAAATCATGAGCATATTTCTATGATGATTATGGATAGGCTTAACGAAGAATTTGACGGTAAATTGTCTTTAGCTATTCAAATATTTCAAAATAAGTACCCTAAATTATTCTTACACCAGCTTATTTCAAGTCAGCTCGATGTGGATAGATTAGATTATTTAAAAAGAGATAGTTTTTACTCTGGCGTTTCTGAAGGGGTTATAAACTCCGACAGAATTATAAGTATGTTTAATGTAAGTAATGGAGAGTTAGTTGTAGATGCGAAAGGAATTTACTCGGTGGAGAAATTTATTATTGCTCGACGCTTAATGTACTGGCAAGTCTATTTACATAAAACAGTGTTATCGGCAGAATTTAGCTTGGTTGAAGTTTTAAAAAGAGCAAAATTATTGGTTCAACAAGGAGAAGATTTATTTGCTACCTCAGCATTAAAAACCTTCTTACAAAACAACTATACTTTAGAAGATTTCAACTCGAACTATCGCTTACTCGACCTATTTTGTCAGTTAGACGATTTCGACATCATGACTTCTATTAAAGAATGGGTGCATCATAGCGATAAAATTTTATCATTATTAAGTCAAAAAATCATTCAGCGAAAGCTCTTAAAAATAGAGTTACAAAACAAGCCTTTCGAAGCTGATTACATTTTAAAAATTCAGCAAAAAACGGAACGCTATTACGATATAAATGCTAGTGAGAGTAAGCATTTAGTTTTCTCAAACAAAATAAACAACAAGGCATACAACCCTAAAAAAGACAAGATAAATTTACTGTATAAAGACGGTAATATTATAGATATTGCTGAAGCTGCAGACCAACTAAATATTTCTGTTTTAGCCAAAACGGTAACAAAGTATTTTCTGTGTTATCCAAAAGAGTGTGTACTCTAGAAAATTTGTATTTTAGCACACTATGAAATTTACCGCAAAACAAATAGCAGAATTGCTTAATGGGATTGTTGAAGGTGACTCAAGTGTAATTTTGAATCAGCTTACAAAAATTGAAGAAGGTGTTTCTAATTCTCTTTCTTTTTTAGCTAATCCAAAATATAACGATTACTTGTATACCACTAAATCGTCGGTAGTTATTGTAAACAACTCTTTTGTAGCCGAAAAACCCTTTACCCCTGCTCTAATACGAGTAAAAGATGCATATGCTTCTTTCGCCCAACTTATGCGTATAGTAGAAGATTTACAAAAGGAAAAAAGAGGAATTGAAATCCCAAGTTATATACACCACTCCTCTACTTTAGGTTCTGATGTATATATTGGTGCTTTTGCCTATATCGGGAAAAATGTAAAATTAGGAGACAAGGTGAAAATTTATCCTAATAGCTATATTGGCGACAATGTTCATATTGGCGATGGTTGTACGGTTTACGCAGGTGTTAAAATCTACGAAAATTGTGAGATTGAGCGAAACACTACTATTCATTCAGGCGCTGTAATAGGTGCCGATGGATTTGGATTTGCTCCAAATACTGGGAATTCCTACGACAAAATTCCGCAAATGGGAAATGTTCTCATAAAAGAAGGTGTAGAAGTTGGAGCAAATACTTGTATCGATAGAGCTACAATGGGCTCAACAATTATACATAAGGGAGTAAAGTTGGATAATTTAATCCAAATAGCACACAATGTAGAAATTGGAGAAAATACGGTTATTGCATCTCAAACAGCTGTTGCAGGTTCTAGCAAAATTGGTAGCAACTGCATGATAGGTGGACAAGTTGCTATTGCAGGACATTTAACTGTAGCAAACAATGTAAAAGTTGCAGGAAAATCAGGAATAGCATCAGAAATAAAAGTAGAAGGTAAAATACTTCAAGGTCCTTTAGCATTCGACATAAAAGACTTTCAGCGCTCATATGTATACTTTAGGAAACTACCTAAATTAGTTAGCAGGATAGAAGAATTAGAAAAACAGCTTAGTAAACAATAAATGGATCAACAACACAGCATAAAACACGAGGTTAGTATTAGTGGAATTGGACTTCATACAGGGCAAGAGGTAACGCTTACCTTTAAACCTGCTCCAATAAATCACGGTATTAGTTTTAAGAGAATTGACCTCGAAGGACATCCTATTATTGAAGCAGACGTTAAATATGTTACTGAGACAGATAGAGGTACTACTCTAGACAAAAAAGGAGTAAAACTTCAAACTATAGAGCATGTGCTTGCAGCTTGTGCCGGACTTAAACTTGATAATTTACTTATAGAACTGAATGGTGAAGAGCCTCCTATACTTGATGGAAGCTCTATTCAGTTTATGAAAGCACTTAACAAAGCAAAGCCTTTAGCACAAAACGCTATGCGTAAATACTTTGTGGTAAGGGAAGAAATATGCTATGAAGATTCAGAAACTGGTATTAAAATTCAAGCATTTCCTGCAGATGAATTTAGTGTTTCGGTAAGTATAGATTACGATTCTAGAGTACTCGGATTTCAAAAAACTGAATTAAAATCTATTAACGAGTTTGAAGAAGATTATGCAAATGCACGAACATTTTGCTTCTTGCACGAACTAGAATTACTACTTAAACATGGACTTATAAAAGGTGGAGACCTTAGTAATGCTATTGTTTATGTAGAAGATAAAGTTGAAGAAAATGAATTAAACAGGTTAGCTTCAATTTTTAAGAAAGATACAATCGGTGTTTGTAAAGATGGATATTTAAATAACCTTTCTTTGAGACATGATGACGAAGCTGCACGACATAAATTACTTGATGTAGTAGGTGATTTAATGCTCGTTGGAGCACCAATAAAAGGAAGAATAATAGCACATAAACCTGGGCACGGTCCAAATACTACCTTTGCTAAGATAATTAAACAAGTAATGAAAAAACAAAAGAACCAACCTCCTGTTTACGACCAAAATGTTCCTCCTGTAATGGATATTCACCAAATTATGGATACATTACCACATAGACCTCCATTTTTATTAGTCGATAAAATTTTAGAGCTTGGT
>DKGK01000073.1:0-2883 GCA_002453265.1 Flavobacteriales bacterium UBA6772 | reverse complement strand
CCTGGAGCTCCAGTAATGCCTGGTGTATTACAAGTTGAAGCGATGGCACAAGTAGGAGGTATTTTAATACTTAATACTGTACCAGACCCAGAAAACTACCTTACCTACTTTATGAAAATAGATAAGGTTAAGTTTAAACACAAAGTATTACCTGGAGACACCTTAATTTTTGAGATGGAATTAGTGAGTCCTATCCGTAGAGGTATTTGCCATATGTTTGGTCGTGCCTTTGTAGGAAATAAAATTGTGATGGAAGGCGAATTAATGGCTCAAATTGCTAAAAAAAACTAATATGAATCAGCCGCTAGCATACATACATCCACAATCGAAGATAGCTCAAAACGTAGTTATTGAACCTTTTACTACTATTTATAAAAATGTAGAAATTGGTGAAGGTACTTGGATTGGACCTAATGTTACTATTATGGAAGGTGCACGTATTGGTAAAAATTGTAGAATTTTTCCTGGTGCTGTAATTTCTGCTATTCCACAAGATTTAAAATTCGGTGGAGAAGATAGCCTAGTAATTATTGGCGACAACACAACAATTAGAGAATGTGTTACCATTAATCGTGGTACAGACGCTTCAGGTAAAACTATAGTTGGCGATAATTGTTTATTAATGGCGTATGCACACGTAGCACACGATTGCGTCATAGGGAATCATTGTATTATTGTAAATAATGTAGCTATTGGAGGCCATGTTACCTTGGGTGATTATGCTATTTTAGGTGGATTATCTGCAGTACATCAGTTTGTAACAATAGGTGCACATGCTATGATATCTGGTGGGTCTTTAATTCGGAAAGATATTCCTCCTTATGTAAAGGCAGCTAAAGAACCCGTTTCGTTTGTTGGTATAAATTCAATTGGATTACGAAGAAGAGGTTTCACATCTGAAAAAATTGCAGAGATTCAAGATATTTACAGACAAGTATTCCAGTCGAATAATAATATTTCTCAGGCATTAGAAGTTATAGACACTGATTTCCCTGCAAGTAAAGAAAGGGATGAAATCACAAGTTTCATACGTTCGTCTCAAAGAGGAATTATGAAAGGATACGGTCTAAAATAGTGAGCTTAAGTTTAGTAAATATTGCGAAGAAATTTCAAAAAGATTGGATTTTCAGAAATGTTTCTTATACATTTCAAATTCCAGGAACCTATGTAATTCAAGGAGCCAATGGATCAGGAAAATCTACTTTATTAAAATTAATTTCTAGTTTCTTATCTCCTAGCGAGGGAAAGCAGGAGTTGAAAATTAATGAAAAAAAAATAGAACTAGAAAACTGGAATGAGCATATTACTTATGCAGCGCCTTATTTTGAGCTGATTAACGAAATGTATTTAACAGAATTTCTAGCCTTTTATACAAAATTTAAACCGTTACAAAAAGATATTTCGATTACCGAATTTATTGAGATTGCCTATTTGGAAGACTCTTCTGAAAAGCTCATTAAAAACTTTTCGTCAGGGATGAAGCAAAGACTTCGTTTAGCCTTAGCTTGGTTAAGCGAATCGAGTATTATTCTTTTAGATGAACCCATTTCTAACTTAGATAAAAAAGGCATAGCGTGGTATAAGGACCTAGCAAATACATACTCAAAAAACAAACTTGTAATAGTTTGTTCTAACAATATAGAAGACGAATACTTTTTTTGTAAAAATACACTTCACATTGAAGAATTAAAACATTGAAAGCCTCAAATTAAATTAATATCTTGGACAACTAAATTTTCCATTATGGCAAGTACATCAGACATTAAAAATGGATTGTGCATAAAACACAACCACGACTTATTTAAAGTTATAGAATTCCTTCATGTAAAACCAGGTAAAGGACCTGCTTTTGTGAGAACCAAGCTAAGGAGTTTAACTACAGGGAAGGTACTAGACAATACTTTTCCTTCGGGAGCAAAAATTGAAGCCGTAAGAGTTGAATCTAGAAGATATCAATACTTATATCCTGAAGACACCGGATTTCACTTTATGCATACAGAGACATTCGAGCAGATTTTCTTAGAGAAAACAATTGTTGGCGGATTTCAGTTTATGAAAGAAGGTGAGATCGTAGAAGTTGTATTTGATGCTGACGAAGAGAACCCACTTACTTGTGATGTACCTTCTTCTGTAGTTTTAGAAATCACTTATACTGAGCCAGGCGAAAAAGGAAATACCGCTACAAATGCCCTTAAGCCTGCGACGGTTGAAACAGGTGCTACTGTAAACGTACCACTCTTTATTAACGAAGGTGATAAAATTAAAATAGATACTACAAAAGGGGCATACCAAGAAAGAGTAAAATCTTAATTGATAGTTTTATAGTACAAAAAAGAGGAGCGAATGCTCCTCTTTTTTTATGCAGTAATTTCTCTGTTCTGTTGTCGTTGATCTAAAACAACTATAATAGCTACAAAAGCCCAAATAGGCACTGAAGCTTTGTCCATGTCTAAAAAGTTATTCAAAAAGGCATGCGTAAAGTAAGTAATCAAGCCTAATATACAAGCCATTACCATCCATTGCTCTTGCCTATCGTATAACTTATGATACAATATTATTGCTTTTGTTAATATTAGACCGATCATCACAAGAAAGATTAACAAACCTGGCCACCCAGTTTCGGCAAGCATACTCAAATACTCGCTATGTGCATTCCCCATATTACCCGCATTAGTGCTAATAATACTTTTTTCGAAATGATTTTGGTAAGGTGCATAATTAAATTGATAAGTCCCAGCTCCCCATCCTACATGTGGTCTTTCTTCAAATAATCTAATTGCAGACTTCCATCGGTTTATCCGCTCTAAATTAGAGGCATCGGTACTTAGATTAGACATCGATTCTATATGCTCGGTGAAGCTATCAGAAGAATCTTGACTATTT
>DKGK01000102.1:4055-4818 GCA_002453265.1 Flavobacteriales bacterium UBA6772 | reverse complement strand
TAAAACAGTGGTTATTTCTGGATCTGGAAACGTTGCTCAGTATGCTTGTGAAAAAGTAACAGAGTTAGGTGGTAAAGTAGTTACATTATCCGATTCTTCAGGTTATATATACGATCCTAAGGGAATTGATTCTGAGAAATTAGCTTTCGTTATGGACTTGAAAAATGTGAAAAGAGGTCGTATTAAAGTTTACGCTGATAAATACGGTTGCGAATTTCACGAAGGAAAAAGACCTTGGTCTATTAAGTGTGATGTAGCCTTACCTTGTGCTACTCAAAATGAGCTAAACGCTGAAGAAGCAGCTATTTTAGTTGCTAACGGATGTATTAGTGTTAGTGAAGGAGCAAATATGCCTTGTACTCCAGAAGCTATTGAAGTATTTGATACAAATAAAATTTTGTTTGCTCCAGGTAAAGCTTCAAATGCTGGTGGTGTTGCCGTTTCTGGTTTAGAAATGTCTCAAAACTCTATGCGTTATAATTGGACACGCGAGGAAGTAGATGCTAAATTACACACTATCATGGTAGATATTCACGAAGCCTGTGTGAAGCATGGTGGTGATGCTACTGGTTATGTAAATTACGTTAAAGGTGCTAATATTGCTGGTTTCGTAAAAGTTGCCGATGCTATGTTAGATCAAGGTGTAGTTTAATATGCTAGATACTTTATATAAAAAAGCTTCCTTTGGGAAGCTTTTTTTATGCACATTATTTTAGGCTTACTACAGTATTAATAGCCCCAAAAAAAAGGCTTTATTCAAATT
>DKGK01000102.1:0-3716 GCA_002453265.1 Flavobacteriales bacterium UBA6772 | reverse complement strand
TTTTTTTGTGAGTTATAAAATATTAGCTATTCATCGAAACTAAGAATTCTGCATTGTTCTCAGTTCTTCTAATACGATCTTTTAGAAATTCCATTGCCTCTAAAGGAGTCATATCTGCTAAGTGCTTTCTCATAATCCACATACGTTGAAGCTCGTCTTTACTCATAAGTAAATCTTCTCTTCTGGTACTAGAGTTTACTAGGTCTATAGCTGGATAAATACGCTTATTGGCTATTTTTCTATCCAATTGCATTTCCATGTTACCGGTACCTTTGAATTCTTCAAAGATAACCTCGTCCATTTTGGAGCCTGTATCTACTAAAGCAGTTGCAATAATAGTAAGCGATCCACCATTCTCTATATTACGAGCAGCTCCAAAAAATCGTTTTGGTTTGTGTAATGCATTGGCATCAATACCACCCGAAAGTACTTTTCCTGAGGCAGGAGATACCGTGTTGTAAGCACGAGCTAAACGTGTAATAGAATCTAATAATATTACTACATCATGTCCACATTCTACCATTCTCTTGGCTTTCTCGAGAACAATATTTGCCACTTTTACATGTCTTTCTGCAGGTTCATCAAAGGTAGAAGAAACCACTTCGGCATTTACAGTTCTCGACATATCGGTAACTTCTTCCGGACGCTCATCAATCAAAAGTACAATCATGTATACTTCTGGATGATTTTTAGCGATTGAGTTTGCTACTTCTTTAAGTAAAACTGTTTTACCCGTTTTAGGTTGTGCTACAATTAAACCACGTTGACCTTTACCAATAGGGGAGAACAAATCAATAATTCTAGCGGAAGTTCCAGCATTTTTGTCTGCGAGGTTAAATTTCTCGTCCGGGAAAAGTGGTGTAAGGTGTTCAAAGGCAACACGATCTCTTACATAACTAGGATCTCTCCCGTTAATTGTATCAATATTTGTAAGTGGAAAGTATTTCTCGCCTTCTTTAGGAGGGCGTACAATTCCTTTTACACTATCTCCAGTTCTTAAACCAAATAATTTTATTTGAGAATGAGAAACATAAATATCATCGGGAGAACTTAGGTAATTATAATCAGAAGAACGCAAGAATCCATATCCGTCTGCCATAATTTCTAAAACACCTTCGCTACTAACGATACCTTCAAATTCGTATTCAACATTTTTTTTGTCGTTTCTACGATTTTGTAAATTTCTTGCAGGCGATTTTATAGGTGCTTGAATTTGTTTTTTAGGCTCCAAAACTTTCTTTACTCCTGTTGCAACCTCTGTAGTTTCTTCTTTTTTAACAGTAACAGAAATTTGTTTTTGTTCCGAAACTCTTTGTTCTGCTTTTTTTATACGGTCTAGTTGAGATTCCTTTTTTCTTCTGGGACGTTGTGCTTTATCTCTAGGGTTCGGTTTGTCTGGATTAAGACGTGCTTGAAGTGTTCTATCGGTAGGCTTTGTAATACCATCATTTTCTGTAGGCACTATTTTTACTTCCGGCTTTTTCTCCTCAGTTTCTGTAATTGTTTTTTTAGGAGTTTCTACAGTTTTAGTTTCTTTAGGAATTAATTCTGTAGTAGTTTTCTTAACAATTGCTTTTTTTACCTCAGGCTTTTTTACAGGCTTAGGTTTAGAAACTTCTTTAGGCGTAACTTTAGCTTCGTTACTTGGCTTTGGACTCGATTTTGGGTTGATAGCTTGTACATCTAAAATCTGATATATTAAGTCCATCTTTTTTAATGCTCTAAATTTGGGAATCGTTAATTCCTTTGCAATCCCTTGTAGTTCTGGAAGAAGCTTGCCTTTTAATTCTAAAATATCGTACATAAATATATGTTATGGGTACTGTATAAGTCAGAGTTGACTTATGTTCGAAATGTAGTTTGTGGATTTGTTGAAATGTGCCTGAAAGAAGTATTTACCTTGCAAGTATACACCTTTTTGTTGAATGTTGAAAATTTAATATTAAAATTTACAAGAACAAGTTTTAATTTTAAAAATGTGTCGATAACACAATAACAACCTTATAAAACAAAGTATATAGAATGCTATATATTACATATATTGGACTCTTTAATTAAAGACATCACTTTATGTTGGTACATATTATTTTCTTAATAACTGGGCTTGTAGGCCTAGTAGTAATATCGATTATGATATCGTCGTATAAATCGAATCAGCTATTTAATATTTATTTAATGCTGATATTTTTGATGGTTACCTCACGTTTTCTCATTTATGCTACTTATGGTTTAAACTGGCAGGGTCTTGTAAAGCCTTCCTCTGGTTTATTTCTAGCTATTATTCCCAGTTTTTACTTGTATTATAAAAACATACTAATCCTCAATGCTCCTTTAAGCTTTAAAGGATTGTACCATTATATTGCTGTAATTATTTTTTATGCAGTTCATAAAGTCCCTTTTTTATACGCTTCGGTTTATTGGGGTTTAAAAGGAGATTTATTTCTAATCATTTTGTTTATCAGTCTTTACGCATACAACGGTTTCAAATTGTTAAATACTAAATTATGGTCAAATACAACACTACAAATTGCAGAATCTCATTATAAATTAGTCAAAAACTGGACCATTTACTTATTTTCATTTACGATAATTGGCTCCATTTTTGTTATAGTTTATATTTTTAATGAATATATTAGTGGTCATATTTTGGGAGCTGGTATTCCTTACCTTTTGTCTATATGTTGGTTGTTTATTTTTGCTAAACTTTTATTATCGCCACAAATTCTTTTTGGCTTACCTATTTTAAATAAAAAATTACTAAAGTTTACTACTGCTCCTAGAAGTCGCATTAATTCCAATTGGCTCATCTCATCAACTTCCATATCGGAGCTTGTAAGTAGAGACCAAAAATTAGAAATCCTATTAAAAGATCAAATTTTTAGTTATGCAAGTTCTTTAGATTTACTTTGTACTACTGACCTCGTTTTCCGAAATAATAAATTTAAGCTTTCTGATGTTGCTAGTCTTATGAAGGTTCCAGAGAGCCATTTGGTTTATTTATTTAAGTATCATTCTAAATGTTCTTTTTCTGAGTACCGTAATAAATGCCGTATTGAGGATGCAATAAGTCTAATTCACCAGAATTATTTAAAAATAAATACCTATGAAGCACTTGCTCTTAAAGTTGGTTTCTCTTCGTATAATCCTTTCTATACATCGTTTAAAAAACACAAAAATTTCACACCTAAAGAATTTGTATTAAATTATAAAAAAACAGACTAATTATTAATCCTATTTTAATTACTGAATTATAAATGCTTAAACTTAATAGGGTATATTATGTTTTCTAATTCTTAATAATAAATAGATCCTGTAAAGTAAAGTAGTCTGTAAGAACAATAAGTTATCCTTTACTTCTATTCCTAATACTATCTTTTACTAGTTATAGTAGTTGTTATTGTTCTTGAAATTTAGCTGTACACCAAAATCTATTTGTTTATATCAATCAGCTATTTCCTTATTTGCTCTCTTTTTCGTTACTGATTTGCATGAATTCTTACTGAATTGCCTGAAAGTTAGTAAGGTGAAATACTTTAGGTTTTTCTAAGACTTATTATAGGTACTATTGTAATAATTAGCTTCTACTAGAAACCTTTTTATTCTAAATATATACTATGAAAAAACTAAATCTATTTTTGTTACAGACTTTTAGTTTATTTACTTTAAAAAAAGTCGCTTTGTTTTGCCTTCTTTTTTTGCAAATAGTAAATGGCTAT
>DKGK01000092.1:9022-11733 GCA_002453265.1 Flavobacteriales bacterium UBA6772 | reverse complement strand
CAAATGTATATTTGGGATAAACCACAAAATCCTTTTGACCTATTTACCGTTAACTCTCCTTCTCAATTTGCGGGCGTTTACGAAGTAACACCTACTTCCGATTGGGCTGGTACAATTACAAGTATTCCTCTAATTGGCGATATTGTATCTGTTGACGATGGTACTGCTTTCGGTATTGAAGGTTGTGGCGAACTAGTAAACGATTTAACAGGTAAAATTGCACTTGTAAGTCGTGGTACTTGTGAGTTTGGTTTAAAGGCATTAAATGCTCAAAATGCTGGTGCAATTGCTGTAATTGTATACAATAATGTGGGCGGTTTAATTGGTATGGCTGCTGGTGCCGATGGTGCAGAAGTTACTATTCCTGCTGTTTTTATGAGCAACACAAATGGTGTAGAATTTAATGAGTTCTTGTCTGGAGATGCCGTTATGAACGCCACTTTTGTAAACA
Organism: Flavobacteriales bacterium UBA6772; assembly: GCA_002453265.1. Classification (GTDB taxonomy): domain Bacteria; phylum Bacteroidota; class Bacteroidia; order Flavobacteriales; family UBA7430; genus UBA6772. The sequence continues at coordinate 11,282 of DKGK01000092.1, read as the reverse complement.
ATTCTCCTCCAGGACCTAGCTTTTTAGACGGAGATTTCGACAATGGAATTATTGCACACGAATACGGACACGGTATTTCATCTCGCTTAACTGGTGGTAACTGTTTATACGGCGACGAGCAAGCTGGCGAGGGTTGGAGCGATTTCTTTGGATTAGCTATGACAGCTAAAGAAGGTGATACAGGTGAAATGTCTCGTGGAATTGGAACTTATGTTTCTGCCGAAAGTAACGATGGTAGAGGAATTCGTTCGTATCCTTATAGTAGAGATATGGGGCTAAACCCAATGACATACGATAATATCATTACAGAATCTGTTCCGCATGGTGTAGGTTCGGTTTGGGCAACTATGATATGGGATTTATACTGGAACTTTACGGATGTTTACGGATACGATACCGATAGATACAACGGTACAGGTGGTAATAATATGGTGATGCAATTGGTAATTGATGGTTTGAAATTACAACCTTGTAATGCTAATTTTACTGAAATGAGAGATGCTGTTATTCTTGCAGATGAACTCTTATACAATGGAGAAAATGAATGTATGATATGGGAAACCTTCGCACGTAGAGGTTTAGGTTATTCTGCATACGCAGGATCCGACAGCGATAGAGGAGATGGTATTGAAGCTTTCGACAACCTCCCAGAATGTATTAAAACACTGAAAATTATTAAATCTGCTAAACCAGATGCTAAATCGTCTGACGATTTGGCTTATACTTTGAAAATTTACAACCATACACCAGATTCTGTTATGGGTGTTTTTGTAAGCGATACCTTACAGGCCGATGTAACTTTTATTAGTGAATCTTCAACTTGCGAAGTTGAAGCAGATGGTTCTATTTTAACCTTTACTTTAGGCGATATGCAAACTGGTGAAGCTATAGAATGTACATATTCGGTAAGTCCAAACCAAGATTTATTTAGCGAAGTTCTTTTTGAAGACGATATGGAAGATGATGATTTACATTGGATTACTTGGGCAGAAGAAGGCGACACTCCAGAGTGGGCTTTAATTGATTTTGATGCCAATAGTGGCGATTTTGCTTGGTATGCTCCAAACGTAGATTACCGATCGGTTTCGTATCTAGGCTTAGAACCCTTTACAGTTGTAGGAGATGCACCAACTTTAAGTTTCTGGCATAAGTATAGTACAGAAGCTAGTTACGATGGTGGTTATATTTCTATTTCTACCGACGAAATTAACTACCAAACAATAGATTCCGAAATTTTTAGAGGTCATTATAGAGGCGTTTCTCAAGCTTCTCCTCCGCTAGGTGGAATAAATTCTTTCTGGGGTACTAGCGATGGTTTTATAAATACACTCGTAGATTTATCCGATTATATTGGCGAAACTATCATTATTCGTTTTACTTATGTTACAGACGAAGGGAATGAAGACGAAGAAGTTGAAGGTTGGAGTATAGACGATGTGCGTATTATAGATCGTTTTCAAGTAGAAAATACAGCATGTGTTTATAGTGCAGATCTAAGCCAAACTGCTTGCGACAATATAAAAGATGGTGGTACTTTAATGTACAACGATTATGGAGTATCTATAGAGGAAGTACCGGAAGTTTCCTTTGCACATTTATATCCAAATCCTGCAAAAGATATATGTGCTGTTACTTTAGCTGGTATTTGGACAGAGAATGTACAAGTAGGAATTTACGATGTTCAAGGAAAATTGGTTTTAAGCCAAACACAAGCTAATTTGAATTTTACTATACAAACTAAAGACTTTGCAATTGGTTTATACTTTGTAGAAATTAATGATGGAATTAATAAGGTGATGAAAAAACTTACGGTTGTTAAGTAAACCTAAAACTAAATTGAACCTAATTTTTTTAATGCCCAGACTCTTTGTCTGGGCATTTTTAATTCCAAATTTTTGTATTAGTTTGACTTTTTAGTCTACTTTATTTACACAACTAGAAATAGCAAATTTGCAAACCAAAAACAGTCTAACTTTTGTTTATTAGGCCTTAATTTAGATCTTTTCAGTTCGTATTATAGAGTAATTCAAACTATTTGTATTATTTGGTGCAATTAAATATATCGTTTAGATGTACTTAAGAGTGAATATAATAAAGCTTCTCTATTGGTTGCTAATTAAAAATAATCAGTTGAGTCCTTTGCACAAAAATAAGCCTCATTCGAATTAACGAATGAGGCTTATTTGTATTTTAAATAAACTTAGTAGTTCATCGGTCTTCTAACTTTAGCTAAGTGTTTTGCTAAACGCATCACTTGGCG
>DKGK01000092.1:0-8694 GCA_002453265.1 Flavobacteriales bacterium UBA6772 | reverse complement strand
GAGTATCCATATTCGTTGTCGTACCAAACATAAAGTACCACATTTTTACCGTCTTGAGAAACAATAGTTGCAGGGCTATCGTAAATAGATGCTGCACTATTACCCACAATATCTGTAGAAACTAATTCTTTAGAAATAGAGTAGTTGATTTGCTCAACTAAAGCACCCTCTAAAGCCGCATTTTTTACAATAGTGTTAATCTCTTCTACTGAGGTAGTTTTGTTTAGTGTAAGGTTTAAAATAGCTAAAGAACCGTTTGGAGTAGGAACTCGTACTGCGTTTGCAGTAAGCTTACCTTCTAAAGAAGGAATTACTTTTACGACTGCCTTACCAGCACCAGTACTTGTAATAACCATGTTTAAAGCTGCAGCTCTTCCTCTACGTTCTTTTTTGTGCATATTGTCAACCAAGTTTTGGTCGTTGGTATAGGCGTGAACCGTTTCAATATGACCTTTTTCAACTCCTAAATTATCGTTTACTACTTTTAAAATAGGGGTAATAGCATTAGTTGTACAGGAAGCTGCAGAGAAAATATTGTGTGTATCTAAATCGTATTCTAGGTGATTTGCACCAAATACAATATTAGGAATCTCTTTTCCTGGAGCTGTTAATAATACTTTAGAAACACCTCTTGCTTTTAAGTGCTTACTTAGTGTTTCCTTATTTGTAAATACACCTGTATTGTCTATTAACAAAGCATTGTCTATTCCGTAAGCAGTATAATCTGCTTCTTCAGGGTTAGACACTTTTATAAGTTTAACTGTTTGGCCATTAATTATTAACGCTTTGTTTTCGATGTCTTCTACTACAGTACCAGGGAATTTTCCGTGTACTGAGTCGGTGCGTAATAAAGAAGCTCTTTTAATGATGTTTTGCTCATCGTTGTTACGCAAAACAATCGCTCTTAAACGTAGTTGCTCTCCTTTACCTTCTTGCGCCATAAGTTCGCGGGCAAGTAAACGACCAATTCTACCAAATCCATAAAGCACTACGTCTTTAGGCGTAATAGAAGTACTTTCGTTATTTACGAAATTTAATTTTTCTACCACAAAAGCGGCCACATCTGTAAATTGTTCTTTTTCGTTAATCCACTCGAAGGTAAGTTTACCTAAGTCGATTTTAGAAGGAGCTATTGAAGAGTCAGAAATCCCTCTAGCAATTGCTAAAGTTTCGAATATATTAATTGGTTTATTAACAAAGTTCTTCGCGTATTCGTGTAGATTCAAAATCTCACTCGATCTTTTGTCTATTAATTGATGTCTAAAAATAACTAACTCAATCGATCTTTCAAAAGATAAATCACTTGTAATTTTAATAAGCTCAATCGCTGCTCTCTCTTCAGCAATACGAGCATTTAATTCTTCTTGGTAATTCATATCTGAATTTTATTTGTAAACTTTATTGGTTTACAAAAATAGTTTTTTTCGAATAAAATAAGTGGCATTTTTTGAGTTTTTAAATAGTATTCATTACATCTTTTTTGCTTTGAAAGCTAGCCGTAGCATGAGTTTATTTTGTGTGTATTGTACACGAATAAACTTTTAAAGCTTCCTCTATAATCGTAATCGCATCTTTTAAATCAGATGTGTTAAGCACGTAAGCAATACGGATTTGTTGTTTTCCTATTTCAGGAGTAGAGTAAAATCCTGCAGCTGGAGCTACCATAACGGTTTTGTTGTTCCAGCTAAATTCTTCTAATAGCCACTGTGCAAATACATCTGCATCATCTACAGGTAATTGAGCGATACAGTAAAAAGCACCAGATGGTTTTGGACATACTACGCCTTCAATAGCATTTAATCCTTCTATAAGTAAATCTCTACGCTCTACATATTCTTCTATAACTTCGGTAAAGTAAGATGCGGGTGTTTTTAATGCTGCTTCTCCTGCAACTTGTCCAAATGTAGGTGGACTTAATCTAGCTTGAGCAAACTTTAGTGCTGTGGCTAAAAAATGATTGTTTTTAGAAACAATACACCCAACTCTTGCTCCACACATACTGTAGCGCTTAGAAACAGAATCTATAACTATAGAGTTTTGGTCTAGTCCTTCGAGTTCTAATATAGAAATATGTTTTTTTCCGTCGTAAGCAAATTCTCGGTAAACCTCATCGGCAATAAGGAAGAGGTCGTGTTTTAAAACGATTTCTTTTAGAGAGTTTAATTCTTTCTGAGAATATAAATATCCAGTAGGATTTCCAGGGTTACAGATTAATATAGCCTTGGTTTTAGCTGTAATCAGTTTTTCGAACTCCGAAATTGAAGGAAGTGCAAAACCGCTTTCTATACTAGAGGTAATTGGTTTTACAATAACACCTGCAGAGGTCGAAAATCCGTTGTAGTTTGCATAAAAGGGTTCAGGAATGATGATTTCATCGCCCTCGTCCATTATGCTGTTTAAAGAAATAGTTATTGCTTCCGAACCACCTGTAGTAACCAATATGTTTTGGTGCTCTACTTGGAGTCCAGCATTTTTATAGTAGGTAGCTAATCCTTCTCTGTACGATTGGAATCCTGCAGAATGACTATATGCTACAACTTTAGGTTCAAAGTTGCGAATTGCTTCTAAGGCTACATCTGGGGTTTTAATATCTGGTTGGCCTATATTGAGGTGAATTACTTCAGTTCCTCTTTTCTTTGCATCTTCTGCAAACGGCACCAACTTTCTAATTGGCGATTCTGGCATTCTTAGCCCTTTGGCTGAAATATTTGGCATTAGGTAGTTTTTTAACTTTTAAACAAAAAAAATGTCCCGCATTTACTGCGAGACAAATTTCTTAAAATATTATGAACTACCTAACTTATTTAGTCGGTTTTGCTACAGGTGAATTTCCAACTGGTTTTTTTACTGGAGTTGTTTGTTCTCCTTCAGCAGCAAGTGTTTTCCCTTTAATACGGATTACTTTTGTAGCTTCTGTTTTTGCGTTTGATGTGATTGTAACACTTTTGTTAAATGCACCAATTCTTTTAGTGTCGTATTTAACTTTTATTACATCTGATGCACCAGGAGCAATAGGAGCTTTTGGCCAGATTGGCACAGTACAACCACAACTTCCTTTTGAATTTGAAATAATTAAAGGAGCATCTCCAGTATTGGTGAATTTAAATTCGTACAAACCGTTACCGTGTTGCTCGAATGTTCCGAAATCGTGGATGTCTTTTTCAAAAGAGATTTCTTGTGCTTGAGATGCGAATGTAGTTGCTACTGCGAATACAATTCCTAAAATTAGTTTCTTCATTTTTATGGTTTTATGTTTATTTCTTTTTAACGATTACAAATCTATAAGTTTCTTTTTAACTACCAAACAATACTGCTTTCTATATTGTTAAGGCTCTGTTAAGATTAAGCGGTAGCAAAAAATGTAAAAATTATCTTTGTTTTTAAAAGTCAATTAAAATAGTTTTGAGTTTTAAAATAGTTTAATTATTTCCTTTGAGGATCTGTAGCAAACCTATCATTTTTTTCACTCATTACTCCTGTTTTTTTTACTACTACCTTATTCCCTATATCTTCGTAACTCTAATCTTTCGTTTTTTAAGCTTGGTATTGTTCAGTTTTTCAATAAGGTCTTCGTATTTCTCTGTAGGAACAGAAACAAAAGCACAGTCTTGTTTGAGTTCTATATTCCCTAATTCATCACCTGCTAGTCCACCTTGTTTACAGAAAAGTCCAGCAATATCACCTTTTGAGATTTTATCTTTTCGACCTCCAGAAATAAAGAGCGTTGTTTTATGCGTTGTTTCGGGAGGTAATTCTCCAGTAAGTTTCTCCACTTTTAAATTGTCGATAAACTCTGGCAGTTTTTCATGTTCCCAATGGAGTACATAAGCAGTACCTCCTTTGTTCATACGAGCAGTTCTACCATTTCTATGTGTAAACTCTTGTTTTCTAAGAGGTAAATGGTAGTGTATAATAAATTTTATTTCGGGTACATCTATTCCTCTAGCTGCCAAATCGGTTGCTATAAGTAGTTGATGTGTTCCATTACGGAATTTTATTAAAGCACGTTCTCTTTCTTTTTGTTCCATTCCTCCAAAAAAGCAACCGTGATTTATGTTGTTATCTGTTAGGTGCTCGCTTACACGTTGAATGGATTCTTTGAAATTACAGAATATTATTCCAGGTTGATTTCCTAAATGATCTAATGCATTAACAAGTGTCTCCATTTTATCTTTCGAAGGGGAGATGATTGCTTTTACTTCAAGTTGAGATTCTACCTCTTTAAGGTAGTTTACATAAACCGGGTTTTTAAGATGCACAAACTTGGGTACACGTGCTTTTTGTGTAGCCGAGGTAAGAATCTTCTTTTCTAGTTTAGGTAATGAGGTACAAATAGAAGTCATTTCTTTTTCGAAACCTACTTCTAAAGATTTATCAAACTCATCTAAAACAAGTGTTTTAATAAACGAAGTTCTAAAACTGTCTCGTTGTATATGATCTGAAATTCTACCCGGAGTACCAACCAAAATAGTAGGCCTGTGCTTTAGGTCTATTTTATCTTTTGAAAACAGTCGTCCTCCATAAACTACCGATGTTTTATAGCCAGAACCCATTTCTCTTAAAACTTGTTCTATTTGTATCGCAAGTTCTCTGGAAGGAGCCACAATTAAGGCTTGTACTTCTTCGATTTCTGGATCTAAGCTAGCTAATATAGGTAGGAGGAAAGCCAATGTTTTCCCAGTTCCTGTTGGAGATAGTAAGACTATATCTGAGCTAGAAGAAATGGCTAGATGCGCTTCTTCTTGCATCTTATTTAATTGTGGAATTCCTAATTTACTTAGTATTTCCTCTTGTGTTTTTGTAGTATGCGACATGCTGCAAAGATATATTAATTCGCTTGCTTTTAGGAGCAAAAAAAATCCCTTCTCGCTAGAGCGAAAAGGGATTTGTAAAATCGATTTATTCTAGTGATCGTGTCCGCCTGCTCCGTGAACGTGACCATGCTCAAGTTCTTCGCTTGTAGCTTCTCTAACTTCCACTACAGTACCTGTAAAGTGTAAGTCTTGGTCTGCTAATGGATGATTTACATCCATAGTAACTGTTTCTTCGTTTATAGAAACAACTTTTGCAGGAACCATTTGACCGTTTTGGTCTTGTAATGGCAATACATTGTCAACTGCAACTTCTTCAGCTAATTTACCTTCTTTCATGAACATGTCTTGAGGTAATTCGATCACTGCATCTTCAGTTCTCTTACCGTAAGCGTTCTCAGATTTTATTCCAAAAGAAAATGTATCTCCAGCAATCATATCAATTACTTGAGCTTCAAATTCTGGGATCATGTGTTGTACACCCGACATAAATACTAAAGGCTCTTTTCCTTCAGTAGTTTCTATCATCTCTCCTTCTAATGTGTCTCTAAACAACTTGTAGTCAAGAGCTATTACTTTACTTTTTACTTCACTCATCTAATTTAATTTTTTGCAAAACTACACATATTATATGTACTGTAAAATGTTTTAGTAGTTAATTTCAATCATGTTGATTTGTGAAATTCAATAAATTTACTTGTCATTGTGATATTAAAAAGATATCACATGAAGAATGAAAAAAAAGTAAAATCAGTAAGTGGTTATGTGTATTTAGCATTTGCCCTATTTTTAACAGTATTGATGATTGGTGGCTTTGTCCTCACAAAAGGAAATCCACTATTTTTAGTATTAATTCCTTTAATAATTTTTATTGCAAGAGGATTCTTTATTGTTAATCCGAACATTTCTAAAGTTTTAGTTCTTTTTGGAGCTTATAAACGAACGGTAAAAGTCAATGGTTTCTTTTGGGCAAATCCATTTTATTCAAAGCAAAAATTTTCTTTGAGAGCCCGTAATTTCGATAGTGAACGTGTTAAGGTAAACGACAAAATTGGAAATCCAATTATGATAAATGTTATTTTGGTTTGGAAAGTTAATGACACTTTTAAAGCAGCTTTTGATGTAGATAAATACGATGAATTTGTTAGAGTTCAAACTGATGCTGCCGTTCGTAAACTTGCAGGTTCATATTCCTACGATAGTTTTGATGATGCTCAATCTGAAATTACCCTTCGTTCGGGAATGGACGAAGTAAATGAAGCTTTAGAATTTGAATTAACCGAGCTTTTAAATATGGCTGGAATTGAAGTAATGGAGGCTAGAATTGATTATTTAGCCTATGCTACAGAAATTGCGAGTTCTATGCTGAAGCGTCAACAAGCTGTAGCGATTGTTGCTGCACGAAAAAAGATTGTAGAAGGTGCTGTAGGAATGGTAGAAGACGCTTTACAACGATTGTCCGATGATAAAATTATTGACTTTGATGAGGATAAAAAGGCGACAATGATAAGTAATTTATTGGTGGTTTTATGTGGTGACAAAGAAGTTACTCCTGTAATTAACTCAGGTACTTTACATTCTTAAAAATGGCCGATAAAAAATCATTCGTTCTCAGGATTAATCCTGAAACTTTTAAGCAAATTGAAAAATGGGCTGCCGATGAATTCCGTTCTGTAAACGGACAGTTGGAGTGGATGATGAACAAAAGTTTGAAAGATGCCAAACGATTGAAGCCTAAAAAGAAACTTGATAAGAATTCGACTAAGGAGTAAATAGAATTTATGGAAAAGTGGGAGTATATAGTCCTTAAGCTAGACGGTATATTTACCTCTTTAGTAGATAAGGAAACGGAATTAAATAGTTTAGGGGATCAAGGTTGGGAACTAATTACGGTTGATCAACACGCTTATGTGTGGGTTTTTAAAAGAACTAAAACAGGTGTTAGTAGGGGACTTGATTTTATAACAGCCCCCGACCTAAATTCTTAAACTCCTGTAATTGGTGAAGCTGCACTTGTTACCGTTAATTGATTTATATCTCTGTCGAATAAGTATAAACCAGCTTTATCATTGCCAATTAGTTTTAGCTTATCTAAAATGGTTCTCGCAAGAGCTTCTTCTTCAATTTGTTCCGAAACGTACCATTGTAAGAAGTTTTGAGTAGTATAGTCTCTATTTTCTAAACAAGTATGTACAAGCTCGTTTATTAATCGAGTAACCTCTACTTCGTGGTTTAAAAAATCTTGAAATACATGTGTAAGGCAATCGAATATTTTTAAAGGCTCGTCTAAAGCACAAATATGAGCTCTTCCACCTCTTTCGTTTACATACTTAACTAATTTAAGCATATGTTGTCTTTCTTCGTCAGATTGACCATAGAAAAAGTTAGACACTCCTTCGAAACCTTGAGTATCTGCCCAAGAAGCCATTGCTAAGTATAAGTTAGATGAATTTGCCTCGGCAGCTATTTGCATGTTTAAGGCTACCTCAATTTTTTTATTTATCATAATCGGTTGTGTTTGTAGTTGTTTATTACTAAATAAATGTTGCTCTAAATTGAACCTTTTACTTCTTTATCTCAAATCAATTATTTCGAAGTCGGAATATGCTTTTTCATCAAGTTTAAAGGTGTTGTCTGAAATAATACAAGGGCTAAAATTATTAATAATGTATTCTGATTCAGTTGCGTTTTTACCAAATTGTTTAAGTGTTTTTATTTGATTTACAGCTGTATCGATCAGTAATTCAATCTTTATATAATCAACATCGCCTGGGATTTCTGGAATTAATTCTATGGTTTGTAAGTTTCCAACTTTAGCTAATAATTGGTATATAAAACCAGTTTCGTACATTTTTAAAAGATTGGATGGAGTGACTGCATTTTCATCTTCAAAATCCATTTCAGAAATTTGAATTTCCTCCTCATCCGTTAAAATAGTCCATACATTTTCGCCATCGCTAATTTGTTCTAAGCCCATAAAAGATAATAAATATTGATCTTTTTTGAGACTTAGTTCGCCCATACTAGAGTCATTAATGTTTTCTGCTTTGTTGGTTAAGCGGTATTCAAAAACAATATGAATTGCTTCCATAGCATCTGTAGCTGCACTAACTTTATCTAAAATTACTTTAGCTTCAGGATCGCTAGAAATTTGTGCAAACGTAGATATTTGTACTGCGAATAAACTTATTACGAAAAAGAATATCTTCATTAAGGGTCTTTTTTTGTTACCCTACAAAATTACGTAATTATTGGTGTAAGTGGGCTTGTTATTTTCACTAAAAAAGGTTAATTGTTAAATGTTTAAATTAGTAGAGCTTTGCTAAGCTACTAATAACAATTTACTTCTGTGCACCAAGTCATATATATTTAATTACCAGATACATCTTAAGCTCCTAAATCTCCTTGTGCACTAGGATGTACCTATTCTCCAAACCTCCATAGTAAGGATTCATAATTAATACCAGCTGCAAGGATCTCTTTAACTTTGTTTCCACAGTATTCACCAATAAATAATTCCACTACATTGTATATAACAACAGTAATTATTATCCATTTCTGCAAACTCATTAGAATTGGTTGCATTAGAATCTAAACAACCATTACTGTGCTTTTTATGCGAAGTAAATAGCATAAGAATTCCGAGTAGTACAAGAAAAGGAATTGATGATTATATAGTTTTGATGTTTAGTTGAAAAACATCAGAATTGTAAATATATCAAAAAAAGCCTCTCCATTTCTGAAGAGGCTTTTGAAAAGTATTTAATAACTATTTAATTGCAGCTAACTGCTCTTCTATAGTTTTTATTTTTGCTTCTGCATCGGATTGTTTTTTACGCTCAATTGCAATTACTTGGTCTGGAGCATTATTTACAAAGCGTTC
>DKGK01000089.1:6216-13845 GCA_002453265.1 Flavobacteriales bacterium UBA6772 | reverse complement strand
CCATTTGGGGAAATGATGCGACTAATGATGAGATTGATGGAGCATTAGCAAATGAAATAATTAGTTTCCAATTGGTCAATGGGTACAACCTTATTGACTTAGAGCTTCCTACAAGTATAACTTATACAACTAACGGTTTCTCTCCGCTATCAACAGCAACATTAAGTTTCAATTGTTCCACAGAAGTTATTGAGTCCGTTTTAGGTTGTATGAATTCAGATGCTTGTAACTATGATTCAGAAGCAACAGAAGATGATGATGCCTCTTGTATATATGCAGTAGCTAACTACGATTGTGACGGTGTTTGTTTAAACGACTCAGACAACGATGGAATTTGTGATGAAAATGAAATTACAGGATGTCAAGATGTAATAGCCTGTAATTACAACCCACTTGCAACAGACTCCGATGACACTTGTACTTTTATTCAAGTAAATTACGATTGCGATAATGTATGCATAAATGATCAAGATGACGATGGTATTTGTGATGAAAATGAAATTACAGGATGTCAAGATACGCAAGCATGTAACTTTAACGAAAACGCAACAGATAACGATACTTCCTGTGAATTCCCAGAAGAGTATTACGATTGTGATTCAATCTGTAATAATGATTTTGACAATAATGGTATTTGTGATGAGTTCGAACAACTAGGTTGTACCGATTCACTTTATCTTGAATATAGTGAAACTGCAATAGAAGACAATGGTAGCTGTAGTACACTAATAGTAGAAGGTTGTACAGATGAAAACTATCTTGAAGCATGGGTATATACATATACTACCGAAACAATTTACTTCTTAAACAACATTAATCCCTTCATTAACTTTGATGATGGGTCTTGTATTACTCCTATTGTGTATGGTTGTGTTTACACCAATTATATTGAATACAATCCTGAGGCAAATGTTTCCGCTTCTAATTCTTGTTTTACATTTGCAGTCCTTGGTTGTATGTCACAGTGGGCAGATAATTACAACGAAAATGCAACGGTTGAAACTGGAGATTGCTATAAGAGTGGATGTACCTTAGGTTGGTCAGAAAATTACGATCCTCTTGCTACAATCAATGATGAAAGTTGTTTTTTAAATGGTTGTATGTCTACTTGGGCAGATAATTATAATTTAAATGCCACCATAGATGATGAGTCTTGTTTTAAAGTTGGATGTATATCTGATTGGGCAGAAAATTTTGATGCTTTTGCAACCATAGATAATAACACCTGTTTTTTATATGGCTGTACTTCTTCATGGTCAACTAACTATGACCCTCTTGTTACTATCGATAATAATACCTGTTTTTTAAATGGATGTACATCTAGTTGGGCAGACAATTATAACGAAAATGCCACAAACGATGATGAATCTTGTTATAAGATTGGTTGCTTATCTGGTTGGGCAGACAACTACGATACCTATGCAACTATCGACGATTCTACTTGTTTTAGAAATGGTTGTACTGATGACTGGGCAGAAAATTACGATTCTCTAGCTACAATTAATACTGACGTTGATTGTTATCGTTTAGGATGTACCGCAGATTGGGCAGATAATTACGATGAATTGGCAACTATAGACAATCAGTTGTGCTTTAAATTTGGTTGTACGTCTGAATGGGCAGATAACTACGATGTAACTGCTACAATTGATGATGAATCTTGTGATAAAATTGGATGTATCTCTATTTGGGCAGATAACTATGATTCTGATGCAACTACTGATAATGGTGAATGTGAAAAACTAGGATGTACCTTTATTTGGGCAGATAACTATGACCCAATTGCTACTACTAATGATGAAACTTGTTTTAAAAATGGTTGTATGTCCGATTGGGCAGATAATTTTGATTTATATGCTACTATAGATGATGAATCCTGTTATAAGAATGGTTGTATGTCCGATTGGGCAGATAATTATGATTCTGATGCTACTAGTCAGACTGTAGATTGTTATAAATTTGGTTGTACCTTCGATTGGGCAGATAATTATGATTCAGTAGCTACAATTGATGATAGTTCATGTGACAGACTTGGTTGTATGTCCGATTGGTCAGATAATTATGACTCTCTTGCTACTACTGATAATGCAAGCTGTTATAAATTTGGTTGTACCATAGACTGGGCTTCTAATTATGATTCTTTTGCAACTATTAACGATGATTCTTGTATTCTTTTTGGTTGTACTTTCGATTGGGCAGACAACTATAATTATTTGGCCAATTCAGATGATTCTACATGTATAAGACTCGGTTGTATTTCCGATTGGGCAGACAATTACGACAGTCTTGCAAATGAGTCCGATAATTCTTGTTACAGACTCGGTTGTACCTTAGATTTAGCAGATAATTATGATTTTCTTGCAACTCTTGACGATGGGTCTTGCATAATTAGTGGTTGTACTTCTAGTTGGGCAGATAACTACGATATGTTTGCAAACATAGACAATGAAACATGTTATTTAATTGCCTGTAATCAACCATGGGCAGATAATTTTAATGAAAATTCTACTCAAGATGATGGTTCCTGTTTTAAATCTGGATGTATGGAGGTTTGGGCAGATAATTATGCACCACTTGCTACCCTAGACAATGATTCTTGCTTCAGAAATGGATGTACTTTAGATTGGGCAGATAATTATGACGATTTGGCTACTGTTGATGATGAGTCATGTATGCATTTAGGTTGTGTTTTTGACTGGGCAGACAACTATGATACGTTTGCAACGGATGACGATAACTCATGTACATTAATTGGATGTTCAGAACCTTGGGCAGATAATTATTCATCTAATGTTACTCAAAATGATGAACCTTGTGTAAGAGTAGGATGTATATATGACAATATGTTCAACTACGACTCACTGGCAACTGTTGATTCAGGTGATTGTATTTCCTTTAATTATGGATGTCTAGATTCTATTGCAATCAACTTTTATCCTAGTGCAAATACTCAAAGTATTACATGTCAGTATTTGGGTTGTATGGATTCGCTTTACAATAATTTCGATGCTACAGCCACAGTAAGTGGAGTATGTATTTACTTGGGTTGTACTTTAGAGGGTATGCTCAATTACCAACAAATTGCAACAGATGATGATGGTTCTTGTATTGAAATTATTATTGGATGTATGGATTCTACAGCAATGAATTATAATAGTTTGGCGAATACTCCAAACATTTGTGCTTACTTAGGTTGTACAGATCCTATTGCCGATAATTATGATGCCATTGCAACTGTAGATTTTGGATGTATTTATTATGGTTGTATGAATGTTAATGCCTGTAACTTTAATGAACTAGCGAATTCCCAGCTCACTACTTCTTGTGATTTTGCTCAACAATATTATAACTGTGACTCAACTTGTATTTTAGATTCTGATGAAAATGGTGTTTGTGATGAGTTTGAAATATTTGGTTGTACAGATTCTTTAGCCTCTAATTTCGAAATAGAAGCTACCCAAGATGACTCCTCTTGTTATTACCCAATTGAAGTAAGTCCTTTAATTGTAGACGATGCATCATGTTTAGGTGGAACTGGTAGCGTAGAAATAACAGTAACCGGAGGAAAGGCACCTGTAACTCTTATAAGCTATACTACTTACCAAATCAACGATACACTTATTGTAGATAATTCTGTTGTTACCCTGTTTAATATTCTTCCAAATAGTGTAACAGATGTACAAACCTATAACGTTTTCGTTTCTGATGCAAACGGAGATGGAGGATGGTATCCTTATACAATTGAGCAACCTATCGAAGCTTTGGTGTTATCTCTAGATTATGACAGCATTGATGTTGAACTTTCTTTCGAAACCAACTCTACGAATTTCGATTTCGATTGGTATTTTGATAGTGAGGAAATTATAGGTGCAAATACACAAACATTAATGCCATTTTCTAATGGTATTTATGGTTTGTCAATTACAGATACTTACGGATGTACTGTGTTTAGAGAGATTGATGTAATGTATTTATCGTTATTAGATGAAGAGGTTACTCTATTCAGTATTTATCCAAATCCAGCAAAAGACTTTATAACTGTTTCTTCTGAGTTATTATTGGATAAAAACTCTAAAGTGTACATCTATAATTTATTAGGTAGCTTAGTTCAGCAAATAAATATTGATGATTCGAGTAATTCTTCTATTAATATAGATGTTTCTGAATTGAGTAAAGGAACTTATGTAGTTTCTATAAATACAAAAACGCATAGCAGACTAGTTATTCACTAAGTCAATTCACTAAAAATAAAAAAGCGAGGTTTATCCTCGCTTTTTTTTGTGCATTATTTTAATTGATTAAAACAATAATTGTTGTTTTAATCACTATAGCCTACATTTGAGTATATTTATTAGCAGAATTCAGCATGTCTAAAAACCCGCACATACTCGATACCCCAATAGAATTCCTTAAAGGAGTTGGACCTCTGCGTGCTGCAGTTCTACAAAAAGAATTAGATGTTTTTCGCTACCGAGATTTATTAGAACTCTACCCTTTTCGATATATCGATAAAACACAATTTTATAAGATTTCTGAACTCCAAGCCGATTTGGCGGATGTACAAATTGTAGGAAAGATTATCCGGATAAAAGAGGAGGGGGTAGCTAGAAAAAAACGCATAAAAGCAACTTTTCAAGACGATACGAATACCATGGACTTGGTATGGTTTAAAGGTGTTTCGTGGGTTAAAAAGAGTCTTACTGTTGGCGAAGAAATCGTTGTCTTCGGAAAACCTACTCTTTATAACAGCACCTTTAGTATAGCCCATCCTGAGATAGAATCTTTAGAGTCTCATAAAAAATCTCTTAGCACTGCTATGCAAGGTGTTTATCCTTCTACAGAAAAATTAGGATTAAAATCGCTCCATTCTAAAGGAATCTCAAAATTAATTTCTGGACTCTTAGAGCAAGTTATTCCTTTTATCCCCGAAACATTATCAGTCGTAATTAGAGATGAGTACAAGCTAATATCTAAACGAGAGGCAATCCTAAATGTTCATTTTCCAAAGTCCGAAAACCTCTTAGCTCATGCACATCGTCGTTTAAAATTTGAAGAATTTTTCTTCTTGCAATTAGCCATGCTTAAATTAAAACAACATAAAAAAGAAACCAACTTATCATTTCCTTTTTCTAGAGTAGGCACCTACTTTAACACCTTTTATAACGAACAATTACCCTTTGAGCTTACAGATGCACAAAAACGTGTATTAAAAGAAATACGTTTAGATGTTGCTACTGGAAAACAAATGAACCGCTTGGTTCAAGGCGATGTAGGTTCAGGAAAAACTATTGTTGCACTTATGGCTATGTTAATTGCAAAAGACAACAATTTTCAAGCTTGTTTAATGGCACCTACAGAAATCCTTGCTAGTCAACATTATCAAGGTTTAAACAAAATGGTAAAAGCTATTGGTATGAACATGGCACTACTTACAGGCTCAACAAAAGCACCTCGTAGAAGAGAAATTCATGCAGCTCTTGAATCTGGAGAATTGGATATTTTAGTAGGTACACATGCTTTGTTAGAGGATAAAGTAAAGTATCAAAATTTAGGTTTGGCAGTTATAGACGAGCAACATCGTTTTGGCGTTTCTCAACGTTCTAAAATGTGGAAGAAAAACTCAAGACCTCCACATATCTTAGTAATGACAGCCACTCCAATTCCAAGAACTTTAGCGATGGCTGTTTACGGCGATTTAGATATTTCTCTAATTGATGAGCTGCCTCCTGGAAGAAAACCTATAACCACTTTTCATAAAACAGATAAAAACCGATTGTCTATGTTTCACTTCTTAAAAAATGAGATTCAGCAAGGAAGGCAGGTTTATATTGTATATCCCCTAATCGAGGATAGTAAAACACTCGACTATAAAGATCTAATGGACGGTTACGAGAGTATAAGCCGTTACTTTCCAAAACCACAATTTCAAGTTTCAGTTGTTCATGGAAGAATGAAAGCGGAAGATAAAGAGGCCGAAATGGCACGTTTTGTAAAAGGTGAAACACATATTATGGTGGCTACTACTGTAATTGAAGTTGGCGTAAATGTACCTAATGCTTCAGTTATGGTTATTGAAAGTGCAGAGCGTTTTGGATTGTCTCAGTTACATCAGCTGCGAGGTAGAGTTGGTAGAGGTGCCGAAAAATCTTATTGTATTCTTATGAGTGGACATAAGCTTAGTGTAGATGCAAAGACGAGGCTTAAAACTATGGTTCAAACACAAAATGGTTTTGAAATTGCCGATGTTGACTTAAAATTAAGAGGTCCTGGAGATATTATGGGAACCAGACAAAGTGGTTTACTCAACCTAAAACTAGCAGATATTACTAAGGATTCTAAAATATTATCGTATGCTCGGCAGATTGCCATAGAACTTTTAGAACAGGATCCTGAGCTAGGTAGTGATGAAAATCGTCCTATCTATAAAGAATATATGAGAGCTCATCATACTAAAATGAAGTGGAGTACTATTAGTTAATAATTATGTAATTACGAATGATAAATTGTTTTGGAATAGTCTTTTTTACTCACATACATGGCTTACAATTACGAATTATTGACTAAGAATAAATCGCTAATTTTCAATCTTTAACTTTTAAGTTGCAGTATACGTTTCGTATCTTTGTGAGTAAATTACATAAATATTTTATGATAAAAATTAGAAAGCAGGAAGCTTTAGATTTTCACTCTGAAGGAAGGCCTGGTAAAATAGAAGT
The DNA here is from genome assembly GCA_002453265.1 of Flavobacteriales bacterium UBA6772. Lineage (GTDB taxonomy): Bacteria > Bacteroidota > Bacteroidia > Flavobacteriales > UBA7430 > UBA6772. The sequence goes on along the minus strand of DKGK01000089.1, from coordinate 7,129 downwards.
AGTGCCAACAAAAAGTACTAATTCACAAAGAGATTTATCCCTAGCGTATTCGCCTGGAGTGGCAGAGCCATGCATAAAAATTGCAGAGAATAAAGAGGATGTTTATAAATATACTGCCAAAGGAAACTTGGTTGCAGTTATTTCTAACGGAACTGCGGTTTTAGGCCTCGGAGATATTGGTCCAGAAGCTTCTAAACCCGTAATGGAAGGGAAAGGTTTATTGTTTAAAATCTACGCGGATATCGATGTATTTGATATTGAAATCGATGTGAATGATGTAGATGCTTTTGTAAACACTGTTAAGGCAATTGCTCCAACTTTTGGAGGAATCAACTTAGAAGATATTAAAGCACCTGAGTGTTTTGAAATAGAACGTAGACTAAAAGAGGAATTGAATATTCCTGTAATGCACGACGATCAGCACGGAACAGCAATTATTTCTGGAGCTGCTCTACTAAATGCTTTAGAAATCGTAGATAAAGATATTTCTAAAGTTAAAATTGTAGTAAATGGTGCTGGTGCAGCAGCCATTTCATGTACCCGACTTTATGTTTCTCTTGGAGCTCGTTTAGAAAATATTGTAATGTGCGATAGTAAAGGCGTTATCCGTTCCGATAGAGAAAACTTATCGGGTTCTAAATTAGAATTTGCTTCCTCTAGAGATCTTACTTCACTAGATGATGCAATGATAGCCGCTGATGTTTTTGTAGGTTTATCAAAAGGAAATGTAGTCAGTCCTGAAATGCTGAAGTCGATGGCTTTGCAACCCATTGTTTTTGCTATGGCTAATCCAAGTCCAGAGATATCTTATACTGAAGCTATGGCTTCACGCAAAGACATTATCTTTGCTACCGGTAGATCTGATTATCCAAATCAAGTAAATAACGTACTTGGTTTTCCATATATTTTTAGA
>DKGK01000089.1:0-5904 GCA_002453265.1 Flavobacteriales bacterium UBA6772 | reverse complement strand
TTTAGAGGAGCTCTAGATGTTAGAGCAACAAAAATAAACGAGGAAATGAAGATTGCTGCCGTAAAAGCAATTGCAGATCTTACTAAGGAATTAGTTCCCGAAGAAGTGAATATAACTTACGGTGAAACCAACATTACGTTTGGACCCGATTATATTATTCCTAAACCAAACGACCCTCGTTTAATTGCTTGTGTAGCACCTGCAGTTGCAAAAGCGGCTATAGATTCAGGTGTGGCTACTGTAACTATTAAAGACTGGGATAAGTATAAAGTATCATTAAACAAGCGTATTGGTAGAGACAATAAATTGCTCCGTAATGTAACAACTAGAGCAAAGCTAAATCCTAAACGTATTGTTTTTGCTGAAGCCGATCATTATAATATATTAAAGGCTGCTCAAATAATTAGAGACGAAAAAATAGGAGAACCTATTTTATTAGGTAGAATAGATAAAATTGAAGCACTAATAGAAGAACATGGTTTCGATTTTGAAGGTATAGCTATTATTGACCCTAAGGCAGATTCTATGCAAGAAAAACTGAACCATTTTGGTGATGTTTTATGGCAAAAGCGTCGCAGAGACGGCTATTCTCTACATGAGGCTAGAAAAATTATGCGCGAGCGGAATTATTTTGGTTCCATGATGGTTGAACTTGGCGAAGCTGATGCAATGATTTCTGGGTTTTCTAGAAATTATCCGGAAACGATAAGACCAGCTCTGCAAATTATAGGAACCGAAGTAGGCGTAAAGCGTGTTGCTGGATTGTATGTTATTATGACTCCAAAAGGGCCCGTATTTATAGCAGATACCACCATAAATGTAAATCCAAATGCCGAAGAGTTAGCAGATATTGCTGAACTTACAGCAGACACGGTATTACGCTTGGGTATAAAGCCAACCATGGCTATGTTGTCTTACTCTAATTTTGGATCTACTAAAGATGTTAACTCTAAAAAGGTTCGCGAAGCTGTAAGGATTCTTCACAAACGCCGCCCCGACCTTACTGTTGACGGAGAGGTACAAGCGAATTTTGCGATGAATAAAGAAGCCTTTGCAGATAAATTCCCTTTTTCTGATTTGGCAAATAAACAAGTAAACGTAATGATATTCCCAACTTTAGAGTCTGGAAATATTGCTTATAAGCTCATGCAAGAATTAGCAGGTTTCGAAACTATTGGACCCATTTTAATTGGACTTAAAAAAACGATTCACATATTGCAATTAGGAGCTAGTGTAAAAGAAATTGTAAACATGACCACTTTGGCTGTTGCCGATGCACAAAATAAATTAGCATAAAATATGATTACTCATATAAACGGTAAGTTGGTAGAGTTAAATCCAGCCTATGCAGTTGTAGAATGCAATGGCGTAGGTTATATGCTCAATATATCTTTAAATACCTATACTAAACTTGGAGCTTCTGAATCCTGTAAACTTTTTACGCATCTTGCTGTAAAAGAAGATTCTCATACGCTCTATGGATTTTACGATCAATTAGAACGTAAGATTTTCAGAATGCTTATTTCTGTTTCTGGAGTTGGTGCATCTACTGCCAGAGTTATTTTGTCCTCAATGCAGTCTGGAGAAATTCGTGATGCTATCGTAAACGAAGATGTAGCCCTAATAAAATCTGTAAAAGGAATAGGTATAAAAACTGCACAACGAATTATATTAGATCTTAAAGACAAAATGCTCAAAGCTTTCGACGATATAGAAATAACTATGAAGTCTGGCAATAGAAACAGGGAGGAAGCGTTATCTGCCCTAGAAGTTCTTGGCTTCCCAACGAAAGCTGTACACAAACTTATAGACAAATTGTTGGGAAAAGACCCGGATTTAGTTGTAGAAGACCTTGTAAAACAGGCGTTAAAGCAGTTGTAAGTGAAGTGTAGTCAGTTTGCTATAAGATTAATTAGTACTCTTATTATTTGTTTTCTTGGCAATACTATTGTTAAGGCTCAAGATGATAGCTTGGCTTTGCCCTATCCTCAAATGCTTTTTAATAATCCAGGGAATTTTACCCAGAGTATTCAGTACAGTTTAGAAAATCGTGACTTTACTTTTAATCAATCAATAGGTACTTTTCAAGCTTCTAGGCCAACTTTTATGAGCGAATCAGCTTATAAAAAGTGGTTGTTTAATCAACAAATTCAAGGCTTTTGGAGAAATAAAGTTCAATCTAATTTATTGGATCAAGGTATTGCTGGTACTAAACCAAAAATGCAAATTGGTGGCGAATCTTTTAGTAGAGTTTTTGGTGGAAATACGGTTGATATAAGACCTCAAGGTTCTGCAGAGTTAACTTTTTCTGGAAACGTAAACAAGACTAAAAATCCATCTCTTACAGAAAAGCAAAGAAATCAGTCTAACTTTAATTTTGACCAAAGCATTCAAATGAATGTAATTGGTAAAATTGGAACCAAGTTATCCTTACGAACAAACTACGATACCAAAAGTCAATTTGATTTTGAGAATCAAATGAAATTAGAATATACAGGAACAGAAGACGAAATAATTAAAAAGATTGAACTCGGAAATGTTAGTCTCCCACTAAGTGGTTCCCTTATTTCTGGAACCCAAAGTTTATTTGGAATTAAAGCTCAATTTCAATTTGGTAAGGCCACTTTTACTACAGTTTTTTCAGAACAAAAATCGGAAACAAGTACTATTAAAGTCGAAGGTGGTGCACAAACTACAAATTTCGAGATTTTTGCAGACGATTACGAAGCCAATAAGCACTACTTTTTAGCACAGTATTTTTACGATTCGTATGATTTCGCTTTGGCAAATATGCCTTTAGTGAGTTCAAGTGTAACAATTACCAACCTTGAGGTATGGGTAACGAATAAAACTGGTAACACCTCGAATGTTAGAAACATCTTGGCTTTTCAAGATTTAGGAGAACTCCCGAAAACCGAGCAAATTTACAATCAAGATTTAGAGCCGAGTTCAGAATCATTAAATATTCTCAATCCAGACAACAGAAACAACGGTTTATATCCTACTGATATAGTTGCTGCTAGTCCATCAATAAGAGAGGTAAGTCAAATTACATCCATCTTAAATGGGTCAGGGTTTGTACAATCTGTAGATTACGAAAAAATAGAAAATGCTAAGAAATTAACCAGTTCAGAATATAGTTTTAATCCGCAACTTGGATTTATTTCTTTAAATCAATCCTTAAATTCAGATGAAGTTTTAGGGGTTTCTTTTCAATATACCATAAACGGAACGCCCTACCAAGTGGGAGAACTTTCTACAGATGTTGCCTCGCCTGGTGTACTAATTATGAAGTTGTTGAGAGCAACTACCTTAGATGTTACTTTACCAATGTGGCATTTAATGATGAAAAATGTTTATGCACTAGGGGCTTATCAGGTAAATGAAGAGGATTTCGATTTGCAAATCATGTATCAAGATGATGAGTCGGGTACGCCATTGCCCTATATTCCAGAAGAAGGTTTAAGCAGTCAATTAATTATTCAAACCTTAAATTTAGATAACCTAAATCAAAATAACGATCCAGGAGCAAATGGGGTATTTGATTTTATTTCAGAATTAACCATAAAAAAATCGAATGGTAGGGTTTATTTACCTGCAGTAGAGCCGTTTGGTTCTTACCTTAGGTCTAAATTTCAAGATGCTGGAATAAGTCAGGAAATTACAGATTCTTATATTTTTGATGCTCTTTACGACTCTACAAAAACAGCAGCATCGCAGTTGGCAGAACTCAATAAGTTTTTACTTAAAGGACAGTATAAATCCTCTTCTGGATCAGATATACCATTAAATGCAATGTCTATTCCCGAAGGTTCGGTAAGTGTAACCATGGGTGGGGTAGCCTTAGAGGAAAATATTCATTATACCGTAGATTACAACTTAGGTAGAGTGAAAATTATTGATGAAGGGATTTTAAGTTCTGGGCAGCAAATAAATGTAAACTTAGAAAGTAATTCTGGTTATTCTAATACTACAAAGCGGTATTTAGGATTGCATGCCGACTATAAATTTAACGATGATTTACTATTAAGTGCTACATTATTGAATCTCTCCGAAAGTTCTCAAACTACTAAAATTAATATGGGTGATGAGCCTATATCGAATACGATTTGGGGAATTAACGGGTCTTATAAAACAGAATCCCAACTCTTAACTACTATTATAGACAAGCTTCCTTTAATTGAAACAAAGGAAAAATCGAATTTCACTTTAACTGGTGAGTTTGCACAGTTTATTCCAGGTCATTCTAAAACCTTAAATGTAGATGCTGAAGGAACGGCTTATATTGATGATTTTGAAAACAGCCAATCGCCTATAGATTTAAGAAGTATAGGAACTTGGAATTTGGCAAGTACACCACAGGATCCTAATTTATTTCCCGAAGCCTTATTGAATAACGATATTCGTTATGGATACAATAGAGCTCTAATGTCTTGGTATTTTATTAATTCAGATTTCCAAAGAGAAACGGTTTATGCACCTAGTCATATTACAGACGAAGAGCGTGAAGCTCCTTATGTAAGAGAAATTTCGATAAATGAAATTTTTCCAGATAAAGACATCCCAAATGGACAACCATTGCGTTTACGAACTTTCGATTTGGCTTTTTATCCAGAAGAAAGAGGTCCTTATAATTACGATGTTGAAGGTGGAGATTATTCTAGTGGTGTTGATGAAGATGGAGCTTTATTAGCACCAGAAACTCGATGGGGTGGTGTCGTTCGTGAAATTCAAAACAACGATTTCGAAACAGCAAATATTGAGTTTTTAGAGTTTTGGATGATGGATCCTTTTATTGATAACCCACTAGATGCTGGAGGTGATTTTTACATCAACTTAGGAAATGTATCTGAGGATATTCTTAAAGATTCTCGTAAGAGTTACGAAAATGGTTTACCTATTGATGGTGGAGACGATAATATAGATACCACAGCTTGGGGTAGAGTACCTTCGGTACAAGCCTTAGTTACAGCATTTAATAGTGGAACTAGTGCTAGAGATAATCAAGATGTTGGACTTGATGGACTTGACGATGAAATGGAACGAAATTTCATCCCATTTAATACATTCGAAACAAGTTCTTATTTAGATAGAATTCGAGAGAAATACGGAGAAGGTTCTGCAGCTTATATAAAAGCAAACAAAGATCCATCGGCAGATAATTACCATTATTTTTATGGCACAGATTACGACTCTCAGGAAAAACCGATTCTCGAAAGGTATAAAAAGTACAATGGTTTAGATGGGAATTCACCCATCGACGACGATACTCAATCGTCTTATACGCAACTGCCTAACGTAGAGGATATAAATAGTGATTATACACTAAGCGAGTCGGAATCCTATTATCAATACCGGATAAGTATGGATCCTGATTCTTTGCAAGAAGTAGGTTCAAACTTTATTACTTCTATTATAGAAAATGCAGGTCCGAATAACGATACACGTTGGATTCAGTTTAAAGTGCCTATTCGGCAATTCGAAAATAAAATTGGCTCAATACCCGATTTTAAATCCATACGTTTTATGCGGATGTTTATGAAAGGTTTTGCGAATCCTACCGTTTTGCGTTTTGCAACCTTAGATATGGTTCGTGGAGAATGGCGAAAATATTTAAACAGTTTGGCACGTCCAGACGCTATGGAATCTGATAATACAATATTCGATATTTCTGTTGTAAATCTTGAGGAAAATGGACGTAGAGATCCTGTGAACTATGTATTGCCTCCAGGAATAGATAGAGATAGAATATTAGGATCTACAACTACACAGCAACTCAACGAGCAGTCTATGAGTTTTAAGATTTGTGATTTGGCAGATGGCGATGCTCGTGGTGCTTTTAAGACTGTAACTATGGATATGCGTGCGTACAATAAAATAAAATTCTTTGTTCACGCCGAAGAA
>DKGK01000099.1:3060-5310 GCA_002453265.1 Flavobacteriales bacterium UBA6772 | reverse complement strand
TATTGTATTTCGGAACAGCAAAAATTAAACTCCAGCATACAGTTCAATTTGATTTTAAAGAGTGAAAATCAAAAAATAAGCTTTTCAAATTGTTTTTTCAACACTCAAAATGAAGCCATTTATTGGCAAGCTCCTCACTTTTACGGCTCCTATAACGCACGATTTTTAAGTGGAAAAGGAAGTACTTATAGTCTCTCCATTCAAAAGAGAGTTTTAACAAATTTAAAGCTTGGAGCGCAAGCGACCTTTCTTAATTATACTGACAGAGTACAAATTGGAACAGGAAACGAGTCAATAGATAGTAATAACAAACTAGACTTTGCTCTTTATATTAAATGGAAAAATTAAAATGCAATATGCAGCTTAGTTAACTTAATAGCGATGGCTAAAAGTATAATTCCGAAAACTCTACGCAATACATTAATACCACCTTGGCCTAATAAACGTTCTAACTTTCCTGTTGATTTAAGAACAATATAAACGAAAACTAAATTAACAATTACGCCAATAATAATATCGTTAATCGAATAGGTAGATCGCAAAGAAATTAAGGTAGTAAGTGTTCCCGAACCTGCAATTAATGGAAATGCAATAGGCACTATAGAACCCGAAGTATCGCCTTCATCAGATTTAAAAAGTTCGATATTTAAAATCATCTCTAATGCAAGAAGAAAAATTACAAATGCCCCTGCAAGTGCAAAAGAATTAATATCGATTCCAATTAGATTTAAAATACGTTCTCCCAAAAAGAGAAACAAAATCATGATTACTCCAGCTACAATGGTTGCCTTTTCGGCTTGTATGTGTCCCATTTTAGCTTTTAAACCAACAATAATTGGAATAGACCCTAAAATATCGATCACTGCAAAGATTGTTAACGTTACGGTAAGAATGTTCCCAAAATTCATAATCTGACTTGTTTAATTTTCACGCAAATGTATGCTAAAAGAAAGTTGTTTCAAATCTTCCCAATACGTTTTATACGATTTATTTACGACCTCAAAATCATCAATAAATACAGCCTTAGATTTTAAAGCTAAAGGAGCTAAACACATTGCCATTCGGTGGTCGTGGTAGGTTTCAAAATCTAAATCTATTTCTGGAAACTCGGACTTTGAAAATACTTCTAAAGTATTGTTATTAGTAATCCTTACCTCTGCTCCACATTTTTCCAATTCAATTTTCAACGCCACTAAACGATTGGTTTCTTTAAGAGGCAGATTATTGAGTCCTGTAAGTTTAATATTAATTCCTAAACCGCAGGCTGTAGCCGCAAGTGTTTGTGCTAGATCTGGCGTTTCTTTACAATCAAAACTCAAAGACTTTGCTATTTGAAAATCTTTAATTTTTCTCAATCTCAAAACACCGTCCTTTATTTCAGAATGTATTCCAAAAGACTCATAAAACTCCATTACTTTTTTATCGCCCTGAATAGAGTTTTCATACACATAAGAAACTTCTAATTCGCCTTTTTCACTTAGAGCTAAGATTTCATACAAATACGAAATGGAAGACCAATCGGACTCTACCTCTACAATTTCGTTTTTATAAATCCCTGGAGAAACAGAAATCGTATTTCCTTGCCAAGTAGAATCAATACCTTGTTGTTTCATCAAACTCAGTGTCATATCTATATAGGGCTTAGATAAAATTTCTGATTCTAATTCTAATTCCATTCCATTTTTTAAAGAGGGCGAAATGAGTAATAATGCAGTAATAAACTGACTCGAAACTGACGTGTTCATTGGAATAATCCCGCCTTCTAAAGTCTTTCCTTTAATTTTTAATGGTGGAAAACCTTCTTTTTCGGTATAGCTAATGTCTGCACCTAATAATCTGAGAGCATCTACCAAAACACCAATAGGTCGTTGTTTCATTCTTTCAGAACCTGTAAGAATTACATCCGAATTTCTACTGGCATAATAGGCGGTTAAAAAACGCATTGCCGTTCCTGCTAAACCAATATCAATAATTGAACTAGTACTCGAAAGTGCTTTTTGTAATACACAAGTATCTTCCGAATTAGAGCAATTTCGAATAGAATTAATAGAACCAGAAAGTGCCTGAATAATTAATAATCTATTAGAAATACTCTTAGAGCCAGACAACTGTAAAGCTCCACTAATTGTTTTTTGATCTATTTGGATTCTCGTTTTCATAATAGACTACTAAGTAAACTAAAAGAGTCTTCACTTTTGTGAAGACTCTTTAGAATTATTTCTTGTCTGCTTTAGGCTTTGCTTTGGCTTT
>DKGK01000099.1:2411-2738 GCA_002453265.1 Flavobacteriales bacterium UBA6772 | reverse complement strand
AGGCTTTGCTTTGGCTTTTGCTTTTGGTTTTGCCTTCGCTTTAGGTTTCGCTTTGGCTTTTGCTTTAGGCTTTGCTAATGCTTTACCTTTTTTCTTAGGTTGATTTTCCATAATCACCAAACATTGTGCTCTATCTAATTCTTCAGCTTCAACGTCTTTAGGTATTTTATAGTTGGTTTTCTCAACCTTTATATAAGGACCCCAGCGACCATGTAATACTTGAATCGTTGGTTCTTCATCATCAAAAGTATGAATATGCTTTTCGGCATCCGACTTTCGCTTAGCTTCAATCAAATCAATACAAGCAGCTAATTCGATAGTCATAGG
>DKGK01000099.1:0-1984 GCA_002453265.1 Flavobacteriales bacterium UBA6772 | reverse complement strand
TGCCCTACCTGACGAGGAAGTTTAAATAAATCTATTGCTTCTTCGAGGCTGATAGATTCAATTGACTGTCCTTTTCTAAGACTCGCAAATTTGGGTTTTTCTTCTTCCGAACCTTCCCCTAATTGTGCCATAGGACCGTAACGACCAATACGCACATATATATTAATTCCTGTTTTCGGATCCAATCCTAAAAGACGTTCTCCTACAGCTCTGTCTGCATTTTCTTTTACATCTTCTACCTTAGCGTGAAAATCGCCATAAAAGTCTAAAAGCATTTTATTCCATTCTTTATCTCCTGCAGCAATCTCATCAAACTCTTCTTCTACTTTTGCAGTAAAATGGTAGTCTAAAACAGAATCGAAGTTAGAAACTAAAAAATCGTTTACAACCATACCAATATCGGTAGGACATAATTTACCTTTTTTAGAACCTGCTTTTTCTTCTAATATTTTTGTTTCGATAACAGAATTAGACAATTCTATATAATGGTACGAACGAAGCGTTCCTTCATCTTCTCCTTTCTCTACATAACCTCTACGTTGTACTGTAGAAATTGTAGGTGCATAAGTAGAAGGACGACCGATACCAAGCTCTTCTAATTTCTTTACCAAACTAGCTTCTGTAAATCGAGCCGGTGCTTGTGTAAATCGCTCTCTCGAACTAATAGACTTATAAGCTATATTTTCGCCAACTTCCAATTTAGGAAGCATTCCATCTTTTTCTTCTTCATTTTCATCATCCGTTCCTTCAAGATAAACTTTTAGGAATCCATCGAAAATAATTACCTCACCTTTTGCAATAAAGTTCTTTTCGTGATTAGAATTATCAATAGTTACGGTAGTACGCTCCAACTGAGCATTGGTCATTTGCGATGCAATAGCACGTTTCCAAATTAAATCATATAATCGTTGCTGACCGTTATCATCACTCACATTTCTGTCGTTTACATCAGTAGGTCGAATGGCCTCGTGAGCCTCTTGTGCACCTTTTATTTTAGACGCAAATTTTCGGGGTTCAGAATAAGAAGAACCATATTCAGTAATAATCTGCTCTTTTATTGACGACCTCGCATCGTTAGAAAGATTGACAGAATCTGTTCTCATATAGGTAATCTTACCCGCTTCGTATAAGCGTTGAGCTACGGTCATGGTTTGCGATACCGAGAATCCTAATTTACGCGCAGCTTCCTGTTGTAAGGTAGATGTTGTAAAAGGAGCCGCTGGTTTTTTGGTAGCTGGCTTTTTCTCTAGGTTAGCTACACTAAATTGTGCATCTACACATTTTTGTAAAAAAGCTTGTGCTTCTTCTAAACTTGCTAAACGCGATGAAACTTCGGCTCTAAATATCTTACCTTCTGCATTGGTAAATTGTGCTACAATTTTGTAGTACACACTAGAACTAAAGCTTGTTATTTCTCTTTCTCGCTCAACTAATAAACGAACGGCTACCGATTGTACTCTACCAGCAGATAAACCTTGTTTTACTTTTCTCCATAATACTGGCGAAAGCTCAAAACCTACCAACCTGTCTAATACACGACGTGCTTGTTGTGCGTTTACTAAATTATAATCTATTTCGCGTGGATTCTCAACAGCATTTGTAATCGCTGTTTTTGTAATCTCGTGAAAAACAATACGTTTCGTTTCTTTATTCTTAAGATTTAAAGTTTCAGCCAAATGCCATGCAATAGCTTCTCCCTCGCGATCCTCATCCGTTGCTAACCAAACGATCTTAGCATCTTTTGCTTCTTTTTTTAGTTGTTTTACGACTTCCTTCTTATCCGAAGAAACTTCGTAGTTGGGGATAAAACCTCCTGGAATATCCACGCCCATATCCTTATGCGATAAATCGCGAATATGCCCGAAGCTCGATAAAACCTTGAAATCTTTACCTAAAAATCCTTCAATTGTTTTTGCCTTTGCAGGCGACTCTACTATTACTAGATTCTTTGCCATATCAATTTCTGAATTTGCTACAAAACTAT
>DKGK01000077.1:19229-21983 GCA_002453265.1 Flavobacteriales bacterium UBA6772 | reverse complement strand
GCAGAAGTTACTACAGGATTGAGTGCATTTGGTAAAGCATGAACAAATAGAATTCTAAAAGAGGACAATCCTTTTGCTTTAGCTGTACGTATATAATCTTCGCCCAAAGTATCGAGAATAGAATTTCGGGTTAATTGCATAACCACTGCTAAAGGACGAATTCCTAGGGTTATTGCAGGTAGTATTAAATTCTTTAAAACAAGCGTCTCTCCCCTGCCATAATCATCTACTTCGTATAAACTTCCGGTCATAGACAAGCCCGTATATTTTTGATAGACAAAGCCGAAAATCCATGCAATTAATATTGCAGAGAAAAAGGAAGGCAGTGCCATACCAAAAACGGCAATGCTCGATAAAAACTGGTCTATAAATTTATGCTGATTGGTGGCGCTGAATAAACCTAAGGAAATACCTAAAAACAGTGCAATACACATAGCAGTAATAGCCAACACAAAAGTATTGGGTAAAGTATTTCCAATAATAGAACTTACAGAAACACCTTTTCGAACAAAGGATTCTCTTAAATAGGGCGTTTTTAAAACGAGTCTATAGGAAGATATTTTCAGTGAGCTAATTACAGAATATGGATGATTAGAAAGGTTGGTAAAATCAGAAGGAGAATTTCCATGCAGCGATAAAGGAGATAAATCGTTCATAAAATACAAATACTGTGAGGTAACAGGTTTGTCGAATCCGTATTTTTTTTGAATTGCCAATCGCATTTCCTCATTGTCTCTTTGCCCGAGCATCATACGAGAAGGATCGCCGGGTAAAATAGAAAACAAACAAAAAACTAAACTCGCCACACCCCACATTACCAGTAGCGCATAAGCGAGTTTATTTACGATAGATTTTAGCAATTTACTTTAGGAATTTATGCATTAAATCGTCGGCGGATGGAAAATCGTTGTGATGCCATTTACCCACAATAGTTCCTTCTTGCAACCACAACATACTTGGGTTAGATCGGATAATTGTTTTTAAAGTTGTTTCATCGGTAAAGTAGAAAGGAAAAGAAACTTCAGCTTCTTCACATATTGCAAGCATCTGGGATTCTGTTGTAGCAGACATCGCGATAAGCGAAATATTTTCATCGGCTAAAGAATTCATAAGAGTCTCTACTTTTTGCAGTCCTTTAATATCAGACTTAGTTAAATCGTACATCACAAATAAAACAGCGTTTTTAGCAGCTAAAATAGAATCTGTTATATCTCCAAATTCATCCGATTCAATAGAGAAATCGTGAATTGGCGGATGATCGCCTTCAATCAGTAATTTGGTTTCTCGATCTACAAAAGTAGCACCTTCTATCTCCCAAGGCTTATCTTCGGTAGCATAATCATTAACTACTCCATTCACCTCATACATCCACACATCTTCGTAAACATCAGCAATGGCACCTTCTGGTAAAACCATGTCGTTTACTATATTTTTACCCACAGCATAAGGTCTATAATCTCTTATAGGTAGATGAGAATACGTATGATAAGAAAATGCAATACAGGTTATAAAAGTAAGTACAGCTAAAACTGACTCTCTAATTTCTTTAACTAAAAATTTATTTACCAATCCAACTAATAAGAACAAGGCAACAGTAAAATATACTGGGAACATCCAATCGAGAATGAAATATGAAAACAAACCTACAAGCAGTAATGCACTAGGTAAAACCTGGTAGTTTTCTTTTTTAGTATGATACTTTACTTTAGAATGAAAAGCAACAATAATAAAAATGAGAATACTCAAGACCACATCTTTAGTAAAGGATTCCCATGGAGTTAGTTTTATAGCATCTCCAAAACAACCACAGTCTGTAACCTTATTAAAATATGCAGAATAGAAAGTTAATCCATCAAAAAACAGAATCATGACTAATAAAGAAAATGCAGTTAAACGCATTTTCGCCCCAACCAAAACAGCTAAACCAAGCATTATTTCCGAAATACAAATAAATACAGCTAAGGGTAGAGTATAATCTAACATGAAAGGAATGTCGAGAACATCAGCTGCAAAATAATCGTGAAGTTTAAAGGAAAAACCAACAGCATCGTTAGCTTTTACTAAACCTGAAACAATAAATAAGAACCCTACAAGGGTGCGAGCAATAGTATTTAATTTTTGCATTTTATTTTTTTTCTAAATGAATTAAAGCGAAGACTGCATAGTTTACCATATCGTAATAATTGGCATCTATACCTTCGCTAACTAATGTTTTTCCTTTGTTATCTTCAATTTGCTTTACGCGTAATAATTTTTGAAGAATTAAATCTGTTAGAGAACTTACTCTCATTTCTCTCCAAGCCTCACCATAATCGTGATTTTTAGCTTCCATTAAATTTTTCGACTCTTTGGCAAAATCATTGTAGGCTTTTAAAGCTTGCTCAACATTTAAGTCGGGCTGATCTACCACTCCCTTATCGAGTTGAATTAAAGCCATGATAGAATAATTTAAGATGCCGATAAATTCGGAAGCGATTCCTTCATCTACCATCTGCACCCCTTTATTTTCAATACTTCTTATGCGTTGGGCTTTAATATATATTTGATCGGTTAGAGAGGGTAAACGCAAAATTCGCCATGCACTACCATAGTCTTTCATTTTATTTTCGAAAAGACTAGCACATCTTTCAATGACCTGATTGTATTGTTGTGAGGTTTTACTCATTATAATTGAAGGTGTAAAAGAATTATTTTTACTTTTGATGCAAAAGTAATGGTTTCTTTAATTAAAAAAAATATTCTTTGAAAAGAACA
>DKGK01000077.1:0-18821 GCA_002453265.1 Flavobacteriales bacterium UBA6772 | reverse complement strand
GATTCATTTTATTCTGAAAGTAGAACGCTAAAAGACAGTAGTTTATTAAGTAAAATTGAAGAAATGCTTAATGAAGGTGCTACTTTTATAGATATTGGTGCTTATTCCTCTCGTCCGGGTGCAAATTTTGTTTCTGTAGAAGAGGAAAAACAACGTTTATTACCCGCTTTGGAAACTATTGTAAAAGAATTTCCTGAGGTCTTAATTTCGGTAGACACTTTTCGTTCTAAAATAGCAGCTGATGCAATTGATTTAGGTGCTTGTATGGTAAACGATATTTCAGGAGGAAATTTAGATGCTGATATGTTTGCCTTGGTAGCTAAAAAACAAGTTCCTTATATATTAATGCATATGCGAGGAACTCCTGAAACTATGAATTCTTTAAATAAGTACGATGATTTAATTCTCGATACCATTTCAGAACTCCAAGAAAAAGTTCAATTACTTAACAAATTGGGTTTAAACGACCTTATTGTAGATCCTGGTTTGGGTTTTGCAAAAGACTTAATCCAGAATTATGAAATTGTTAAACACCTTAAAAGTTTTGAATGTTTAGGGCATCCTTTACTTGTAGGTGCATCGCGTAAATCTATGATTTACAAACACCTAAACACTAGTATCGAAGAAGCTTTAAACGGGAGTACGGTCGTACATACAGCAAGCTTACTTAATGGAGCATCTATACTTAGAGTACACGATGTTAAAGCTGCAGTAGAAGCAATAAAAATCACTAACTTGTTAAAAAATTAGATTTTGGGATTTTTAGATTTCGATATATTAGATTTACTGGATATACTTCTTGTAACCGCACTCATTTATCAGTTATATAAACTGGTAAAAGGAACAGTTGCCATAAAAATTTTTATTGGACTTGCTTCCACTTATTTGTTTTGGAAATTGGTTGGTGCTTTACAAATGGATGTATTAAGTGAAATTCTAGGTCAATTTATTGGTGTTGGAATTTTAGCGGTAATTATTGTTTTTCAACAAGAAATAAGAAAGTTCCTACTTATGATTGGGACAACTAACTTCACTAATAAAGGTGATTTCTTTAAATGGCTTTCTAAACCTCAGAAAACAATATCTCTTAATATAGTTGGAATTCAAAAAGCATTTAGTTCCATGTCAAAAACAAAAACAGGTGCCTTAATAATTATTACCCGAACTACAGAATTAGGAACCTACGAAGACACTGGTTCGAAAATAGAATCGAAAGTTGGAGCAGCTATTTTAGGAAGTATTTTTTATAAAAACAGCCCTCTTCATGATGGTGCCGTAATAATTAGAAAAAATGAAATTATTGCAGCGAGTTGTATATTACCTGTTTCTGATACAGTTAATCTACCTACACACATGGGACTTAGACATAGATCGGCCGCTAGTATCACAGAGATGACAGATGCATTGGCTTTAATAGTTTCTGAAGAAACTGGAAGGATTTCCTATTTTAAACAAGGACGTTTAAAAGAAAATATTAGCATTGAAGATCTCGATACTTATTTAAAAAGAGATTTAAAAAATAGTTAAGGAGCTAAACGAGTTATTTGCCAAACTCCATCAACTTGCTCATATAAAAAACGATCGTGCAATCGAGAAGACCGTCCTTGCCAAAATTCTATAGAAGTAGCTTTTAATACATAACCTCCCCAAGCACTAGGTTTAGGTATTATTTTTCCTTCATAATATTCTTCCAAGCGTTCTACTTCATTTGTTAAATCCTCTCTATGTTTAACCTTAGAGCTTTGACTAGAAGCTATAGCAGAAATTTGACTACCACGTGGTCTAGATTGAAAATAAGATTCAGATAAAGATTCAGTAATTTTTTCAACCACTCCGGTAACTCTAATTTGTTGTTCTAGTTCTGGCCAAAAAAATGTAAGGCAAGCATTTGGGTTTAGGGCTAAATCTGAACCTTTCGAACTATTGTAATTTGTAAAAAAAGTAAAGCCACCATTTTCAACACCTTTTAGTAGTAAAACTCGCGCACTAGGAATGCCCCTAACAGAAACAGTTGATAGGACCATAGCATTAGCTTCGTTCACATTTGATTTTACGGCATGATTAAACCATTCAATAAATTGATCTAAAGCATTAGGTTTTAAACCAAATTCATCAATCGAGTATTTAGTGTAATCGGTACGGATATCTGCTATATTCTTCATAGGTTTTAAAATAATTTTGACAAAAATACTCATTGAATTTGGATTAAAGTATGATAAAACTTATATTTAAATATATTTTGAGAACTAATACTTTATTTAAAAATATGAAAACAATAACTAAAACATTAGTAAACAAGGGGAAACTTCTTATTTCTCAACCACTAATAAATGATGAGTTTTTTCATAATTCTGTAATATTCCTCTCTGAATACTCAGATGAAGGTATCGTAGGCTTTATAGTAAACAAACCATTAAATTTAAAAATTTGTGATTTAATTGAAAATTTTCCGAAATTTGAGACAACAATATTTTATGGAGGACCTGTAGAGGCTGATAATTTGTATTTTATTCATCGTGTTCCCAAAAAAATAACTGGAAGTGTAAATATATCAAAAGACCTGTATTGGGGAGGAAGTTTTGAGCAAGTGAAGCAACTTATAAGAGAAGAAAACCTAAACTCTGATGAAATAAGGTTCTTTTTGGGCTATTCGGGTTGGGGAAAAGAACAACTAGATCAAGAAATTAAATCAAAATCTTGGTTAGTAGAAGATCCCGATGATTCTCTTTTTGACTGGGATATTGAGCAAATTTGGAAAGAATATTTAAATAAGCATGGCAAAAGATTTCAACTTTGGGACAATGCTCCAAAAGACATAAAGCTAAATTAGATTAAATATCTAAAAATTTCTGCTGAAGTTTTTTAATAAACTCCTTAGCATAAGTCTTTTTTTTGTAAGACCGCACCCATTGAATTCCTTTAATAGAATTCGTTAAAAAAACTTCATCGGCTTTAATCAATTCGAAAGTTTTCATTTCTTTCTCGACTACAGTTATACCCCAAGTAGTTGAATTTTCAAAAATTTGTTTTCTGACTATACCGTCTACACAACCCGATTCTAAGGAAGGAGTGTAAATAATATTGTCTTTAACAACAAAAATATTTGATGCAGTTGTTTCGCACATAAAAGATTCGGAGTTTAGTATTATAGCCTCATTTAAATGGTTTTCTTTTGCAAATATTGCTGAAAGTACACTAACTATAGAATTTACTCCTTTGGTATTAGACAGAGGCTGTGAAGGTTTTAAATGATCGTAAAAAACATCAATAACTAATCCTTCATCAGATTCTAGATCTTCTAGTTCTTCAACTTCAATTAAATATTCTAGTTGTCTACTTTTAGGAGTATATAAACCACCATCAGTTCTAAAAAGACTTAATCTAACTCTCAATTTCTTAGTACTTAAACCAGCTGAAGCAATAGTTTTCATGATTTCCTCTTCCATGAAATCCATATTTAAATGGATTGGTATTTCCATTCTTAAAAGACAAGAACCACCCATCATTCTAAAATAGTGGTCTTCCCAGAATTTTAAAGTTCCCTTATCAAACAAGATAGTTTCAAATAACTGATCTCCATATAAAAAAGCTCTATTACCAGACTTAAATATGTATTCTGATTTGGATATAAGTGTACCATTTAAATTGATCATTATAAAGAAATAAGAGTGTTAAGATTTGTGTTTGCTACTATTTTAATTCCTTTGAGGCCTATTTTTTCTGCAGCCTCAATATCTCGTAAACTATCGCCAATTAAAAAAGAATCCTTTAGACATACCTTGTATTTGGCAATCAATTTTTCGAGCATTAAAGAATTGGGTTTTCTACATATACAAGATTCTATAGAATTATGATGTGGACAGAAAGAGATTGTAAGTAAATCGAGGTTTCGCTCTTTGAACCAATGGTATAAAAAAGCATTAATTTTATAGACGTGCCCCTTAGTATACCGTTTTTTTGAAATACCACCTTGATTAGTTATTACCGCAAAAGAGTAGCCTTTTTGTGCCCAATAAGTTAATGAAGATTCCAAACCGGGGTTCAAAATAAAAGAATGTAAATGATAAACATAATCACCGACTTCCTTATTTATTACACCATCTCTATCTAAAAAAACTACTTTTTTCATTGGACAAAAATAGACTTATAAATCCTATAAAATGAATTAGAATAAACTTTACTTCTCCGAAGTATAAAGCATTTCCAAGTGAGGGATGTTGTCTTCTAAGTATTCCTCACCAAATTCAATAAAGCCTAAGGTATTGTAAAAATCAAGTAAGTATTTCTGTGCTGAAATTCGAATATTAGAAGAAGGATAGGTAGAACTACAAAATTCTATACCACGATTCATCAATTCTATTCCATAACCTTTTTTACGGCTATTATATTTTGTTAAAACTCTTCCAATAGAAGGCTCTGAGTAGCTTACACCAGGATTTATAATTCTTAAATAGGCAACGAGAATACCTTCTTCGTAACCCATTAAATGGTGTGACTCTTTATCTTTCTCATCACAATCTTGATAAAGACAATGTTGTTCCATTATAAAAACCTCTTGTCTTACTTGGTACATATCAAAAATTTGATTTTTTGATAATTCAAAAAATGAGCAAATAGACCATTGTAAACTAGACATACGGAGGAATTAGCGAATTGGACATAAGTTTAAAAAAAGGTCTCCATTAGGAGACCTTAATATTATTTAAGCATGGTTACAGGATTCTGTAAGTATGTTTTTAGCGTATTAAGGAAAGCAGCTCCGGAAGCACCATCTACAACACGATGGTCACAAGAAAGAGTGAGTTTCATAACATTACCAGGCACAACTTGACCCTCTTTTACAACGGGTATTTGTTGAATTCCTCCAACTGCAAGAATACAAGCATCAGGAGTGTTTATGATAGCAGTAAATTCGTCTATTCCATACATTCCTAAGTTAGAAATAGTGAAGGTACTTCCCTCCCAATCGGCAGGTTGAAGTTTTTTATCTTTTGCTTTCTTAGCAAATTCTTTCACTTCCGCAGAAATATCAGAAAGAGACTTAGTGTTGGTAAAACGTACAACAGGAACTAAAAGTCCATCTTCTACCGCAATAGCAACACCAACATTTACATGCTGATTACGACGAATTACATCTGCTTTCCATGAAGAATTTACTGTTGGATGTTCTCTAAGTGCCATGGCACAGGCTTTAACTACTAAATCGTTGAAAGAAACTTTAGTGTCTGGTAATGCATTTATTGCTTTACGAGCAGCAATTGCATTGTCCATATCTACAGAAATAGAAAGGTAAAAGTGAGGAGCAGTAAATTTAGACTCTGCTAATCTACGTGCAATAACCTTACGCATTTGCGATACAGGCTCTTCAGTGAAAGATTCTTGATATAAAAGGCTATTAGCTACAGGAACTTGGTAGTTATCAATATCTCTTTTAATAACTCTACCACCATCTCCAGAACCAGAGATTGAAGAAATATCAACTCCTTTTTCCTCAGCTAAACGTTTAGCTAAAGGAGAAGCAACAGTTCTACCATCTACAGACTTAGTGTTTTTTAGAGGAGTAGTAGGAATAGGTGCTACTTCATCTTTTGTTTCAACAACAGGTGTTTTTTCTTCTTTTACAACTTTTACTTCAGAAGTAACAGGAGTTGCATCAGCTTCAATTAAAGCTATTACATCTTCTCCTTCAACTCCTAAAATAGCAAGTATACAATCTACAGGGGCAGTTTCCGATTCTCCTACTCCAATGTGTAATAAAACACCTTCTTGGAAAGATTCAAACTCCATAGTAGCTTTATCCGTTTCAATTTCTGCAAGTAAATCACCTTCAGAAATAGCATCACCAACTTTTTTATGCCACTTCGCAACTGTCCCTTCAGACATCGTATCGCTCAAACGAGGCATGCGTACAATTTCAGCCATAATTTATTCTTTTATAAAAGGATATTCCTCTACGTAAACGTTATTGTAAAGAGAATCATTTGATGGTAATGGAGACTCTTCTGCAAAATTAACAGCTTCTTGAACAGTAGCTTTAACATTTGCTTGAATTTCTAAAATCTCATCTTCTGAAGCCCATTTATTATTCTTGATTAATTCAAGAACTTTAGATATAGGATCAATTTTTTGGTATTCTGCAACCTCATCTTTAGTTCGATACTTTTGAGCATCAGACATAGAGTGACCTTTAAAGCGGTATGTTTTAATTTCTAAAAATGTTGGACCATCACCCTTACGAGCTCTATCCACAGCCTCTTTAACAGCTTCAGCTACGGCTACAGGATCCATTCCATCTACAGGAGCACAAGGCATTTCGTAAGCAAGACCCAACTTCCATATATCAGAATGGTTAGCACTACGTTCTACAGAAGTACCCATTGCATATCCATTATTTTCGCAAATAAAAACAACAGGAATTTTCCAAAGCATAGCCATATTAAAAGTCTCGTGAACTGCACCCTGACGGACAGCACCGTCTCCCATATAACATAGAGTTACAGCATCAGAACCATTGTACTTATCTGCAAAAGCAATACCAGCTCCTAATGGAACTTGAGCACCTACAATACCATGTCCACCAAAGAAATTAAACTCCTTAGAAAACATATGCATAGAACCTCCTTTACCTCCAGAGCAACCGGTAGCTTTTCCGTAGAGTTCGGCCATAATATTATTAGGGCTCACACCCATAGCTATTGGCTGAACGTGATCTCTATAAGCAGTAATCATTTTATCTTTTGAAGGATCTATTGCCATTATAGAACCAGCAAGTACAGCTTCCTGACCATTGTATAGGTGTAAGAATCCGCGAATTTTCTGCTGAATATATAGTGCACTTGTTTTATCTTCGAACTTTCTCCAAAGAAGCATATCAGAATACCACTTTAAATATGTTTCTTTCGTAAATTTCAACTTTGCCATTTCGTCTAATTTTGGATTGCAAATGTACTAATTTTTGGTTACTTAACTAATATTCTGAAATGCATCACAATTAAACGGTATTGGGAGTAAATCCTTAATAGAACCAAATTCAACGACCTGATTATTAGCACCTTTTAGGAGTACTTTTATATTTGAATTTTGCTTATACTCAAACTCTAACATAGACTGACGGCATGCACCGCAGGGAGCTAGTAGTTCATTCAAGTCAAATTTTGTTGAACTTGCTGATATTGCTATTGCATTTATTTTTTTTGATGGATGATTAGAACCACAGGTGAAAATTGCCACTCTTTCTGCACATAAGCCTGATGGATATGCAGCATTTTCTTGATTAGATCCTAGCACAATTTCGCCAGATTCTAATAGTATAGCAGCACCTACTCTGAAATTTGAATAGGGTGAATGAGAACTTTCTTGTGCTTTTACCGACTGCTTGATTAAGTTAGACTGTAGAGTTGAAAGTTCTTTAGGAGTATATTCGTTATATCGAATTGTAATTTCTTTTTGTTTCATGGAGTCGTTTTAAAAACAACATAGTTGCTCTATTATAAATACCTTTTTTGCCAGGATTTTTTAAGTGGGATTTTCCAAGTAGATTCTAAATCTTGCTTTAATGCAATAAGATTATTGTAAACAGGTGTATCTTCTGTTACTTTTCCAACTTTTATCAATTCTCTAAATTCATTTACAGAACTTAAAAAAACTGCACTATTCGTTATATGTGCAATCGAAAAACGATCGAAAAAAGACAATTTAAATTCAGTACCAAAAAATTCAAAAAGTGCGGTTAAAGAACTAATAGAACAACCGGAAGCAGCTTGAATATTCTCGTCAACAGCAACTATTACTGAGCAGTTATTTTCAATCGTAAAAGCTGCATGTAAAGGAGTTCCGTGGGTGGCCCAGTCTACAAGAAAAGAACTCAGTTTAGAATTAATAAAAACTTGTTCTTCTGCAGACAACAATCTGTTAGACTGAAAGACCCATACCCTACTCAAAGGGCTCATATCGTTAAATAAAATAGCCATTTATATATCTATTGCATTAGCAATCATTTCGGCAAGGTCCATTACCTCAACTTCGTCTTCTTTTTCTTTATTCTTCACACCGTCCGTCATCATGGTATTACAAAAAGGACAACCAGTAGCAATAATATCTGGTTTGGTTTCTAAAGCTTCTTCGGTACGTTCAATATTAATGTCTTTGTTCCCTTTTTCTGGTTCTTTAAACATCTGAGCACCACCAGCACCACAACAGAAGCCACGTGATTTACATCTTTTCATTTCTACTAACTCAGCATCTAAACTTTCTATTAGCGAACGGGGAGCTTCGTAAACTTCATTTGCTCTACCTAAATAACAAGGGTCGTGAAAAGTAATTTTTTTACCTTTAAAAGCACCTCCCGAAACAGTTAATCTTTCTTCATCTATAAGAGCTTGTAAAAGTTGTGTATGGTGAACAACTTCAAACTTGCCTCCTAACTCAGGGTATTCGTTTTTGATTGTATTAAAACAATGCGGACAAGTAGTAACAATTCGTTTTACATCGTAAGCATTCATTACTTCAATGTTTGCCATTGCTTGCATTTGGAAGAGAAACTCGTTTCCAGCTCTTTTAGCAGGATCACCACTACAAGACTCTTCTGCACCAAGGACAGCAAATTTATAATCTAAGTGGTTAAGAATTTTCACAAAAGCCTTAGTAATTTTTTTAGCTCTATCGTCGAAACTTCCAGCACAACCTACCCAAAAAAGCACATCAGGGTTTTCTCCTGTAGCCATCATTTCTGCCATTGTAGGCACTACTAATTTTGTTGACTTATTTTCCATTAGTGTTCGTCTTTCCAGTTTAAGCGGTCAACGGCAGGAAATTGCCAAGGAGCACCATTATTTTCTACGTTACTAAACATCATATTCAACTCTGTAGGAGCTGCTGATTCTTCCATCACTAAATATCTTCTCATATCGAGAATAATAGCTAAAGGATCAATATTAATAGGACAAGCTTGAGTACATGCATTACATGAGGTACAAGCCCATAACTCCTCTCTTGTTATATAGTCGTCTAATAAGAATTTACCATCCTCACTATCTGCACTATTTTCATCTAAATTCTTACCATATTCTTCCAAACGATCTCTAGTATCCATCATAATTTTACGAGGAGAGAGTAATTTACCCGTTTGGCTCGCTGGGCATTCTGAGGTACATCTACCACATTCGGTACATGAATAAGCATTCATAAGTTGCAACCAGTTGAGGTCATTTACATCCTTAGCACCAAATCGCTGTGGTTCCTCTTCATCAGCACCTTCTGGAGGAGCAGCAAATGGGTCTGCATTAGGATCCATCATCATTTGAACCTCTGCTTTTACAGAAGCCATATTTGTTAAAGAACCTTTAGCATCAAGCTTTGAATAATAAACATTAGGGAAAGCTAATAAAATATGAAAGTGTTTAGAATAAGGAAGGTAGTTCATAAATCCTAAAATCCCTAAGATATGAAACCACCATAAACCACGTTCTATTAAGTGAATAGTTTCAAGACTCATACCCTCGAACAAGAAAGCAAAATGAGAGCTTATAGGAAAAGAACCTGCTTTTACATAATGTTCGGCTCCAAGGTTTTGCAGATTTAAATCTGCAGCTTGCATCAATAAAAAAGCAGACATTAAAAGTACTTCGAACACAAGAATTAGGTTGGCATCTGTTTTTGGCCATCCATCCATTTCTTTCATGACAAATCTTTTTATCTGAACTATATTTCTACGAATGAGGAATATAATACAAGAGACTAAAACCAAAAAGGCTAGGATTTCAAAAAAACCAATTAAGAAATCGTAAAACCCACCTAAGAAAGCGAATATTCTATGGGTCCCAAAAAGTCCATCGATTACAATTTCGAGTACTTCGATATTAATAATTACAAAACCAACATAAACAAAAAAATGTAGAATTGCTGCTACTGGACGGACTACCATTTTTGATTGCCCCAAGGCAACCCTCGCCATGGTTTTCCATCTTTTAGATGGATTATCAGTACGGTCTATATCGCGACCTAATAAAATATTACGTCTAATTATAAGTAAGTTCTTTCCAAATAGAAAAGTAGCTGCTCCAAGAAAAAGTGCGAAAATAAGATTACTAATTCCCATAATTTGTTTTTTATTTTAGTGAGTCTGCAACAGCCTCTTTACGTCCAAATAGAGAAAAATGTACATAGCGTTTAGGATTCTCTCTCATGTCTAGTAAAAGTAATTCTAATTGACCAATAGTTTCATTTATTTCAGAATATAAATCATCATCTTGTATGAGTTTCCCAAGACTCCCCTCTCCAGATTTAACATCTGCAATAACAGAATTAAAATTGGTCATAGTTTTATTTAAAGTTCCTATAGCCTCATCTACATTAGCCTTGACCAAATCCTCGGTAAATAGATTTAAATTATTTAATATTGAAGTTATTTCTTCTCTCTGTGAGGTAAATACAGAAGCTAAAGTATCAATATTTTCTACTGCATTGGTAAGGTTAGTGTGATTTGCTTCAATTAATAAACTAGCTTTATCGGTTAATGTAGTAATTGAACGTAATGTAGAATCTAAAATACTCACTAGTTTCTCTGTACCTGCTTTAATAGGTACAAATTGTTTGGTTACTTGTTCGGTTAATGAAATTTGAATGTCTCCAGCAAGAGTATCTCCAGGCGAAGCCATTAATTTTGAGGTTCCTAAATCGACCTGTAATCCTTTAGAACCCATAATATCCATATCGTAAATACGGACTTTGGTGTCTGAGGTAAAATCTATAGGTTTAGAAATATGAAAAGCAACTAACAAAGGTCCATTAAAAGAATAGTTGAAGGAAATACCAGTAACCTGACCAATTTTAAACCCGTTTATAGTTACAGGTTGTCCAACTTCTAAACCGTGTACGTTTTCATAAAAAGCATAATAATCTCTTTTTGGAGTGAAAACGTTTTTACCCTTTAGAAAATTATAGCCCCAAATAAAACAAATGACGGCTGCGAATGTGGTTAAACCTATTACGAGTTCTTTACTGTACTTCATGTATGTAGAATATAGTTTTCAAAAATACAATTATTTAAGGAGTTCTAAAGCCTTAGAAACATCGACTTTAGCATCATTGTGGACTCCTACAATAAAACAATCTTTAAAACCTTGATTTACAAGTTCTTTTTGATGTGTTTTTACTGCTTCTAAATTACTAAAAACACCACTGTAGTATTTATAAATTGACACATCTAATAGATAAAAAGGATTCTTTAATTTTTTCAACTTTTCATCTGACACTAGAGAAGAGGAGCTTAGTACTTGAACACTCAAAAAAGTTTTAACTTTTGCAATATCCTTGGTCTCAGGAGTAGTAATTACTTCACTTTGATGAATCACTTTTTTAACCTCTTGTATATCCTTAATAACTCCTTCCTGCTCAGACTTATACTCTTTAAAAGCTCTGTAAATAGCAGAAGCCATATAGTTTTTTCCTTGTTCCGAATTTAAAAAATCCTCTTCTTTAGGATTGGTTAAAAATCCCAACTCAACTAAAACAGATGGCATAGCCACACGAGAAGTAACATAAAGCGGTGCTCTCTTTACCCCTCTATCTTTACGATTTACGCGTTCTCTAAATTGAGTTTGAATTTTATCTGCTAATAAAAGACTGTTTTTCTCGTACATTTTCTGATATAAGGAAACCTCAATTTGAAACTCTGGACTGTTAATATCGAAGTTTCCATAATTGAGTTTATCGACTTCGGTTGCAATAACTGGATTTTCTTTAATGGCTACTCTCGAATGTTTTCCGTGATTTACACCAACCACAAAAGAAGAACACCCAACAGCATCTGGACTAGTAAAGGCATCGCAGTGAATAGAAATAAACAAATCGGCTTTTTCGATGTTTGCCAATGCAGTACGCTCATATAAAGCAGGAAATACATCTTTGTCTCGGGTATAAATGACTTCTACTTCTGGAATATTCTCATTTATATAAGCTCCTAACTTTAGAGCTACATCTAGAGCAATGTCTTTTTCTTTGAGTTTATAACGCCCCGTACCTAAATTACCTGGATCTTTTCCCCCATGTCCCGCATCGATAATAACTTTTGTTAAGGCTACATCATAATCCGAAGAAAATAAGTACGACCAAACGGGGATAGAATAAAGCACAAGAAATATCGCTAGAATTCGTTTTACCATCGGAACTTTTTTATTTAGTTTTGCAGTATTCGAGAACAACAAAAATAAAAAACAAAATTTACTTTTGTCTATAAAGTCACTATATACTCTATTATTAAGTTTAAAACTCCTGTGTTTACTGCCTTTAACGGCTATAGCACAAGATACTTTAGTAGATACCACAAGCAAAAAAACGAGTTTCTTAGCTTCTAAGGTTCACTATTTTGCCACAGATTCTAGTATTATACTATTACAAGAGAAGAAAGTGCTACTCTTCCATGAGGCGCAAGTAAACTATGAAGACATAGAACTTAAAGCAGAACACATTATAATAAATTGGAATGACAATACGGTTTATGCGATAGGAATACCAGATAGTTCTGGAACAATTATAGGAAATCCAATTTTTACCGAAGGTGGGAAAACTTATAACTGTGAGAGTATTCTTTACAACTTCACGAGTAAAAAAGGGAAGATTAAAGGAATGAAAACTCAAGATGGTGAAAGCTATATTCACGGAGAGAACCTTAAAAAAAGAGCAGATAACTCCATGTTTATTCAAAATAGTAAATACACTACCTGTTCGGCAGATGAACCTCATTTTTATATAGAAGCTAAAAAATTAAAAGTAATCCCTGGAAATAAAATTATTAGCGGCCCTGCAAACTTAGTAATTTCCGATATTCCTACTCCACTAGTATTGCCATTTGGATTATTCCCAGTGCAAAATAAGCAGAGTTCAGGATTTATTATGCCTAGTTACGCATACTCACCTTCAAGAGGTTATAATTTCAGAAATGGGGGTTGGTACTTTGCCATAAACGATTATTTCGATTTGGCTTTAAGAGGAGATATTTACACACTAGGGTCCTGGAAACTAAAAGGTCAAAGTTCCTATAAAAAAAAGTACGCCTACAACGGAAATCTAAGTCTTAGCTATTCTAAAAACTTATTAGGAGAAGAGGGCTTGTCTAATTTTGAAGACAAAAGAGACTTTTATATAAAATGGTCCCATAAACAAGATGGAAAAGCTCATCCCAATAGACGATTTAATGCAAATGTAAACGCAGGTTCGAGTACTTTTAATCAATATAATTCGAACCAAAATAACGACTATTTAAAAAATACATTAAGTTCTACCGTATCCTATAGTTACTCATGGCCATCAAAACCATTTAACTTCTCAGCTAATTTACGTCATAGCCAAAACACTCAAACTCATAAAGTAAGTTTGAGTTTACCCGAATTAAATTTTGCAATAAACTCATCAAATCCATTTAAAAGAAAAGTTTCTGCTGGAAAGCAAAAATGGTACGAGACTATAAGGATGAGTTATACGGCAAATGCAAAAAACCAAATAGAAACGACCGATAGCTTACTGTTTAGAAACGAGACTTTAGACCAGATGAAATATGGTATAAAACATTCCATTCCTATAAGCAGCTCGTTTAAGATTTTAAAATATATTAATGTAAGTCCTTCTGCAAAATATAACGAAAGATGGTATTTTAATAGAATAAAGAAATCATGGAATCCCGATTCTTTGTTTATTGAAACAGACACCATAGATGGGATGCGTGCCATAAGAGACTTTACGACGAGTGTAACTTTAAACACCAAAATCTATGGACTCTATCAGTTTAAATCGGAAAAAGTTAAAGCACTTAGACATGTAATAACGCCTAGTTTATCTTTTTCCTACAGACCAGATTTCAGTGAAGAAAAATTCGGTTATTACGACTGGAGCATAGTAGATTCTACAGGAATTCAAAATGATGTGTACTCCTATTATGAAGAAGGAATATATGGCACGGCACCAAATGGAAAATCAGGAAACCTAAACTTTAGTGTAAATAATAATTTAGAACTAAAGGTGAAATCTCGAAATGACTCTCTAGTAGAATATAAAAAGGTCGCTATTTTTAAGAGTTTAATACTCGGTGGGAATTATAATTTAGCAGTTGACTCTTTCAACTTATCAAATATTACCTTTAGTGGTAGAACAGAATTACTACCCAAAATGAATATTAAATTTAATGGTTCTTTAAATCCTTATCAGATTAATGACCAAGGTGCTAGAATAGAAAAATTTGTGTGGAAAGATGAATTTTCTTTAGGTCGGATGACAAATTTCAACTTTACTATAAATTGGAGTTTAAAAAGTTCAGAAGAGACTAAAGAAATGGTTAAGCCAAAAAATACTACAGAGCAAGAATGGAGTATGATACAAAATAATCCGGGTGATTATGTAGACTTTAACATTCCATGGAACTTAAGCTTAAACTATAGCTATATTTATAGCAAACCTACATTAGATAAAACAATACGACAGACCTTTAATATAAACGGAAATGTGCGTTTAACCGAAAAATGGAAAATAGGATTCACCTCTGGTTACGATTTCGATACCAAGAAAATATCTTATAGTTCTATAGATGTTTACAGAGATTTACACTGTTGGGAAATGCGATTTAATTGGATTCCTTTTGGTTTCAGACAGAGTTATAACTTGAGTATTAACGTTAAATCCTCGGTATTACAAGATTTAAAACTTAATAAACGTAAAAGCTTTTTCGACTTTTAACATTCAATTTTAAAACATCTATTTAATTTAATTGTCCAAGTAAAAATACGGACAAACAAATTCATAAATTAGCCTCTGTAGTTTTCAACATTTAGCTTTAAATTCAATCTGATTCTATCAGAATTAAATATGAAAAAAAACATAGCCATTCTTAGAGGTGGAAATTCCTCTGAAAGTATCATATCTATAAAAAGTGCTGCAGTTGTTTATGCAAATATAAACACTGATTTATACTCTCCTTTTTTAGTACATATTCAAGGAACAGAGTGGTATGTGGTACAAGGAACAAAAAAGTTATTTATCGATAAAAACGATTTTTCATTTGAGGTAAATAATACAAAAGTAAATTTTGACGGTGTGTTTATGGCGATTCATGGAACGCCCGGAGAAGATGGAATTCTACAAGGTTATTTCGATTTACTGAACATTCCTTATAACTGTTGCGGAAGTTTTGAAGCTTCCATCACCTTTAATAAAGCGATGTGTAATGCCTTATTAAAGCAATTTAACATACCTTCAGCAAAAGCGGTAATTCTAAATAAAAACGAATCATTCAGCATTACAAAACTCGAGAGTGAAATAGGTTTGCCCTGTTTTGTAAAACCTAATAGAGCTGGCTCTAGTTTTGGAATATCTAAGGTTACGGAAACTTCTCAGTTCGATAAAGCTATAAAAGAAGCCTTTGTACACGATAATCAAGTAATTGTGGAGTCTTTTATAAATGGAACTGAAGTTACCTGTGGTGTACTCCAAAAAGATAGAGAACTACTAGCCTTACCTCTTACAGAAATTTCTACCAAAAACGATTTCTTCGATTTCCAAGCTAAATACGAAGGTAAAGCTGAGGAGATTACACCAGCTCGAATAGCTAATAAAGAAAGAGATCAAGTACAGGTAATTAGTAAATCCATCTATAAGATATTGAATTTAAAAGGTATAGTAAGAATGGATTATATCATAGAAAACAAAAAAGCATTTTTGATTGAAGTTAATACGATTCCTGGTTTATCTGAAGAAAGCATTATTCCTCAACAAGCTAAAGCTTATGGAATGGATTTAAAAGAACTCTTTAGCTTATCGCTAGTAAATATGTTTACCAATGATTAAGCCTAAACAAACACATAGCAAGAAAGAGCTTAGCGTAAAAGAATACGTAAGCGGACTAGCCGATGGAAATATAAGTATTCTGGGTAGAGTTATTACGCTTGTAGAAAGTACTCGATTAGATCATCAGATGCTAGCTCAAGATATTTTAGAGCAATGTATGCCTACCACTGGAAAGTCTGTTAGAATTGGTATTACAGGTGTTCCAGGTGTAGGGAAAAGCACATTTATAGAAAGCTTCGGGAAACTCATAACTTCATTAGGGAAAAAAGTTGCTGTACTAGCAATAGATCCAAGTAGCGAACAGGGAAGAGGTAGTATTTTAGGTGATAAAACTCGTATGGAAGCCTTAAGCATAGATCCTTTGGCTTTTATAAGACCATCCCCTAATGCAGGCTCTTTAGGTGGAGTAGCTAGAAAAACAAGAGAAAGTATATTATTGTGTGAAGCTGCTGGATATGATGTAATAATTGTAGAAACGGTAGGTGTTGGACAATCGGAGACTGCTGTACATTCTATGGTAGATTTCTTTTTACTATTAATGCTTGCTGGAGCTGGAGATGAGTTACAAGGTATAAAACGTGGTATTATGGAAATGGCAGATGTTTTAACTATTACCAAAGCAGACGGCGACAATATAAACAAGAGTAAAATGGCGGTGGGAGATTATAAAAGAGCTATCCACCTCTTCCCTGCGAAAACAAATAATTGGATTCCTAAGGTACTTACCTGTTCTGCATACGAAAAAACAGGAATTGAAGAGATTTGGGAAACGATTAGTTCTTTTGTAAATCACTGTAAGTGCAATAATACCTTTGAGGAAAATAGAAAAAAACAAGCCCAGTTCTGGCTTCACGAAAGCATACAAGAACAATTGGGTACCTATTTCTACCAAAAACCTGAAGTCAAAAAGTTATTACCCAAATTAGAAAAAGAAGTCGTTGAAGGAAAATTGAGTCCTTTTATAGCCGCTAATCAACTAATAGATTTATTTAAAAAGTAATGGATACTCCAAACCAATTAGTAGAAGTAATCGATATAGCCATGGCTGGTTATAGAAAAGAAAACGAAGCTTTTGTAATTTCTATTCTCTATAAAGAGGAAGAAATACTACAAATTATCAACCAAAATATGACGGAGGAAACAAAGTCTGAATCTGGTGAATTTGGAATTATCCTTTCAATTAGTTTTGATGTATCAAGTCAAAAAGAAGCTTATCACAAATTTACTCATTCTCACTTTAAATTTGAGTCTACTCCTGCCCTAGATACTACCGAAGAATTAGCTTCTTATTTTTTACCTTTAGCTAATAACTCAGAAAAATCGGCTAAGATTATTTGTAAACTACTCTCTAAGGCTTTTGAAATTAATAGTCCACAGCATCTAGATTTTGAGATGTATGAGGTAGAGTGAGTTGATTTGAGGAATATATTTGTCCAGCTCCTAGGGAACTTAATAGATAAGCGAACTCTCTTTGTTACAAATATTTTGCTCTTCCGGAGCAGAATAACTTTAAAATAAAAACTAGTTTTAGCTTTCATCAAGGATTTCCTAAATATTTATTTATCCCCATAAAGAGAACCAACACTTAGCAAATGAGCAACAATTATCTGTTTCTTAATCGAGTAAACTAATCTGTGTTTATTATTAATTATTTTGGAATACAAAGCCGCTAAATCGCATTTCAAAAATTCGAGCTTACCAATTCATGTAGTTGGGTTTTGCATTAACTCATTCAGTATTTACTCTATTTTAAGTAGTGTACTCATATCTCCTGATTTTTTATGTTTTAAATTCGCAAAATCAACTTGAAATATTTCTCAATTTTATTCATAGGTAAAATTAGAATCTAAGACCTATTTATAGTTAATCTTACTAAGAAGCTATATAACTATGCATTTAGAATTTATCTTCAAATTGAAAAGATTTTCCTAACTTAACTCCTCGTTCTGTTTCTATTACCGTACAACAAGAATTAAAATAATCGTGTTCTAAAAAGAGGGTATGGCCTTTTTTAGCTGCAGTCTCTAAAAATAATTTTTTTTCTTGGAGAGTAATTAAAGGGTTTGTGTCATAGCCCATTACATAAGGCAAAGGAATATGTCCAACAGAAGGTAATAGGTCAGCGGCAAAAACAATTGTTTTACCTTTATATTCAATATGCGGAATCATCTGAGCTTCTGTATGACCATCAGCAAAAAGCACATCAAAACCAGGTAAGAAAATACCATCTGTTTTAATAAAGTCTAACTGTCCACTTTCTTGCATGGGGAGTAAATTTT
This sequence comes from Flavobacteriales bacterium UBA6772, assembly GCA_002453265.1. Taxonomy (GTDB): domain Bacteria; phylum Bacteroidota; class Bacteroidia; order Flavobacteriales; family UBA7430; genus UBA6772. Next base: position 711 of record DKGK01000077.1, on the reverse strand, counting down.
CTTTTAAAAAGGAAGCCTTTTCTCTATCATTTGGATTAAGTGCCAAATTCCAATGAGCTTCATTAGACCAATAAGTAGCATTTTTAAAAACAGTTTCTAACTCACATTTCTCGTTATATTTCACCCCACCTCCACAGTGATCGAAATGTAAATGTGTTAAAAAAACATCAGTAATATCATCCGGGTGATAACCATTTTTCGCCAAAGATTTGTGCAATGTATCTTCGCCGTGAAGATGAAAGTGACCAAAAAACTTATTACTTTGTTTATCTCCAATTCCATTATCAATAAGCACTTTCCTATGACCATAATCTACCAACATACTTCGCATAGACCAAGGGCACAAATTATTTTCATCGGCAGGATTTGTGCGCTGCCATAAACTTTTCGGAACAACACCAAACATTGCTCCACCATCTAATTTAAAGTTTCCAGTTTCTATAGGGACTATCTTCATTTGGAATATTTTTTGTTAAAATTAAACATATTGCCTTTAGCTCGATTACAAACTGCGAAATATTATCAATTAATATTTGCAGATCTAGTATTTAAGTAGGCAGAATTACTAATCTGTAAAAAATAATAATTTATAATATTACGACAATCAGACACATAGAAAAACAACAAATAAAAACCAAATAAAAGTGTAGTGAGAACAAATAACTTTAATATATTCGCAGCCTTAAACAACAAAAAGCCGATGTAGCTCAG
>DKGK01000038.1 GCA_002453265.1 Flavobacteriales bacterium UBA6772 | reverse complement strand
ATTCTTCTTGTTCTTAGTAGTAATGTAACGAGATGCACCTGGCTGACCAGATTTTCTGTGCTCTGTACATTCCAAGATTACTTGAACTCTATTACCTTTCTTTGCCATTGCTCTTCTTTTTATAAGGCTGCAAATTTAATAACATTTCTGTTATTATACAAGCCTAATGTACTTAATCTTCTTTTTTTTCGAATAGAAAGAGTTCTTCTGAAAACTTAACACTCTTTTTTGCTCTATTTCCTAGGTTTAACCTTTGATACTTAGCGTTCGGAAAAATACGAATTTTCTTCGTATTATCAACACTAATTTCTATTGGCATATTAAAATTAGCTTCTGTAGCCTCCCATTTATAATCTAGCTGTAATTTACCTCTTATTTTTTTGAATTTATACCGCAATATTGGCAATTCTGCATGAGCTAAAAATTGTTTAAATATTGGATTTAAATCTACGCCAGATTTCTTGCATATAAAATCTATAATATCTTCGCCATCGCAGTTTTTAATAGCATAGTTTTTTGCTATATCTGTTAATATAGAAAACCATAAAGAATCGTTATTGACTGTGTTTCGGATAGAATGGAGCATCCAAGATCCTTTATAATACATATCGGTAGAATTCCCTTTATGATTTACGCCATGTACACCCAAAATAGGACTACTACCACTAATAAAACCTTTTTGGTACAATAGATATTCTAACATAGAATTATAGCCGTAAAGCTGCTCTACATACAAAGCCTCCGTATAAGTACAAAAGCTTTCGTGTATCCACATATCAGCAATATCATTCATACTTACACTATTCCCCCAATATTCGTGTCCAGATTCGTGAATTACAATAAAATCGAAATCCATATTCCCTGGATATCTTCCTAAATAACCTGGTTTGTATTTATTTCCATAAGCGATAGCACTTTGATGCTCCATTCCTAAATAAGAGGTTTCTACCAAAGCGTAACCATCATTCCAAAAAGGATAGGGTCCAAAAAGCTTCTCATAAATCGCCAACATCGGTTTAACCTGCTCAAATTGTTTCTCAGCCTTTTCTTCGTTTCCTTTTAACACGTAATAATCGAGAGCTAAAGTATCGGAATCAGAAATATAAACATCTTGTAAATGACTGTAATCAGCTATATTTAAAGTTACATTATAGGTGTTTATTGGGTATGAAACCTTCCAAGTAGAAACTCTTTTATCATCTAAAATAGCATCAGACTCCAAATTGCCATTGCCAATAAACTGAACTTCTTTAGGCACAGAACAAGTAATACGCATACTGTCTGGTTCGTCGGACAAATGATCTTTACATGGCCACCAAGACGAGGCTCCTAAACCTTGACAAGCAACTCCGATCCATGGTAGCCCTTGAGGGTCTTTCTTCCAAACAAATCCACCATCCCACGGAGCTTTTTTTGCAGCAATAGGTTTTCCATGGTAATAAACTCTTATGGTTGGAGAGTCTCCAATTTTAAACTCAAATGGAAGGTCAATAAAAAACGCATCAAATTGTCTGGTTACTTTACATAATTCAGTCTTATAAACCACGCTGTCAATAGTGAGGGCTTCGAACAAATCTAATTGCATTTTCGAGGATTCTTCAATAACAGTAAAAGTAATGTCGTTATAGCCACTTATAGACTTAGATTCAATAGCTACGTCAATAGAAAGGTGGTAATAATTAACATCAAACCAAGTTCTTTCTGGAGATAAGAATCCTCTTAAAGAATCTTTCGCTGTAAAAGACTGAGCAGAAATTTGAGTTCCTAAACAAAATAGTAAAGCAATAATGCGAATCATAATTTAATGTTAGCTGAATTTGTAAAGGCTAAAATACATATTCATTTTATAAATATTAAACCAAATACTAGACTAGTATAATTGGCCTTAAAAGAAAAAGCTGAACAATACGAATATTGTTCAGCTTTAAAATAAGTGTATAAAATCAAATCGCTTTATAAAGCGAAAGGGCTTATTTAATCCCTAATTTTTTACGTAATGCTTTTGGAAGTGCATCTTTATGCAACATAATATCCATTGTTTTGTATTCTACAAATGCTTGAGAAGCATAGAAGTACCCATCACAGTCGTTGTTATCTGTACCCCAAGAGTTCTTGATAATATAGTAGCTTTTTCCTGTTTGGTCTTTTACAATCCCAGTCATGTGCATACCATGGTCATCAGTAGTTTCATAGTTATCGAATGCTTTTTGACGCATTTCTTGAGTGATTTCTTTTTCCTCACAAGGAGCTTCAAAAACAGTACTTTCTTTAGCTGCACCAGCATCTGAGAAGTTTTTATTATCCTTACCCGATTTTCTTATTTTAGCTCCGTCTAAAGGAACTAAAGCTAAACCGTCTCTAAAAGAGAATCCTTTTTCGGATACATCAGAAGCCCAAGCGATAGAGAAATCATTTACCAATGCATGGTCAATTACGTCAATCATTTCGTCCATAGGAACGTTGTAAACCGATTTCATCATCCAGTTGTCTTGCACTTCAATAATAAAGTCTTCGTAGAATGGGTGATGAGTATAAGAGCTGATGAATACATAATCGTCTGCATTAAACTTAACAGATTTAGCAAAAGACTTAGGTGTAAATTCTTTTCCACGGTAAGAGAACTTAGTTGGGATAGAACCTAAATAAGTATCT
>DKGK01000105.1 GCA_002453265.1 Flavobacteriales bacterium UBA6772 | reverse complement strand
CTGTTTGAGCTTGCCGAAGGAAGTCTAGTGAGTTCATTTTTATTCGCATTACTTAATTAATTATTGAGCTCATGATTTTCAGTTGGTTATTTTTATGAAGGAAAATAAAACAACGACTAGTTTTTTGTCCTGCATCTTAAGGGATAACCATATTTTCATTTAGCTAAGAAGATAGTAAAGCAAATTGCAACTAATAACTCAACACTTTTTTAGATGGTTTATTATTCTATTTTTTGAATATCTTATCTAAATATTTAATTGTGTTTATTAAATAAGCAAATTCTTTAAAACAAAAACGAGGCTCACAAATTGTGAGCCTCACTTGACTTGATTTTAATTCCCCCCAGAATTTTAAATCGGTTGTAGAATATACAACAACCAGAACAATACAATAAAGATGCCAAACTTTATGTTTTTTAATAATTTAGGCTTCTTTTATGTAATTTTCTAAATATTTAAAGTTTTTTGTTAAGCTTCCATTTTTGCAAATAGTAGCTCTTTCTATAATTTTATCTGGATCATTAGTTAGCAAACAAGGAAAAATATACTTCATCATTTCTGCACCAAAATCTTCCGAAGCATCTTTTGGAAGTTCACAAGGTAAATTATCAACCGCCATTACTGTAATTACATTTTCTTTTTTGTAATCATCTACAAGTTCTGTAATAGGGTTGTAGCCATAAATTGGATCTGCAATTGTAGAAGGTTTTAAAGTGCACGCAACAGGGCCATTTATATCGCAAGAAACATCGGCTACTGTTTTAATTTTAAAGTCTGGGTGTTTTGCATCTTCCCGAGTAAACAAAAATGGGGAGTCTGCAGCATAGTAATGTCCAGCAATAAACATTGTTGCAACTTTAGCGTATTTAAAGAAATCTGATTTATAGGATTTTGGGTTTTTATAAAAGTCGCTTTTAGACGATGCCGAGCCATCTGTACGAACATTGTAATCTAAAGTGTTAATTTGAACATAAACCGCCTCATTAAAGGTATCGTTTAAAAATTGTTCTTTGCTTACTTCTTTAATTCCTATTAAGTTAATCAATTCTAAAATTCCATTGCCAACTCTCCCTGAACCAGTAAGTACAATTTTAATAGGATTAAGCTTAATTTTAGGCAACTCATTCTCCATTTCTTTACGATCCTCACACAAGTGAGCCGCTTTTAAATTGTAAGATCCTGTGCTTTTTCCATGTGCTAAAAAACCATTATAACAACCTACAATTCCAGCATACCTTCCAAAACCAATCAATCGTTTGCCATTGATATTGGTTAAAGTTTCATAATCGATCATTCGGATGTTTAAAGACAACATCTTTAATAGTAACTCTCTGTTATATGGCTGTTCTTTAATCGTATGCGAAAAGTAGAAATAGGTTTTATTAGGAATTAAATTTTCTTTAGGAACTTCTTTTACCCCAATAATTACATCACAATCAGCCAAGTCTTCTTGTATTACTATACCTAAATCGGTATATTCACTATCTATAAATCGTCTTATTGCACTTGGTTGTACAACTAAATCTAAATTTGTATAAAGCTTCTGTAATTTAATGCATTGTTTAGGACTTAAAGCAACACGTTTATCTGGAGGAGTCTTACCTTCTCTAAGGATTCCTATTTTCATTGAGGTTTTTTTGGATTTAAATAGACTAATTGTACTAGAAACACAACAAATAATTAATCAGTATTACTCAGCTTTACACTGTTCTTCTGATTCTGCACCACAAAATCCGCAAGCTTCACCTTCTGGAGTTACTAGAGGATTATTGCTGGCACAAGTCCCTTCAAATTCACCATCTTTTTTTGCCCAAATTTTAATTGCAATTCCTGCAAATCCTAAACCCAATAATCCTATCGCTAATAATACTGTTTTCATCTGTTGTAAATTTTAGCAAATTTAAACCAAAGTATTTTAAATTATTGTTTAATTAATAGTTATTATCCTTAGTACCTATACTATAATCGCAAATTTGTATCTTTCTTTCTAAGTAAGAGTAGTTAAACCTATTTATTGCATTTTATTCGAATATACGAGCACCTTTTATTTAATTGTTAAGGATAAGTATTTAGCTATTAGGTTTAACAATTGAATAGGTTTAGTGATCTACTAATAGATAAAATATTGTTGTGAAAGTGATGCTGTTTTGTAGATGCTTAGTGCTTAGCACTCCTTCAATTTTGCTTGAGATTTAGATGGTCTTTTTGGTATTAATTTACTAATTTTGCAATAATTATAAGCAACCAAAAACTCTACCTATGATTTCATTCTTTAAGGGAGCAAACCAAGTATTTGCCTTAGCCACTAAAGAACCTATAAGCCCAGAAAATTGTGAGAAATTACAATGGTTGTTCGGCGATGCCGAACAACTAAATTCTAAGGCTGTTGAAGGTTTATTCGTTGGACCTAGAAAAGAAATGATTACCCCATGGAGCACCAATGCAGTTGAGATTATTCAAAACATGGACGTAAAAGGTATAGCTCGAATTGAAGAATATTTTGCTTTTGATGAAGAAGCTGGTTTCGATCCAATGCTACAAGTAAAATACGATGGGCTGCACCAAGATATTTTTACGGTTGATACAAAGCCAGAAGAAATCATTCATATTGAAGACATCGCAGCTTATAATAGTCAAGAAGGATTAGCACTGAATGCTGATGAGGTTGCATATTTGGATAGCGTTAGCTTAGAAATAGGAAGAAAATTAACAGATTCTGAAGTTTTCGGTTTTTCACAAATCAACTCAGAACACTGTCGTCACAAAATATTTAACGGAACCTTCATTATCGATGGTGAAGAAAAAGAAAGCAGTCTTTTCAAATTAATCAAAAAGACTTCCGAAATGAACGGAGGTAACTTGATTTCAGCTTACAAAGATAATGTTGCTTTTGTTAAAGGCCCTAAAATTGAGTTATTCTCACCTAAACGTCAGGATATAGCCGATTATTACCATACTAAAGAAATACAATCTGTGCTGTCTCTAAAAGCAGAAACACATAATTTCCCTACTACAGTAGAGCCTTTTAATGGTGCTGCAACTGGTTCGGGTGGAGAAATTAGAGACCGTTTAGCAGGTGGTAAAGGTAGTTTGCCATTAGCTGGAACTGCTGTTTACATGACTTCTTACTCTCGTTTAGAAGAAGAACGTAACTGGGAAGAAGGAATGAAAGAGCGTGATTGGCTGTACCAAACACCAATGGATATTTTAATCAAAGCTTCAAATGGTGCTTCTGACTTCGGTAACAAATTTGGACAACCTTTAATTACAGGTTCTGTACTTACTTTTGAGCATTCTGAAAACAACAAACAATTAGGTTACGACAAAGTAATTATGCAAGCCGGTGGTATCGGCTGGGGTAAACATGTTGATGCTTTAAAAGATATACCTAAAAAAGGAGATCGAGTTGTTATTTTGGGTGGAGACAATTACCGTATCGGTATGGGTGGTTCTTCCGTTTCTTCTGTAGATACAGGTGAATTAGACAACGCTATTGAGCTAAATGCGATTCAGCGTTCTAACCCAGAAATGCAAAAACGTGCAGCCAATGCAATTAGAGCAATGGTAGAAAGCGATAATAACCCTATTGTTTCTATTCACGATCACGGTGCTGGTGGACACTTAAACTGTTTGTCGGAATTGGTAGAAGAAACAGGTGGAAGAATAGATTTAGAAGCACTTCCTATAGGCGACCCTACTTTATCGGCAAAAGAAATTGTTGGTAACGAGTCGCAAGAGCGAATGGGCTTAGTAATAAACGAAAAGCATATTGAAGAGTTACGCAAAATCTCTGAAAGAGAAAGAGCGCCGTTTTATAATGTAGGTGAGATTACTAGCGATATGAACTTCTCTTTCGAATCTGTAAAAGACGGAAGTAAGCCCATCGACATGAAACTGAAACATTACTTTGGTTCTTCTCCAAAAACAATTATGACAGATTCTAGAGCAGAGGTAAATTTCTCTAAGCTAGAATACAATCAAGATAATTTATTCGAATACATTACATCGGTACTTCAATTAGAAGCTGTTGCTTGTAAAGATTGGTTAACTAACAAGGTTGACCGTTGTGTGTCGGGTAGAGTTGCTAAACAACAAAATACAGGTCCTTTACATTTACCACTAAACGATTGTGGTGTAATGGCTTTGGATTATAGAGGTCAAATTGGCGTTGCTACTTCTGTAGGTCACGCTCCTATAAGTGCTTTAATCGATCCTGTTGCAGGTTCAAGAAATTCTATTGCTGAGGCTTTAACAAACCTTGTTTTCGCTCCAATTACAGACAATCTTAATGGTGTTTCTTTAAGTGCTAACTGGATGTGGCCTTGTAGAAACGAAGGCGAGGATGCTCGTTTATACGATGCAGTA
>DKGK01000014.1 GCA_002453265.1 Flavobacteriales bacterium UBA6772 | reverse complement strand
GAAAATACGGACATAATGAAGGAGATGAGCCGCGTTTTACCCAACCTAAATTATACCAAGCAATTGCTAAGCATCCTAATCCAAGAGAAATCTACAACGAAAAGTTGATGGCTCAAGGAGTAGTAGAAGCTAACATTGTGAAGGAAATGGCCTCAAACTTCAAAGCTCTTTTAGAGATTGATCTGAGCGAAGCGAAGAGTGCAGAAACAACTAGTATTACCCGTTTCATGGAAAAAGAGTGGGCTCATATTTCTAAAGCAACAGCATTAGATTTTGAGTCGTCACCAGAAACAGGGGTTTCTAGAGATACATTAGCTAAAGTTGCGAAAGCACTTTATACAGCTCCTAAGGATCATCAGTTTTATAAAAAAGCTTTACGTCTTATAAAGGACCGTGAAAAAATGTTTAACGATACCGATCGTATAGATTGGGGAATGGCAGAATTGCTGGCTTACGGTTCCATCTTAACTGAAGGAAACGAAGTACGCATGACTGGGCAGGATGTTGAACGTGGTACCTTTTCTCACCGCCATGCAATATTTAGAGACGTAGATTCTGAAGAACGGATAAACCCATTGAACCATATTGGTGAAGGTCAGGGTAAATTTGAAGTTTACAACTCTCTATTATCTGAGTACGCAGTTTTAGGATTTGATTATGGTTATGCTATGGCTTCGCCAAATGTACTTACTATTTGGGAAGCTCAGTTTGGTGATTTCTCCAACGGTGCACAGATACTAATAGATCAGTACTTAGCAGCAGCAGAAGATAAGTGGGAAATATACAATTCCTTAGTAATGTTATTACCTCATGGTTACGAAGGCCAAGGAGCAGAGCACTCAAGTGCTCGTTTAGAACGTTACTTAACCTTGTGTGGACAATATAACATGCAAGTAGCTAATGCGACTACTCCAGCAAATTTCTTCCACCTAATTCGTCGTCAGTTACACAGAGATTTCCGTAAGCCTTTAGTGGTAATGAGCCCTAAGAGTTTATTACGTCACGCACAATGTGTATCTTCGGTTTCGGACTTGGTAACGGGTAGATTTCAGGAAGTTATAGACGATGTTAGTGCAGAAGCTACTAAGGTTAAGAAAGTAGTTTTCTGTTCAGGTAAATTATATTACGAATTACTCGAAGAAAAAGAAAAACTAAATGCTGATGATACTGCTTTAGTACGATTGGAACAATTGTATCCATTCCCTAAAACACAGTTAGATGCAATAGTAGGAAAATATGCAAATGCCGAAACTTATGTGTGGGCTCAAGAAGAACCTGAAAATATGGGAGCTTGGGGCTTTGTACTCCGTCATTGGCGCGAATTACCACTGCACGTGGTAGCACGTTCTGCGAGTGCAACACCAGCATCGGGATCTTCTAAACGCTCCGCTCGTCGACAGCGTGCGGTAATAGAAGGCGTATTTAAATTGTAACAAAAGAAATTAAGATTCAAAATTATACCGCTATGATCATCGAAATGAATGTTCCATCACCTGGTGAATCGATCTCTGAAGTAGAGATTGCAACTTGGCTTGTAGCCGAAGGAGAGTACGTTGAAAAAGATCAAGAGATCTGTGAAATCGATTCTGACAAAGCTACCCTTACACTGGCAGCTGAAGAAAGTGGAGCGATTTCTATTAAAGTTGAAGAAGGTGAAACGGTTGCCATTGGCGATGTAGTCTGTACTATTGATACTGCTGCTAAAGCTACTGCCTCTACTACTTCTAAAAAATCTGATGCTCCTGCAGCTGCACCTACAAGTGCTGCTAAAGTAAGCTCAAAAGAAACTACCTATGCTACGGGGACTCCATCTCCAGCAGCTCGCAAGATGATGGCAGAACAAGGTGTGGATATTGCACAGGGTTCTGGTAAAGGTGGGCGTGTTACTAAGGAAGATGTAGTAAAGGCTAAAATAGCAATGGGTAACGGTCCTGGTCCTCGTGGATCGGAACGTAAAAAAATGTCTGTACTTCGTAGAAAGGTAGCTGAACGTTTGGTTTCTGTAAAGAACGAAACTGCCATGTTAACGACTTTCAACGAAGTTGATATGAAGCCTATTATGGATCTTCGTAAGATTTATAAAGAAGAATTTAAAGAAAAGTTTGGTGTAGGTTTAGGCTTTATGTCCTTCTTTACAAAAGCCGTTACTAGAGCATTAAAATTGTTCCCTGATGTAAATGCTATGATAGACGGTAAAGAAGTAATTTACTATGACTACGCAGATATTTCGATTGCAGTAAGTTCTCCTAAAGGATTAATGGTTCCTGTAGTTCGCAACGCAGAATTATTAGACTTCGAAGGAGTAGAATCTGAAATCAAGCGTTTAGCAATAAAAGCACGCGAAGGTAAAATTAGTATGGACGATATGCTCGGTGGTACTTTTACAATTACCAACGGTGGTGTATTTGGTTCTATGCTTTCTACGCCAATTATAAACCCTCCACAATCTGCAATTTTAGGAATGCACAATATAGTTGAGCGCGCTATGGTCGTAGATGGAGCAATTGTAATTCGTCCTATTATGTATGTAGCTCTTTCTTACGATCACCGTATAATAGACGGTCGTGAGTCGGTTGGTTTCTTATGTGCTGTAAAAGATGCTCTAGAAAATCCTATTGAGTTTTTACTTGGTGGCGAAGACAATGTAAAACAGACTTTAGGTCTTTAAGACTTCAGAAGAATACTTTACAAAAAGCCTCCGTCGAGAAATTGACGGAGGCTTTTTGTATTCATTACATACCATTTTTGGGTGTTAATACTTCATTAAGAATTCAATTATCACTATATCAGAAAGATATGTATTCCTTGTTAACATTCAATTAACAAGAATGAATTTTGTGCTAAATAGAATAGTTTTACATTTACGTAGAATTTTTAGCCACGATAAAAATGATTCCAAGAATAAGATTTCAGAATAAAGAACAAGTTCCTTTTGTAAAAGAACTTAGAAAGCGCGTAAATCGTTATTTTAAAGAAAATAAAATATCGCGTAACGCCAATATGCATATGGTTATTAAAACCATTTCTATGTTTTTAATTTACCTCGTTCCTTATGCACTCATTTATACCGGAGTACTCTCTGGTATTTGGGCTTTTGCTTTGGCTATAACAATGGGGCTAGGAATGGCAGGAATAGGAATGGCTGTTATGCATGATGCAAATCATGGTGCCTACTCAACTAATCCAAAAGTAAATAATTTAATAGGTATTTGTATTCACCTTATTGGAGGTGATGTATACAACTGGAAAGTACAACACAATATACTACACCATACTTATACTAATATAGATGGTTTAGATGGTGATATACATCAAGATCCATTATTAAGACTCTCTTCTGAGCAAAAATGGGGTAAGGGGCATAAGTTTCAACATATTTATGCATTTTTATTATACACCCTAGGAACTCTTTTATGGTCTGTAATAGACTTTATTCAATACCGTAGGTTTACTAAAATGGGTTTAAGTCCAGAAGGTAAATTGGACAAGGCAAAACAATTCAGAAAGCTATTGGTTTATAAAGTAGCTTACTGGATATTCATTTTCGTTTTACCAATGGTGTTTTCACCATTTGCTTGGTGGCAAGTTATTTTAGGTTGGTTGATTATGAATATGGTTGCAGGGTTTATCCTTACGGTTACTTTCCAATTAGCACATGTTGTAGAAGGAGTTTCATTTCCTATACCATGCGACGAAGGGAAGGTGGAAAATGAGTGGATGATACATCAGCTTAAAACTACGGCTAATTTCGCCAAACATTCTAAGTTGGTAACCTGGTATGTTGGAGGCTTAAATTTCCAAATAGAACACCATTTGTTTCCAAATATTTGTCATGTACACTACAAGAAAATTTCTGATATTGTAAAAGCTACTGCTGATGAATATGGGATAATTTACAACGATAATAAAACCTATTTTAGTGCGGTTTGTTCTCATTATAAAATGCTTAAACAATTGGGCGCTAAACCTGTTGTTTCGTAAATTATTAAAGTTTTATATTAAGATGCCACCCTAAAAAGTGGCATTTTTTTGTTCTAATACAAGTTCTAATACCTACTACTATTTATGCCTAAGTTTATATTTTACTTCTTACTCACTGCTTTATCGTTTTCGGGTAAAGCAGCAAACTCTCTTTTAACTGATAGTTTAAAACTCTGGTCTCACTCAGCTACTACAGCATTTAATTTCTCGCAGGTAAGTTTTAGTAATTGGTCTGCTGGGGGTCAATCTTCTATTTCTGCTACTGGATTATTAAAATGTGCTGTAGCCTATAAGGATTCAACAAAGATTTGGGACAACTCGCTAGATATTGCCTTTGGAATTATTCGTCAGGGTGAATTAGGTAAGCTAGCTAAGAGCGACGATCGCATAGAATTGAATAGTTCTTATGGTTGGTCTGCTTTTAATAAATGGTATTATAATATGAGTATTAACCTAAAGTCTCAAGCTGCAAAAGGTTATAAAAGCCCAATAGATTCTACTTTAATATCCGACTTTTTAGCACCTGCCTATGCTTCTGTTTCTATAGGATTGAACTATAAAAGCGACAATGGAACGCTTAATTTACAAGTACTCCCGTTATCGGGTAAAATTACTTATGTTAATAATCAAGATCTCGCAGACATAGGTGCTTTTGGTGTAGAGGCAGCAGAGTATAATGAAACTGGAGTGCTTATTAAATCTGGCGAGCAAGTACGTTCGGAATTTGGAGGAACTTTAAAACTCCACTATAAAAACACCTTATGGAAAAATGTAAGTATCGACACTAAGGCTACTTTGTTTTCTAATTATAACGATCAAGTAAGTAGTATTGATGTTGATTGGCAACTTCTGCTGCTCATGAAAGTTAATAAATATTTAAGTGCCAATATCTTCACCCATTTAATTTACGATGAAGATATTGATATTGCTTTAGATCTCAATAACGACGGTGTTTTTGAAAGCTCTGGACCTAGAGTGCAATTTAAAGAATTGTTTGGCTTAGGGCTTAGTTATTCGTTTTAGACTCGTTATTTATACAGATAGCATTTCATTTACATACAATTTATTTACGTAGGTACAAGAGTCCCTTTTGTTGGCTCTACTATAACTTACTTTTACAAAAATGTCTATTAGAATAACCGATCTTATGTTATTTTGCAATTAAATTATTTGCTTATCCCTTTAATAATAGCACTTTTTTTGAATTAAATCGATAAACTCAAAAATTTCATAGATAAGAACTGAGAAATCTGAGATACATAAAGTAAATATTTATGCTTATTTATTTTATTACAGAATCTCTAGCAAAGAGTCATTTGTGAATTATGATTCTTCACCTTTTTTTTCATTTTTATTTACCGCAAAAACGAACCAAAAATTTAAGCCTTGTTTTATTATTTCCTCTGTGTAACATTCTTCAAAATTGATGACTATTACAAGTTCCTGTAATCTTTCGGCTAAGGATATTAAATTTTAATATCTACCTACGATTTACTAACTTAATTTATAAAGCAAAAAAAAAGCTTGTCTCACAGAGACAAGCTTTTTTGTATTGTATTTAAAGTATTCTTAGAAGAATAAGCTAAAGTTAACACCTAAGTTAAAGTTAGTTCCTTTAAGGTCATCATTCATAATGAATTTGTTTACTGAATCGTATGTCTTTCTTTCACCGTTCATGAAGGTTAAGTTCATGAATGGTTCAATAGCGAAGTGCTCTCTCCATACAATTGTATAACCTAAACCTAAGTTAAAGTTTATCGATTTTTCTGAAGATTCAACTACTTGGAATACCTCTTCTGTACTGTAAATTGGGTTACCATTTGCATCAAAAGCAGGAAG
>DKGK01000013.1:7227-9754 GCA_002453265.1 Flavobacteriales bacterium UBA6772 | reverse complement strand
CATAAGCTCTCTTTGAGAAGTGGTTGGAATTTTTCGTCTTTACGAAAAGTAAAAACACTTACTATACATTGCACAAAACCACCCACACGATTTGTTCCATTTGCTAAACCGGCAGGCATACCAGCAAATAGCAGTAGGCTAAGAGTAAATACAGAGCCATTGCCAGCGAGTGTATTTATAAGACCTGCTAATAAGCCAGCAAGAAAAAAAAGAGGGTAGAAGTACCAGACTAATTCCATAGGTTTTTTTGAGACCCCAAATATAATTATTAGTATTGAGTTCTAGTAGGATTAATGGCATATAAAAGTGTGAAACAAAAAAAATGCCTCAGCAAAGCTGAGGCATTTTAAAACTAAGTTTAAATCAATTACTTGATTATAACTCTTTGTACATTTTGAGTAGTTGCACTAGATACTTTTACTAAGTAAACACCAGCATTTAAATTAGAAATATTGATAGTTTCGTTAATCGCACCTTCAATAGATTTAGTAGAAACTACTTCACCTAAGATGTTGATTACTTCTAAAGTATAGTTATCTGCATTGTTTGCAATAACTGTAAACACTCCATTTGATGGGTTTGGAGATACAGAGAATAAAGCAGTTTTAGCTTCTTCTATACCAACTTCAAAGTCATCAATTGCCAAACGAATTGCAGCAGCAGTACCGTTTGTATAGTTAGTAGCATCATCAATATAGTGGAACATTGAAGCATTACCAGGTTGAACTACAGTTTCATCATCTAAAATATAAACACGGTCATCTTCATTAGGTCCGTTGTACAATTCAACACATGCGTAGTACACACCTGGTTCAAGAGTAGTAGCAACTAAATCTGCAAAAAGAATACCACTGTCTAAGTGTCCTTGAGTAATCATCACACCGTCTTCATTTTCAGCTAATCTATTACTAGAAGACATATCGTCAGTTCCAATAGTTTCTTCAGTTACTAAGAATGGGAAAACTTGACCACCTACATTAGAAAAAGAAGTAAGACCAAGTTCCAATCCAACAACATCTGTAGGAACTAATAATTCGTAACGAGCCATAACAATTGTTCCGTTACCCCAGTTTGTACCGATATAATTTGTAGTAAGCATATCGTTGTCGTAAACACCGATACCATCTATAGAAAATAAGTTTTTAGATACTTCGAAATTTCTTGTATAAGTATTGTTAACGAAGTTTGTACCGTTTGAGTTATCTGCATCAGAAGAAGCAATCGTAGTTAATTCGTACATACCTTCTCCTAAAGAGAATCCAGTCATTATTGCTTCAGCATATACAGTAGAGTCATTATCTAAAGTTGCAATAGTAGCAGATTCAGAAAGTACTGAAGCACCAGCTGCGTTGTTTACGTCCATTGTAATTTCTACATTAGTTTGGTCGTTTATACCGAAGTTAAATACTTCACCACCCAAAACTAAAGTATCTTTAACGTGAGCAGAAGGTGTTCTTCCATACTCATATCCACCAGTTGTTGAAACCCATGCAGAATTTAATACTATATCGTTTGCTGGTTGCTCTAAAATAGCAACATCATCTAGCATCCAAGCATAACCATAAGTTCCAGTCCAGTGAAAACGAACCCAAACAGTAGATTCACCACCTGTAGAAGGACTAATATTAAGTCTCCATTCTGTTGGATTAGAAGGCATTTCGTCAACACCAGGAAATGCTTCGTACACGTTAGTATTTGTAGTTGCATCGAAATCTGGAGTTAAATCTGGCCAGTCAGTGTTGTTTGTACTTGTAACTATGAAACAAGTTTCAGAGTTGTATTTTTTGTACCAAGTTTCAAATTGTAGAACTACATTAGAATTTGCAGAAAGATCAATTGGATTTGCTGTAGTGATCCAAGAATCCTCAATATCAGTACCACCTTCAGCTCCACCATAAAGGTCAGAATCTATCATTGCACTTCCGTTTTCATAAGTAGTTGATGCCATTGCAGCAATCGCATAAGAACCAGATGGTGCTAAACCAATACCAATTTGCCAATCTAAATCACAAGCAGAAGCATCGTGATCGATAACCCAGGTAGAAGCATCAGAAAAATCATCAGACCAGATAGCAACAGATTTTGCTGAAGGTAGAGTCTTAACTGTTTTTTTTGTTTGTACAAAGTCTTTTTTAGTAAGCTCAGCTTTTTGTGCAAAAACTGAAGAAGCTACTAATAAAGCACCTGCCAATAGTTGAATTTTTTTCATAATTTGGTTTTTTGTTTTTTTACAACACAAATTTAAGGTTTATCCTTAAATATCACAAGTGGTATCACTATAAGATTCTATACTGGGGCAAGAGCAAATTAAATTCCGATCTCCATAAGCTTGATCTACTCTTCTTACAGAAGGCCAAAATTTATTTTCTCTTACCCATTTTAGAGGGTAAGCCGCCTGATGACGGGAGTATCCGAACATCCATTCATCCGAAGTACATTGATCTAAAGTATGCGGAGCATTCTTTAAAGTATTGTCTTCTTTATGGTATTCACCAGTAATTACGTGTTCTATTTCGGCACGAATAGC
>DKGK01000013.1:6345-6852 GCA_002453265.1 Flavobacteriales bacterium UBA6772 | reverse complement strand
TTCACTTTCTGTAGGCTCAATCATAAGAGTTCCTGCAACAGGAAATGAAACAGTAGGAGCATGGTAACCGTAATCCATTAATCGTTTTGCAATGTCAGTTACGTCAATCCCACTTTCTTCTTTAAGGTCTCTACATTCCAAAATCATTTCGTGCGCTACACGACCATTTTCTCCAGCATATAATATCTTGTAGTGCTTTTCTAGCTTCACCTTCATATAGTTGGCGTTAAGAATTGCGTACTTAGTAGATTCTTTCAAACCTTCTTTACCTAACATCTTAATATAAGCGTAAGAAATAAGTAAGACTAAAGAAGAACCCCAAGGAGCTGCAGAAACCGCTGAGATACTGTTTTTACCACCACATTCGATAACCGAATGACCTGGTAAAAATTCAACCAATTGCGGTGCAACTCCAATTGGTCCCATCCCAGGACCACCACCACCATGAGGTATTGCAAAAGTTTTGTGTAGGTTTAAGTGACAAACATCTGCACCAATTTCTCCAGG
>DKGK01000013.1:4235-5943 GCA_002453265.1 Flavobacteriales bacterium UBA6772 | reverse complement strand
GTAATTTCCTTTACAGATGCTTCAAATACACCATGTGTAGAAGGATAGGTTATCATTAAAGCAGACAGTTCATTAGAGTGCTTTTCAGCTTTCTCTTTTAAATCGACTACATCAATATTCCCCATTTCGTCGCATTTAACAACCACTACTTTCATTCCTGCCATAGTAGCAGAAGCAGGATTGGTTCCATGAGCTGAGGAAGGAATTAGTGTGATATTTCTATGTTGATCGCCACGAGAAATATGATACTCTCTAATTACCATTAGTCCAGCATACTCTCCTTGTGCACCAGAGTTAGGTTGTAAAGACATTCCTGCAAAACCAGTTATTTCGCAAAGGTCTTTTTCTAATTCACTAAAAATCTCCATATATCCTGCCGCTTGATCTTCAGGAATAAATGGATGTAATGAGCTAAAGTTACTTTCGTTTAGAGGTAACATTTCTGAGGCTGCGTTAAGTTTCATCGTACATGAACCTAAGGCAATCATGGAATGATTAAGCGATAAATCTTTACGTTCTAAACGTTTTATATAACGCATCATTTCTGTCTCTGAGTGGAACGAATTGAAAACCTCATGAGTCAAGAAGTCTGTAGATCTCTGTAAAGATTCAGAAATAGTACAAGAATCATAAACGTCTATAATTCTCGGAGCTTCACAATTTTTAGCTGCAGCAAGAACTATAAGAATATCATTTAAATCTTGTTGAGTTGTAGTTTCATTTAAACTGATGCTAATTGTATGCTCATCAACATAAAGAAAATTTATATGTGCAGCAAGAGCAATTTCATTTACTACATCCGAAGAAATAGTATCTAAATCTATTAATAAGGTATCGAAATACTGCTCATTAACTTGGTCGAAACCGATATCTTTTATTGCCGAAGCTAAAGCATTTGCTTTATTATGAATACGTTTTGCAATATGTATAATTCCTTTAGCCCCATGGTAAACACCATACATACCAGCCATTACAGCTAATAATACTTGTGCAGTACAAATATTAGAAGTTGCTTTTTCTCTTTTGATGTGTTGCTCACGAGTTTGTAATGCCATACGTAAAGCAGGTTTTCCATCTACATCTCTAGATAAACCTATAATACGACCAGGAAGATATCTCTTATAAATTTCTTTTGTAGCAAAATAAGCTGCATGAGGTCCACCGTAGCCCATAGGAATACCAAATCGTTGTGAAGTACCACAAACTACATCTGCTCCCCAAGAACCAGGAGATTCTAATAAAGATAAGGAAAGTAAATCGGCAGCTACTGCTAAACCAGCTTGCATAGCATGTGCTTTTTCTGTGAAGTTTTTATATTCGTAAACTTCACCTGTTGCAGCGGGGTATTGTACTAAAGCTCCAAAAACCATCTCAGTAAATTCGAAATCTCGGTGATCTCCAATAATCAATTCTATTCCTAAAGGTTCAGATCTTGTTTCTAAAACACTTATAGTTTGTGGAAGACATTCTTCGGAAACAAAGAATTGGATCGCTTTTGATTTTTTCTTTGCTTTTGGTCTGCTGTTGTATAACAAGACCATTGCTTCGGCAGCTGCAGTAGATTCATCTAATAAAGAAGCATTCGCAATTTCCATTCCAGTAAGGTCAACAACCATGGTTTGGTAATTTAATAAAGCTTCTAAACGACCTTGAGCAATTTCTGCTTGATAAGGAGTATAAGCAGTATACCAAGAGGGGTTTTCTTGGA
>DKGK01000013.1:1530-3922 GCA_002453265.1 Flavobacteriales bacterium UBA6772 | reverse complement strand
GTATACCAACCTGGATTTTCTAAAACATTACGTTGTATAACACTTGGTAAAACGGTGTTGTGGTATCCTAAACCTATATAAGTTTTGTATTGCTTATTTTTTTGAGCTAACTCTTTTATATGAACAAGAAATTCTTGTTCACTTAAGCCATCAGCTATGTCTAAATCTTCTTCCAGTCTTATTGAAGCTGGAATTGTTTGATCGATTAATTCGTCAACAGAACTTACACCAATAGTGCTTAGCATGTTGTTTACATCTTCCGCTCTGGGTCCGATGTGGCGAAGTAAGAATGAGTTTGTGTTCATTTCTTTATCCATTAGTTTTCAGCTAACAAAATTACAAATATTCATTGTTAGAATCTATTCTTATAATGAAAAATATAAGTATTTTTGAAGGTATGAGATTCGTACTTAAAATACTAGATTTTTTAGTAGTTACTAATGTATATGTAGCCACAGGAACCTTTTCCTTAACTTGGTTAAGTCTTCAGTTTTATGGTAATGATAAGTTAGATTTAGCCTTCTTTGTTTTCTTTTCCACTTTATTTACTTACAACTTCATCCGTTTAGCAAGAGTTCAGCATATGATAAAGGAGGGTGATTCTACAAGACATAAAAACATTTTTAGGTTTAGAGCCTTTTTGTGGTTTTTCTCAATAATATCTGCAATTGCAGCTTTTATATTTTTCTTAAGAGTTGATGAATCTATTTATTATCCTCTACTTTTTATGGGGCTTATTTCTATTGCTTATTCTTTACCCGTTTACAAAAAACAGGGCATTTGGCTTCGGTTACGTGACATGCCTTTTATAAAAATATTTATAATTGCTTTTGTTTGGGCTATCGTAACTTCACTTTTTCCTATGCAGGTAAGTGACGTTCCTATTAATTGGCTTGTAGTTATAGAGCGCTTTTTATTTGTTTTTGCCATTACAATTCCATTCGATATACGCGATTTACGTTTTGATGCAGAAAATTTAAATACCATTCCTCAAGTGTTTGGAATTAAAAAGGCTCGTTATATAGGATTAGTAGCTATAGTTATTGCAGAAGCACTTTTGTTTTATAATTACTTCTTTTTTGGCATGTATTCTCTTTTTTCTGCCTTAGCCATTTATATTAGCTATGAGCTTTCTGCTGTTCTAGTTTATAAGAGTCATCCTTCTTTAACCGAAAGATATTTTACCCTTGGTGTAGAAGGAACTTCTATACTTTTAGGTTTACTTTTTTACCTTTCTCAAAATCTCTTGTAGAGCTATCTATTTATTGTAATTTAGTGGTCTAAAATTTTAAGAAATGAATTGGGAATATTCTGAAGAGTTTGCACGTAAAATGGATCTACAAGATCCTTTAGTTACCTATAGAAATAGATTTTATATACCAGAAGTAAATAACGAAGAAGCTGTTTATTTAACCGGCAATTCATTGGGTTTACAGCCTAAAACTACCCGTACTTTTATTAATCAGGAATTAGATGATTGGGCGAAATATGGAGTTGAAGGCCATTTTCATGGAAAAACTCCTTGGTTCGACTACCATAAAGTATTAACCAAGACATCGGCTGCAATTGTAGGTGCTTTAGAATCTGAGGTTGTTGTGATGAATGGTTTAACTACAAATCTTCACCTTTTATGGGCTTCATTTTACAAGCCAACAAAAAGTAGATTCAAAATTATTTGTGAGGCTAAAGCTTTTCCTTCTGATCAATATGTTATGGAGTCGCAAGTTAAGTTTCATGGTTTTAATCCTAAGGATGCCATTATAGAAGTAGAACCTCGTGTTGGAGAGCACACCATCCACATTGAAGATATACTTGCAAAAATTGAAGAATTTGGCGATGAAGTAGCCTTAGTATTTTGGGGCGGTGTAAATTACTATACAGGACAAGTTTTCGATATGGAAACAATTACCAAAGCAGGACATAAAGTAGGAGCAAAGGTAGGTTTAGACTTAGCCCATGCAGCAGGGAATGTAGAATTAAAATTACACGATTGGGATGTAGATTTTGCCGCTTGGTGTTCTTATAAATATTTAAACTCTGGACCTGGAAATGTGTCGGGTGTTTTTGTACATGAACGTCATGGAGATAATGCTGATTTACCACGTTTTGCGGGATGGTGGGGACACGATGAAGATCGTCGTTTTTTAATGGAAAAAGGATTTGTTCCTACCAAAGGAGCAGAAGGTTGGCAGTTGAGTAATGCACCTATTTTCGGAATGGCTGCTCATAGAGCTTCACTAGAGATATTTGAAGAAATAGGTATGGCAAAGCTGATCGATAAATCACGTTTACTGGCGGCTTATTTAGAATTTATATTAGCAGAAATTGCTCTTAAATTCGATACTAATATTTTTGAATCGATTACGCCTACAAATCCAAAAGAAAAAGGCTG
>DKGK01000013.1:0-1143 GCA_002453265.1 Flavobacteriales bacterium UBA6772 | reverse complement strand
ACTTTGGTGTTATTGCAGATTGGAGAGAACCAAATGTAATTAGAATAGCACCTGTACCATTGTACAACTCATTTGAAGATATTTACCGTTTTGGAAAAAAATTAGAAGCTAGCTTATGTTAGAAAAGAAATTCACCATTGCAGGAGCTGGTTTAGTAGGCTCCTTATTTGCCTTATATCTTGCCAAGAAAGGACATCAAGTAGATGTTTTTGAACGCAGAAAAGACATGCGTTCAGAAACTATTGTTGCTGGAAAATCTATAAATTTATCACTTTCTACTAGAGGATGGAAAGCTTTGGCTGGTGTGGGAATTGAGAAGGAAGTAAAGAAAATGGCTATTCCTATGTTTAAACGTGTTATGCATGGTTTAGACGGTACTTTAAGTCATCAAGCCTACGGAAACGAAGGCGAAGCAATATATTCTGTATCTCGTGCAGGATTAAATGTACTTTTAATGGATTTAGCTGAACGTGAAGACAATGTTAATTTTCATTTTAATGAGAAATGTGTTAATGTTAATTTAAAAGAAGCTTCGGCAACCTTCGAAAATCATTTAACTAAAGTTGTTAGCGAGATAAAAGCCGATCATATAGTAGGGGCAGATGGGATTTATTCTGCAGTGCGTAAACAAATGCAAGGTCAAGCTCGTTTTAATTACGAGCAGCGGTATATAGAACATGGCTATAAAGAATTGCATATTCCAGCAAATGCCGATGGTTCGCATAAGTTGGAAGTAAACGCTTTACATATCTGGCCTAGAGGTTCTTATATGTTAATTGCTTTACCCAATTTAGACGGTAGTTTTACCTGTACTTTATTTTTTCCTTTCGAAGGTGAATATTCCTTCGATAGCCTAAATAATGATGAAGCCATACTAAGCTTTTTTAAGGATGTATTTCCTGATACTGAGACTCTAATACCTAATTTATTACAAGACTTTAAAGAAAACCCAACCGCATCTTTAGGAATAATTAGATGTTTCCCTTGGACGGTTACCGATAAAGTTATGTTAATAGGAGACGCTTCTCATGCCACTGTACCTTTTTACGGTCAGGGAATGAATTCTGGATTTGAAGATTGCAGCATCTTTAATGAATTGATGGAAGAACACGGCGACGATTGGGAGGCTTGTTTTAAAGCCTA
>DKGK01000060.1:23232-24041 GCA_002453265.1 Flavobacteriales bacterium UBA6772 | reverse complement strand
AAAAGAATAATTAATCTAGAAATAGCATCTAAAGAACATTTCGATCTTATAGTAATAGGTGGCGGAATAACAGGTTCTGGAATCGCTTTTGATGCTGCATCGAGAGGAATGAAAGTGTTGTTATTAGAAAAACAAGATTTTGCTGCTGGCACTAGTTCTCGCTCAACAAAGTTAATTCATGGTGGACTTAGGTATTTAAAACAATTGGAGTTTGGTTTAGTACGACAAGTAGGAAAAGAAAGAGCTATTTTGTATAAAAATGCTTCGTATTTAGTACATCCCGAAAAGCTGTTATTACCTATTTATAAAAGTGGGAGCCTTGGTTTTTATTCCACTTCTTTAGCCCTTTGGGTTTACGATTTATTAGCTGGAGTGGAAAAGACTGAAAGTCGTGTTATGCTCTCAAAAAGCAAAACCAAAGCCGAAGAACCTCTTTTAAATAAAAACGGATTACTTGGTTCTGGTATGTATTACGAGTACCGAACCGATGATGCTCGATTAACGATGGAGGTTTTGAAAACAGCTGTTCATTATGGAGCTCAAGCTTATAATTATACTCAGGTAGATAATTTTATTGTTGAAAAGGATCAAATTACAGGTGTTGTAGCTACGGACTTAATAAATAATTCTAAGTATAAATTTACAGCAAAATATGTAGTTAACGCTACTGGTCCATGGGTAGATGAGTTGCGAAAGAAAAACTCAGAAGATTTAAACAAACATTTATTTCTTACTAAAGGAGTTCATTTAGTATTTTCTCAAGAATGTATTCCTCTTAAACATTCTATGTATTTTGATGCTCCAGATGG
>DKGK01000060.1:22765-22903 GCA_002453265.1 Flavobacteriales bacterium UBA6772 | reverse complement strand
CGAATGGTTTTTGCAATAAAACGAGAAGGGAAGATTTATATAGGGACTACAGATACTGAATATCACGATAATAAAAAGTCTCCAGTATGCACAAAAGAAGATAAAACGTATATTTTAAATGCGGTAAATACCATGTTT
>DKGK01000060.1:0-22432 GCA_002453265.1 Flavobacteriales bacterium UBA6772 | reverse complement strand
AAAATCTCGAATTAAATGAATTACATATAGAATCCTCTTGGGCTGGATTACGTCCATTAATTCACGAAAAAGGAAAGTCTCCTTCAGAATTATCTCGTAAAGATGAGGTGTTTATTGCCGAAAATGGATTGATTTCTATTGCAGGTGGAAAGCTTACTGCTTTTAGGAAAATGGCTCAGAAAATTATTGATAGAATTGAGTCTAAAGAAAAAAGTTTTGGTGTTTGTAAAACAGATCAAATTTTATTGATTGGTTCTATTGATTCTGGCGCAGATGGATATGGGATGTTGAATGCAAAACTAGCTACTTATAAATCTAAATTTACAAATAATAAAAATCTTTTAAGGCTTGTAAACTCTTATGGAAATAAAAGTTTCGATATGATGGAGAAAGCTACAGACGATGAGTCATTAGTATTTGAAGAGATTGATTATTGTATAAAAAATGAGAGCTTAGAACATTTGGCTGATTATTATTCTCGAAGATCAGGAAAAATATTATTTGCTGCTGAAAACTTAATTAAAAATCATAAGAATTTATTGGCTCATTTTACTAATCGTAAAGGTCTTTCGGTAACTCAAATAAGTAAGGAGGAAAAACTCTTTGAGCAACTAAAAAAAGAGACTCTCGTAAATCTTTAAATTAAGTATATTTGGGTTAAAATATTCAATAAGAAAAAACCATCAATCCAGACCAAAATGATATTTGAATTTAACGGATACAAACCAGTAATACACGAAAGTTCTTTTGTACATCCTCAGGCTAATGTTACAGGAAATGTAATTATTGGAAAGGATGTATATATTGGACCGGGTGCAGTTTTGCGAGGCGATTGGGGGGGGGTTATTATAGAAGATGGTTGTAATGTACAAGAGAATTGTACCATTCATATGTTCCCGGGTACTACAGTCTTACTAAAAAGAGGAGCTCATATTGGGCATGGAGCAGTTATTCATGGAGGCACTATTGGCGAAAATACACTTGTTGGGATGAATGCTGTTGTAATGGACGATTGCGAAATAGGTGCTAATTGTATTATTGGCGCTCTTTGCTTTGTTCCTGCAAATACTTCAATCCCAGATCGTAAAGTGGTAGTTGGTAATCCTGCCAAAATAGTAAAAGAGGTAAGTGATAAGATGATAGAATGGAAAACGAAAGGAACAGCTCTTTACCAACAATTACCCAGCGATTGTAAGAAGACCTTAAAAAAGTGCGAACCTTTAAGAGAAGTACCTGAGGATAGACCACAACAAGAAGACCAATTTAAAACTTGGAAAAAAACCAAATAATTATGAAAAACCTGTTTAAAGTTTTTAAAATTAGTTTGTTTCTAGGAGTCTGTTTTGGTTTTTATGTAATAGGTGTTATTGCTTTTGGTACTCTTACAGAACACAATTTTGAAGACAAAATTAGTCTTCATGATTTCCAAGAAACTCCTGTTACTTATTCAGATTCTATATTTGAATTTATTACCTGGAATGTTGGCTTTTTTGGTTTAGGTGAAGAGTCAGATTTTTTCTATGACGGAGGGAATGATGTATTTCAGACTAAACAAACCGTTAAGAAAAATATGAATGGTGTTCTTTCATTTATAAACGATAATTCTGCGATAGACTTTTTCCTTTTGCAAGAAGTAGATAGTTTTAGCTGGCGTTCTCAAAATCAAGATTTCTTTGCAGAAGTAAGCCACTTAGACGATGGCTATCAATCTCATTTCGGATTAAATTACGCTTCTACTTTTGTGCCTATTCCTATTACCAATCCTATGGGTCCTACTTACGGTGGTTTATTTTCGATGTCGAAATATGATGTTACTGATGCTTTTCGTTACGATTTAAGAACAGAAAGTATGTGGCCTAAGCGTTTGTTTTTTCTTAAACGTTGCTTTTTAACACAAAGAATTAAACTTGAAGATAAAGATTTATTGGTGATTAATATTCACAATTCTGCTTACGATAAATCAGGTGCGAAGAAGAATAAAGAAATGATCCAATTATTGGCTTTTGTGCAGTCAGAATATGAAAAAGGAAATGCTGTAGTAATAGGAGGAGACTGGAATCAGAGTCCACCAAATTATAATCCAAATGATGTACCAGAAGAATTTTTAAATGCTAAATTCATAGACGGTGATATTCCAGTAGGATGGAAATGGGCTGCGGATGTTAAAACGCCAACCAACAGAAAACTAGACAGTCCCTACTCAAAAGAGTTCAGTCATACTTCTGTAATCGATCATTTTTTAGTTTCTCCAAATGTAAATATCGATTCTGTTTCTGTTGTAAATATGGATTTCGAATACTCCGATCATCAACCCGTTTACTTAAAAGTGACATTAAAATAAATATCTATCGCTTGTTTTTTAACATGGGTACAAACCTGAAGTTGGTTTCGTTAAAGTTGTCAAATTCTACTTTTTTATAAGACGAATCTCCTGTTTTTATAATGAGTGTCATTATTTGTTCGCCAACACCAATTGGAATAATCATCATTCCACCAATGTTTAGTTGATTGAATAATTTCCCTGGAATTGACGGAGCCCCTGCTGTAACTAGAATTTTATCAAAAAGTGCTTTTTCTGGTAATCCTTCATAACCATCTCCGTAGTGTAAAAATGCTTTTATACGCATTGCAGAAAGTAGTAGTTTTGTTTTGTCAAACAAAAAATGCTGACGTTCTATAGAATAAACATCAGCTCCTAAATGAAATAATACTGCAGTTTGATAGCCGGATCCAGTACCAATTTCTAGGATTTTGTCGCCCTTTTTTATACCCAAAACTTCACTCTGAAAAGCTACAGTATATGGGTGTGATATCGTTTGGTCGGTACCGATAGGAAAAGCCTTGTTCTGATATGCATGTTCTTCAAATGAAGAATCTAAAAAGAAATGTCTGGGTACTTTTAACATCGCATCTAAAACTTGTGGAGATTCAATCCCCATTTCTTGAAGTTCTAAAATGAGTCTTTTTCTACTCCCTTTATGTTTGGCTTTATCGACTAACTGCATAGTTGGCGAAGCTATTAAAATGGATTAGTATCACGAACATTAAACAAACACAAAATATATTTAATTCCATTGCTCTCTAATCCCTTTAAAAAAATGAATTATTAGGTTTTAATCGAAAACACACGAGCATAAGTTATTTTCCAAAATTTTGTGTACACCTAATCAAAATCGGTGTTTTATCTCCTGCAATTGCACATCCGCAAGCAAGTAGCGAGAAAGATTTATTTAAAATATTTTCTCGGTGTGGTTTAGAATTCATCCATTGTAACACGAGTTTATTTGCCAATTGTAGGTAAGTAGCGAATTTTATTTCTTCATTATTTGTATCAAAGTAGACCAATTCACCATTTTCATTTTCTTGAATTCTATAATTCAATTCTGTTCCTTTGTAGTTCAGTAAATTATTTTCCAATATATTTTCGCCTAAAGCTCTAAAGTTGCTATTAAAATATAGAATACGATCTTTTGGTTCTCTCCATTTTTTTTCATGATGGTTAATATGGTCAAAAAAGTCGAGTTCGATCATTTTATTCGAATGCAGCTGAGCAGATTTGTATAAGTTATCGTTAAATGCAAAGTCTGATAGCTTGTAATTCCGTCTTTCAATATTTGTAAGATGAAAGATTGCTGCATTTAGTAAATGAATATTTATAGCTTTTCCTTTTACAGATTCTTGCAGTATTTCGGTATCTAAAAAAGTATTTATGCTTACCTTGGTATAGTACTTGTTAAAGGATTGTGCGGTGCAAATTTCAGCTCCAATAAAAAAGAATATAAAAGTTGAAAATAAAGTTTTTAATTTAATATTCATTGCTTATTTTTAGCCCACTAAAATACACTAAAATGTCGGAACAGTTAGAAAGAATTCAATGCCTTATTATAGGTTCAGGACCTGCGGGATATACTGCAGCTATTTATGCAGCTAGAGCAGATTTAAAACCAGTTGTTTATACTGGATTGAAGCCCGGAGGTCAGTTAACTGACACTACTGAGGTTGATAATTTTCCTGGTTACCCAGATGGTACAAATGGTCCTAGTATGATGGTTGACATGCAGAAACAAGCTGAACGTTTTGGAACTGATGTTCGTTTTGGATATGCTACAAAATGTGAGTTTTCTACCAATGGAGAACCACATAGAGTAGAAATTGATGGTTCTAAAACTGTTTTAGCAGACTCAGTAATTATTTCTACTGGTGCAAGTGCTAAATGGTTAGGTTTAGAATCTGAAGAACGTTTAAATGGTTTTGGTGTCTCGGCATGTGCTGTTTGTGATGGCTTCTTTTTCAAAGGTCAAGAAGTGGTTGTTGTAGGTGCTGGAGATACGGCTGCTGAAGAAGCAACTTACTTAGCTAAGCTTTGTACTAAAGTAACCATGTTGGTAAGAAAAGATGCTATGCGTGCTTCTAAAGCTATGCAACACCGTGTATTAAATACCAAAAATATTACGGTAATGTTTAATTCTGAAACCGAAGAAATTTTAGGAGATAAAGGCGTTGAAGCTGTAAGAGTGAAAAATAATAGTACTGGAGGTACAACTGAAGTTCCTTGTACAGGATTCTTTGTTGCTATTGGTCATAAACCAAATTCCGATTTGTTTGTTGGACAATTAGATATGGATGATGTAGGTTATTTACTTACCAAAGCAGATTCTACACAAACCAATATTAAAGGTGTTTTTGCATCTGGAGATATTCAAGATAAAATATTCCGTCAAGCTGTAACAGCTGCTGGTAGTGGTTGTATGGCAGCACTTGAGGCAGAGCGTTATTTAGCAGAATTAGAAGCTTAATAATTACTTATTTATAAATATAAAAAGGGCAATCGTTATAGATTGTCCTTTTTTGGTTTTATAAAATAATTTATATACTTACCCGCATGATTACAGAGAGGGAAATATGTCAAAATAGTATTAGTGACAAATTGTCATTTAAAGACTAGGTCTTTTTTTTTAAAAAAAAAGTTTTGAGTTTTGAATTAAAAAGAAGGAAACCCAATTGTAACCTTGAGGTTTCTCGAAAGGCGGGAATTTGAGTAGATCGTATTTACTATTGCTCGGGGAGCATGGAGGAATAACTGCAGGACAAATATGCTGTACTCAAAAAGTTATACAGAGATACACTGAGAAAAAAAAATTCGTCATTAAATACTATTACCTATTTTCTTTTTTTATTTCCGACCTCTTTTCTTTTAGTGAAAGAAGCGTATAAAATGTTTGTAGCAAAATGCTGTTCGAGCTTCCCTGACCTTAGGACGGGTACTGAGTTCATTTTGGTAGCCATTTTAAAGTTTCTGTAGCGTTAAGAAAGAATTGAAAATCATGAGTTCAATTAAAAATAAATACACAAGAATAAAATATTCATGATTTTTGGTTCTTTTCATCAAGGAAAAAAAAACAGCGATAAGGTTTAAAATAGTTTTTAAGTTTGAAATAATTGTCAAAATAGTATTAATGTCAAAAGTTCATTCCATTCTAAGTTCTAGCTATTTCCCTTTAATCTAGTTACCGACCCAGCTTTATTTTCATTAAAGAAAAAGAAATCACAACTATTTTTGACCTGCATCGTAAGGGCTAAACATAATAATTTAAGCAAATTATAGTTTCATAAATATTCAATTTAGTTATTGAAGTAACTTCTTAAATCAATTAACTAATAATGGTTCATAAGTTCGTGTGTTTTTTGTTCGCACAAGCCATTAGTTTTCTATTTTTAAGGATTAAACAAGCAAAAATGAGAATTATATTAATTGTATTGTCTTTAACTTTTTTCACTAGTTCAAAGACGCTCGCACAGCAAAGCTCAGGCGACCCTATAATGGTGAGCTATCAGGCTGCTTTGCAGCAATATAAGTCAGCATCTTACGCAATGGCTTACCAAGCTTTTGTGAATTTAGATGAGCTTATAGAAGATGAAAATAGTCTGTTGGCAATTAACACAGATTATTATAAGGCACTATGTGCTGTTCATTTGTACAATAACGACGCAGTGTTTTTGCTAAAGAGTTTTATGACAGATTATCCCAATAGTACATTGTTTTACGAAGCATGTAGGTCTTTGGCAGATTTGTATTTTAGTAAACGAGCCTATAAAGAAGCTCTTTATTATTACGAACTTATTGATATTTCTCAAATACGTATTAAGTACCGAGCAAACTATAAATTTCAATATGCTTATAGTTTATTGGCAGAAGAGGAATTAAAAAAGGCTGCCTCAATTTTTCACGATCTATTGTCTAATAAGAATGAGTATCAAAACAAATCTAAATACTATTTTGGCTATATAGCTTACGCTGAAGGAAATTTAGCAACAGCTAAAAGACATTTCGAAGACTTGTTAAAAATGGATTTGTTTGTAGATGAAATCCCGCTTTATATTGCACAAATATATCATCAGCAAAAGGAATACAACTTACTCTTAATTTTTTGCCTTCCTTATGTAGATTCAATTACAACTGCTACTGCAGAAATGTATAAACTTATTGCAGAGGCTTATTATCATACTAAAGATTATAAAAAGGCTATTTACTTTTTAAACGATAAGTTTTTAGCTGAAAAAAATAATTTAGACGATTTAGGCTACTATATATTAGGCCAATCTTATTACCGATCAGATGAGTTTTCGTTGGCAAGTGCCGCATTTAATAAAATTGTAGAAGCAGAGGATAGTTTAGCTCAAAACACTTATTACTATTTGGCAGATTGCTACTTGGAGTTAGGCGATAAAAAATCGGCACAAAATGCTTTTGAATCCGCTTCAAACTTCACATTTAATAATGCTATTACAGAACATGCTAATTTCAATTTTGCAAAATTATGTTACGAATTAGGCTATCCTTATGCCGATCCTACCATGATTCTTCAGGATTTTATAAACGACTTTCCAGAGTCGGAATATTTAGATGAAGCTTATTCGTATTTGATAAATGCCTTTTTAACACATAAAGATTATTCGAGAGCCATAAAGTCTATGGAGACTAGTGGGCTAGAGAATATTAGGTTGCAACAAGCTTACCAGGAAGTGTCTTATTACAGAGCTGTACAACTATTTAACGATCGAAATTACACCAATGCTATCAGTCATTTTAACAAATCGTTACTTTATACACATAACAATAATTACGAAGCATTAGCCAGCTACTGGAAAGGGGAGTCTTTTTATAGATTAGAGAACTTTAAGGAGAGTATCGGAGCCTATAAAGAATTTCAAAATTCTGCTTTAGCTAGTTCGATGCCAGAGTTTAAGTCAGCTTCATATCATATAGCTTACGCAAATTTTAAACTTTGGAATTTTAATAAATCACTAAAAGCCTTCGAAACTTTTACTGCAAATGTAGCTAGTAAAGATACTCGTTTGCACGATGCCTTTTCGAGAATGGGAGATGCACATTATATGTTGAAAGACTATACCAGAGCAATTCATAATTACAATAAAGCAATAGAACTTTGGGGCGTAGATTCCGATTATGCAGCCTATCAAATTGCTTTAGCATATCATCAAATGGATAAACACGAAAAAGTGGTTGAACATTTAAAGGACTTTTCTACACAATATGCTTCTTCTACTTATAAAGATGATGCCTTGTACAGAATTGGTGAATCCTCTATAAAATTAAATAATCCTGATGCAGCTGTAAAGAGTTTTAAAGCTATAGAGGAGCTTTATCCAACAAGTGTTTTTATAACGGATGCTAGAATGAAAGTTGGACTTGTTTTATACAATAATGAGCAGTACGAGGAAAGTATTGCAGAATTTAAACGTTTAGTTGCAGATTATCCTGCTACAAGTACCGCCAGAGAAGCCATAAATAATGTGCGGAGTTTATATGTAGATTTGGGTGATGTTACTCCTTATGTAAGCTGGTTAGAAACACTAAGTTTTGTAAATGTTAGCACATCAGCATTAGACTCTACTTCTTACGAATCTGCCGAATTACAATATTTAAAAGGCTTTTATGCGAAGTCTTTTAGTGGTTTTCAATCCTATTTAGAAAACTATCCAGATGGAAATTTTAAATTATCTGCTCACTATTATTATGCAAAATCTGCAGTTGAAATAGACAGTATAGATAAAGCCTTGGCTTCTTACGAAATAGTGAATTCTTACAATTCCAATAAGTATTCTCATTCTTCAATTAAGCAAACAGCAATTTTGTACCAATCGAAGCAACAGTTTGGTAAAGCCTTAGCAAATTTCGAAAAACTCGATTTAATTGCAGAAACGGTAGAGCAGCAATTGTTTGCCAAACAAGGTTTAATGGATTGTTACATTAAGTTGGGCGAATACGAAAAAGCTATAGAACAAGCTCAATTGGTTTTAAATTCTGGTAGGGTAGATGAAAGCCTGCTTTTAGAACTCAATACTTTTATTGCTCGTGCTGCTTTTGCTAATTTAGATAGAACTTTAGCCGCCGAAAAATATTTAATTGTAGAAGCTGAATGTCAAGGAGAACTAAAAGCTGAAGCGATGTACCACTTAGCCTATTTGGCTTTTTATAATGGAGACTACGAAACTTCGAAAGGAATTATTTTCGAACAATCGCGTTTACTACCATTATACAAAAAATGGCTTGGGAAGTCCTTCATTGTCTTGGCTCATAATTATTGGGTAGAAGAAGATGTTTTTCAAGCTACACATACATTAGATCAATTACTGCTTAATATTAAAGACGAGGCAGTATTAAAAGAGGCTAAGGCTTTAAAAGCTGAAATTATGGCTAAAGAAAATATAGAGCAAAATTTGAGTCTTCAATTAGATTCTAGTCCAGTACTAGAGTCTTTACCTAAAACCGACTCACTTAAAACTACAGAAGAATAAAGCTATGAAAAAGTATATTGTATTTGCATTAGCTTGTTTTTCCGTTTTTGGTATAAAAGCCCAAGAAAATTTAAACAACGAAATTATAGACGTTGTAAAAGATTTTAGGCCAAAAATAATGCAGGCTCATAAAATTAAGTCTCAACCTTTGTTTATTGACACCACTAAAGTTTCTCAAAATTTAAAGTATTTAATACGATTTGAGGAGTTTAGAGTTTCGCAAAACCTAGATTCGTTAAGGGCTAGAGTATTAAGTAGATCTCCTTTTGAATATTTTTATTCTAAGCATATTGAACTCGGTTTGGGGACTTATTTAAATCCACATTTAGCTCTGGATTTGAGTAATGGCAAAAGCACCAAAAGTATTTACCAAGCATATTTAAATTACAACGGAGCTTTTTCTGAAGAAGACAATAGTCAAAATAAGTTTAGTAATTTGAACTTTGGTGGAGCTTATAAACGTGTGTTTAATGCTTTTGTTCTGCAGTCTAATTTGCTTTTTAAGGATGAATTTAGATTCGATTTAGACGAAACTCCTTATAGAAATTCTAACATAGATTATGATGCAGCTTTTCTATTTACCGACACTATATCTGCACTTATCCCAAAAGAATTACATATTTCTTCAAACGTGTTCTTTAGAAATACAGAATTTAACGAATACCAAATTTCTGCTGCTACGTTTCAATCTGGTCATCTTAATAAAATAAGAAACTGGGATTTTAATAATGATTTTTCTTTTTTACAATCTAATGATGTAAATACATTGCATTGGAAATCTAATTTATCGACTAGCCGAAACACCAAACGAGTTATAGTTAAAGTAGGTTTAAATACAGACTTATTGGTTGATAATATTAAAATATTCCCTGAAATTAGAGCTCAATACGAATTGATTAATAAAGGGCTTTTTACTTATGCTGAAGTAGGAGGGGACAGACATTTGTATAGCTTACAAAATGTTTATGGAGCTAATCCATATACGTACGAATCGTCTGTAATAACAGAAGATTTATTGCCGAGCAATACGAAGTATTTTGCCCGTGTAGGTATTAATGGAAGCCTATTTAGAGGTGTAAGTTATCAAGTAAGTCTCGAAGCAAATACGCAAGATGGTTTTATGCATTTTATAGAATCCACAAATTATTTTGCACCTTATGAACCTCGCTTCATACCAAAATTTACAACTGTAAATATGGTTAAATTAAATGCTCAAATAGATGCAAAATGGACCGATAAATTTCATGTTTGGTTAAAGGGGGAGTACAAATCTTTTGATAAATATTTATCTCATGTTCCAGAATTGGAAGTCGGTTTATATGGCGATTACCATTACAACGATCAATGGTTTATGACTAGTTCTCTTCTTTATACTGGAGCTAGAGAGTATTTAGTTGATGATGTTAATCTTTCTTCTTATAAAGTCGATCCAATGATAGATCTAAATTGCAAAGTAAATTTTGCATATAACAAACAAATTGGATTTTATATTGAAGGAATGAATTTACTAAATAACAGTTTTGGTTTCTTGCAACAAGAGCTACTTATTGGACGAAGGTTAAATTTAGGAGCAAAGTATAGATTTTAAATTTTCACTAATTTATAACAAGTGATTGTATAATTTTTATTAAATTCGTAGAACCATAATTACTAAAGACAATTAAGATGAAAAAATCAAGTATATTCAGAGGAGCCGCTATGGTTTGTGCAATGTGTTTATTTACAACAAACTCTCAAGCACAAATAAAAGCACAAGATTCTGAAAAAGCACACGATACAAAACGTTTTGCTCGCCCAGTAAATACAGGGTCTAATCATACTGTTTTATTATTGGATACTGCATGGGGTAGTTTATCACCAGAAATAGGTGATGAAATTGCTGCTTACGATGTAGACGGTAACATGGTTTCTAGTATTGTTTATATTGGTCATCACACTGGTTTAGCTCTCTGGGGAGATGATGAATATACTACAGAAAAAGAAGGTCTTTCTAAAGGAGAGGTTTTTAGTTTAAAATGGTGGAAGAAATCTTCTAACGAAATGGTTTCTTTAAATATGAATTCATTTGAAAGAGGTTCTAGTAACTACTTTAAAGATGGATTAACTGTAATTTCTAGTATTACTGTAAATGCGATGTTGGTTCAAGACATGGAGCTTTTCCAAAACGTACCTAACCCAGTTTCTGATTTTACTGAAATTAGCTTTTACTTACCAAGTACTTCAAATGTAAGATTGAGTTTACACAATAACTTAGGACAAGAAGTAATGGTTTTAGCAGATGCTAAATTTGAGTCTGGTTCGCACAAAGTTGCTATGAAGTCAGCTTCAATTCAGCCAGGTGTATATTTCTACAAAATGCAAAGTGGAAAAGAAAAAATTACAAAACAAATGACTGTTGTTAAATAATAGTTGACCATAATATTTTAAATGCCGTCTTATACAGACGGCATTTTTTATTTATAAAGGTTAATAAGTAGAATTAAGTTTCACATATTTTTCTCATAGCTTAATTTGTCTATTTTTGTCTGTCTATATAAAAAACGATATGTTTAAAAAGTTTGTTGTTACCCTTATACTTTGTTTGGCTTGTACACTTGTTACTCAGGCTCAAGAAACGCACGATGTTAAAAGAGGAGAAACACTGTATAGTGTTTCAAAGCAATACGGTATTTCTATTAGCGAGATTGTAAAAGCAAACCCTAGAGCGAAGAGAGGTCTGCGAAGAGGGATGAATATTGTGATTCCTATTATTCATGAATCTATAGATACTGTTGTTTATTTTATGCACGATGTACGACCCTTAGAATCTTTTTATTCTATTAAAAATAAATTTGGAATCTCTGAAGAGGTGCTTTTAGAGTTCAATCCTATTTTGTCGGAGGGTTTCCGTTCTGGAATGCGTATAAAAATACCTCAGTTTGATGAAATTGATGTAAGCGAAGAAATCGAATTTATTGAAGAAGAAAAGGAAAAAGACTTTTTTGAAGAATTAAAAGAAAGAAAAAATAAGTTTAAGAAAAAGGATACTTATGATGTAGCCTTTATGTTGCCACTTTATTTAGATAAAAACGATAAAATAGAAGCACTTCAAGACCTTAGTAAAGAAGACGAAATTTATAAGAAAACACTTTTTGCATTAGATTTTTATTCAGGTGCTAAAATTGCCATAGACAGTTTAAATAAAGCTGGAATGTCTATTAATGTTCACGTTTACGATACTAAAAACGATACACAAGAAACATACGACATAGTGGCACAAAAAGAATTCGATGATATGGACTTAGTAATTGGTCCTTTTTATTCGAAGAACTATAAAATTGCTGCAGAAATATTAAGTAGAAGAGGTGTTCCAACGGTTGCTCCATTATCTACCAACGGAAATTTATTGGAAAATATTGCAAATGCATTTCAGGTAATTCCTACACAAAAACGTCAAGTTTCGTATATGTCAGAATATATTGCTGCTAACTACGCCGACAAAAATATTATAGTGGTTCGTAGAGATTCTACCGACGATATAAAGTACAAAGAATGGATGTTGTCTGCATTAGACTTAGATTCTTTACCTAACTATAGAGAAATACTGTTAAATAAAAACAAAGCTGTAATAGATTCTATTTACCATGAGCTTGATACTTTGGCTGAGACGAATGTAATTTTAGTTCCTTCTACAGAAAAAGATTTCGTAACCGATTTATTAACCAAATTAAATGCTGCTAGAGATACTAGTATTGTTGTTTTTGGAATGCCAGAATGGTATTCGTTTAAAGACCTAGACTACGAGTATTTAATGAATCTTAATGTACATATGCCTAACAGTGGTGTATTGTCGTATAATGATACTTTAACAAAGTATTTTGTTGAGAATTACCAAGAGGCAACAGGTTCAGATCCAAGTCCACGCTTTTCTTTTTCAGGCTTCGATGTAACCTTCTATTTCCTATCTCAATTAATGCACTACGGAGGTGTTTCTTCAGAGTTATTCTTAGAGCCTAAGGATTTACTAAACTTAAACTTCAATTTCAACTATAAGCGTAACGAAGACAACGGTTCTAGAAATCAAGCCGTACAAATTATTAAGTACGAAGATCTAGAAATTATTAGAGTTGATGAGTAAAAGGGGTTGATTACTTTTACTCCCCGTTTGGTTCTGTCATACCGGGGAGGAATTTCAATCCCTCTGAATACCATTTAGGATTTAACGGATAGGAATAAGTGAATGAAAATGTAAGTATATTACATTGAATATTATATTGATGGAGTTAAATATGACACCTTTTTTTATCATAAAAAGGGTGTCTTAATAGGTCAGTGTTAGGTGATGTTATATTCCTTTATTAACCTAAAGAATATTAAAGTTTATTTTGATAGTGAAGTTGATTGCTCTAACTATAAATGAAGCTAAATGTATAAATATCACTAATCAAAAGAATATTCCTTTTATCCACTTCTATAACACCTAAAACCCAGCCTCCACAGAAAACTTAACCAAGTCATTCGTTATAGGATGCATAAACTCAATAAATTCAGCATGTAAATGAAGCCTATTGCTTTTTGAACCATACAGGTCATCTCCTAAAATTGCGGTATTTAGTCCTTTAAAATGGGAAGCGTGAACCCTCAATTGATGAGTTCTACCTGTAATAGGGTAGAAGTGAATTCTAGTTTTACCTTTCTCAATTTTAAGAATTTCATATTTTGTTCTAGCAGATTTACCATGTTCGTAACAAACCAATTGTCTGGGTCTATCGTCTAAGTCCACTCGTAATGGAAGGTCAATAATTCCTATGGGTTCTTTAACGATTCCATCTAAAAGAGCTACATAACGTTTACGAATGGATCTTTTAATAAACTGCTGTTGTAAATTATCGTGGGCTTCTTTGGTTTTAGCGATAAGCATAATTCCAGAAGTTGACATATCTAGTCGGTGAACTATTAAAGGTCCTGTAGCATTTGGGTATTTTGTTTTCATTCTACTAAATACACAATCTTTTATTGTTTTCCCAGGAACTGATAAAAACTCATTTGGTTTGTTTATTATAGCTAAATGCTCATCTTCGTAAACAATTTCGATTGTTTTTCCTTCGGCAGGATTTATCAAAAGTGGATTCTCATCTACTTCTAATCCTTGTAACATATGGGTTAAAATAGGATAGCACTTTCCTTGACAGGCAGCGTAGTAGTGTTTGTGTTTTCTTATAGCCGATTTAGGCGATTCTCCCCACCAAAACTCAGCGAGAGCTATAGGTTTTAGATTGTTTAAAAAGGCAAACTGTAATAGTTTTGGTGCTGCACATTCTCCAGCTGCTGCAGGAGGAATTCCTTGTGGCGTATCTTTAAAAATAGAAAGTAAGCTTCTTTTTTTGCCATCAGCATTTAAAAAATGATATTCATCAAACAAACCTTTTTGTAAGATGGCCGATAAGCTTTTTCTTTTTTCTTTTAAATGTGTTCTTTCAGCAGTTAGGTCTTTTTCTTTCTGTTTTGATTTTTCAATTCTTTCTTCCCAAAAACGGTGTAAATATTTAAGTTTATTTTTCTGAACTATGCTATCCTTATTAAGTTGTTCGTTTATTTGCTCGTATTTATCAGGACTTAAATCTTTTGCTTCAGTACGTTTTTGTTTCCGAAGTATCTTATCAACTACCATTTTAGCTCTCAGTTCTTTTACTTCAGACTTATATAAATTAGTTTCATTTATTACTTCTTCCTCAGCAACTTTAATGTTCTCACAAGCATTCAAATCTCGTACTCTTTTGTTAATCTCAGTCAATTCCGCTTGTCCTTTTAAGAAAAAGCCATCATTTGTTAACATATCATAAATAGGAGGTACAAAATTACCGAGTGTATTTACACCAGCCATTTTACCCGAAAAAGCGGTTATATAACCTATTTCTTTGGCTTCATTTTCCACCACTAAAACCCCAAACATTTTACCAATTGCTAAGGACTCTTCTTTTGCAATACCAAAATTGTGTTTCCAGTCTAAATCGCCACTTAAATATTCTTGTAGCTCTTGACAAGCAATTTCACCTAACTCGTCTGGTTTATAATAAAAAGGAAAGGTAAATTTAGTCGGTAGCTTTAGGGAAGCTATCGATTTTTTAAACGGAATGAAACAAGGATTTCGAGTTGTCATGGAATATACTTTGTGCTTTGCGAAAATACAAATTCGCAGTGGAGCATTTAGTTTTACATTAATAATATTGCCGTCTTCTATAATTGTTTATTATGGCGGGCTTATTGTTAGTAAAGAGCTTTTATAACAACAGAAACAAAGGTGTTTAAAATTAAAAATAATCCTCTTTGCGTTTGTAGCCTTCATATAGCAACAATTTGTATATATTTACGCTTTGTTAGTTCAAAATCTAGAAGAATAATGATTAGAAATTTACTATTAGCTACGGCTTTATTACTCGCTGCAAATCCATCTTTCGCTCAAAAGAAAGTAGTAGATGAAGAGAGTTCCAAATTGATTGCAGGTCCAATGCTTTCTTACATCGACGATTATCATGCACAAATGTGGTTGCTAGTATCGAAGGAAACGGAGACGATAACCATTAAATTGGAAAACTTTGACGAGGATAGAAACCAAGAATTGGTTTTTGACTTAAAAGATCCAAAGAGTTATAATAACTCTCGTTGGTTCGATTTTAATGTTTCTGACTATAATAATGGCGATGAGATTCCTGTTGTTCTTACTTTAGAAGAATTAATTCCAGATGCAGAATACAATGTAGCTGTATATTTAGATTCTGTTTTGGTAGAAGAAGAGATGGATATTTATACGCCTCGTAATTATTTAGCGGATACCTATTTCTTATTAGGACACAGTTTAAACCTTAACGATGCAGACGACGATGGAGATGCTATTTTAGATGTGATGTCTGATGTAGAATCTGATTTGATGGTGTGGATGGGTAACAATGTCTATTTTAACGATAAAGAAGCTAATTCTTTCCGTAAAATGCTTGCTAAGTACAAGTCGGTAAGAAAACGTGAAAAAGTAAACGACTTTATGAAGTTGATGCCTCACATAGCTGTTTGGGATAAAATGGATTTTGGTTTAAATACTTCTGATACTCGTTTTGCACTTAAAGATTCTTCGCTTATGGCATTTAATCTTTTCTGGCCTAATGCACCTAAAAAAGTGTACAATTACTCTTTTAGAGATGCGGGTGTTTACAAACGTTACGATTACCAAGACGTAGAGATTTTTATGTTGGATAATCGTATGTTTAAAACAACTTTAAACACTGAAGAACCTCAGTTATTAGGAGACAATCAAATGAATCGTTTCATAAACGAAATCATGGGTTCTGATGCAGCGTTCAAGTTTATTGTTTCTGGAAATAGTGTTCTTTCTGATGGTGAAGATGAAGAGCCTTTTGTAGATTATACAGAAGAACACGAAGAATTGATGCGTAGATTGCATTTATCTCGTATTAATGGAGTAGTGCTTTTAAGTGGCGATACTTTTGATACTGAATTATTAAAAGAAGAGAGAGAAAATGCATATCCTTTATACGAATTAAAATTCCCTGGACTTAGTATAGATGGTTCTTTAGGTGGTAATTTTGCAAGAGTTAAAGTTGAAGGAGAATACGGAAAAAGAATTTGTACACTTCAGGTTTACGATGAAATAGGTGATGAAGTCTTTAAAAAGAAAATTCACCAGTCCGAAGTTTCGTACTAAAACATTTATAATATTTAAAAACTCAAGCTTATTGCTTGAGTTTTTTTTGCTCTCTATTTTAATTCTCTACTGTAAGTTTTCTACAATTTCTAAACTCAATAATGCCCATACGGTATAACGGGCTAAACGTCCAATAAACATAAAAATTCCAGTGTTAAAAATCGAGGATTTCATCAATCCTAGACTAATAAGAATCAGACTTCCAAGAATAGGAATCCAACAGAAAAGAGCGAGTACTTCTGCAGAAAATTTATCCTTCCATTTAAAGGATTCTATTTTTTCTGGAGCTATTTTAAAGTATTGTTCAATTAAATCCCAACGGGCAAAATAGCCCATAAAAAAAGCAGTGTAGCCACCTAACCAATTTCCTAAGGTAGCTACCAAAACCAAAGGAATTAATGGAAATCCTTTATACAGTAGTATTCCAATTAAGACTTCAGCACTAAATGGAATTATGGAGCCTGCTAAAAAAGCAGAAAGAAATAATCCCCAATATCCGTATGTAGCCCAGTTTTCCATATTTCCCAAATGTAACATTAAAGTTATTAGTTTAGTGATCTGCTAAGTCCATTAATTATTTATCTCACCATTGTAATAAACCTTACATTTATCTTGTCTAAGATTTAAACTAACTTGTTATGCTGAAAATAGTTTACAGATTATTGTTTTTTTAGGTTTTAATATATTTTTTGCTTTGCTCATCACACTTTTGATTTTAAATATGAGTAGAAAAACTCAGAAGAACATACATAAAATACTAGTTTTATCAATTGATGGGGAGGTTTTATATGAATCTGAAACGTATCAGAATAAATTATTATTAAGTGATACTTCACATGAATATGTATTCATACAAATACAATCGAATAATCAAGAACTAATTAAAAAAGTAAAGCTTTAAGTTATGGTCTATTTTAGTTTTGTATTTACCTATTTGTTTGTTTTGTTTAGCCCTATCCATATAAGGGAGGTTGCAGAGTATAAATATTATGTTGAGGATAGTGTAATCCATTTTTCATTTATGGTTGATATAGATGAGCTCGAAGATTTAAAAAAGAGTCAATCTTGTGATTATACTAAAATGTTAGCATTTTGCACCTCTAGTTATGTAAATGAAAACGCTACATTATTTATTAATGAGAGTCCTGTAGCATTCGAATTTGAAAGTTCTAGTATCAGAAATAATCATTTGAATCTTTACTTTGTATCCACAACTAAGCTAAGGAATGTAAGTGAAATGTCTATTTACAATACTTGTTTTTACAATTTTAATTTAAACTTTAAGAATAGGATTATCATTGATATTGAAAAGTATAAAGCTTCGTATTTACTTGATATTAAATCTAAGAATTTGAATTGTATAATTCAGAAAGATTAAATGACTTCAGTAATAACTAGTATATTTTTGTGTACTTAGTAAATTGTGTTAAACATGTATTTTTAAGTATGTTATGTAAAGGACCCTATTTCGCTTAAATTCCTTAATTTTGCGTCCATTTTATAGACTATATAATTAGTATGGAAATACAGAAATCTTACCAATCAAAAAATAAAGTACGTATTGTAACTGCAGCTTCATTGTTCGATGGACACGATGCAGCAATAAATATAATGCGTCGTATAATTCAGGCTACTGGAGTAGAGGTAATTCACCTTGGGCACGATCGTTCAGTTGAAGAAGTCGTAAATACTGCCATTCAAGAGGATGCTAATGCAATAGCATTGACTTCTTACCAAGGCGGACACAATGAGTACTTTAAGTATATGTACGATTTACTTAAAGAAAAAGGTGCCGAACACATCCGTATTTTCGGTGGAGGTGGAGGTGTAATTCTTCCAGATGAAATAAAAGATTTAATGGAGTACGGTGTCACTAGGATTTATTCTCCTGATGATGGTCGTGCAATGGGCTTGCAAGGAATGATTAATCACTTGGTAGAAAATAGTGATTATGCTACAGGTGAATATTTACCAGAAGATGTATTGGTTAAAATTCAGGCTAAAGATAAAAAGGTAATTGCACAAGCTATTTCTGCTGCGGAAAATTTCCCTGAGAAATATGCCGATGTATTAAAACAAGTTCGCGAGCTATCTGTAAAGAACGATGTTCCAGTTCTAGGAATTACAGGTACTGGAGGTTCTGGTAAATCTTCTTTAGTTGATGAGTTGGTTCGTCGTTTCTTAATTGATTTTGAGGATAAGCAAATTGCTATTGTTTCTGTAGATCCATCAAAGAGAAAAACGGGTGGTGCTTTATTAGGTGATCGTATTCGTATGAACGCCATAAATAACGAACGTGTATATATGCGTTCTTTGGCTACACGACAATCTAACCTAGCTTTATCTAGACACGTTTCCGAAGCTCTGGAAGTTTTAAAAGCAGCGAACTTCGATTTAATCATACTCGAAACTTCAGGTATTGGTCAGTCCGATACTGAAATTGAAGAATTCTCTGATGCTAGTTTATATGTGATGACTCCAGAATATGGAGCAGCTACTCAGCTAGAGAAAATAGATATGTTGGATTTTGCAGATGTAATTGCATTGAATAAATTTGATAAACGTGGTGCTTTAGATGCATTACGCGATGTAAAAAAACAATACATACGCAACCATAATTTATGGGATGCCAAAGATGAAGAGCTTCCAGTTTATGGAACCATTGCTTCTCAGTTTAACGATCCAGGAATGAATACCCTTTATCGTGCTGTGGTAGATAAGATTGCTGAAAAAACAGGAGCAAACTTAGGTTCTAATTTCTCTCCATCAGAAGAACAATCAGAAAAAATATTTATTATTCCTCCAAAACGTATTCGTTACCTTTCTGAAATAGCAGAAAGTAACAGAGCGTACGATAAGTGGGTAAATGAACAAGTTGAAGTTGCTCAGAAATTATACGCTTTAAATGAGTCTATGTTGGCTCTAAAAGTTACAGATATTGAGGACAAAGACAGACTGATTAAAGGTCTTCAGGAAACCTACGAAAAAATAGCTTTAGACTTAGCTCCAAAGAATATGCTCATTATTGAGCAGTGGTCAGAAAAATTAGAAAAATACAAAGCTCCTTTATATAAGTTTAAAGTAAGAGATAGAGAATTAGCGATACAAACGCATTCTGAATCTCTTTCGCATATACAAATACCAAAAGTTTGTCTCCCTAAGTATAAAGGTTGGGGCGATATTTTACGCTGGACACTTCAGGAAAATGTTCCTGGAGAATATCCATTCACTTCAGGCTTATTCCCTTTCAAACGCGAAGGAGAAGATCCAACTCGTATGTTTGCCGGTGAAGGAGGACCAGAAAGAACCAATCGTCGTTTCCACTATGTGAGTTTGGGAATGCCAGCAAAACGCCTTTCTACCGCCTTCGATTCGGTTACTTTATATGGTAACGACCCCGGTCGCCGTCCAGATATTTACGGAAAAATTGGTAATGCCGGAGTTTCTATTTGTTGTTTAGACGATGCTAAGAAGTTGTATTCTGGTTTCGATTTATCTGCACCAAGTACTTCTGTATCGATGACGATTAATGGTCCTGCACCAATGTTGTTGGCTTTCTTTATGAATGCCGCTATCGATCAGCAATGCGAATTGTATATTAAGGAGCATGGTTTAGAAAAAGAAGTTGAGCAAAAAATTAAAATGCTCTTTAAGAATCGAGGAATTACTCGACCTTCTTATCAAGGTGATTTACCCGAAGGAAACGATGGATTAGGTTTAATGCTTTTAGGTCTTACAGGAGATTTAGTTCTTCCTGCGGATGTATACGCTACTATTAAAACCAAAACCCTCTCCCAAGTTAGAGGTACGG
Organism: Flavobacteriales bacterium UBA6772; assembly: GCA_002453265.1. GTDB lineage: Bacteria > Bacteroidota > Bacteroidia > Flavobacteriales > UBA7430 > UBA6772. The sequence goes on along the minus strand of DKGK01000060.1, from coordinate 2,105 downwards.
TTCAGGCAGATATATTAAAAGAAGATCAAGCACAAAATACGTGTATATTCTCTACCGAATTCGCACTGCGTTTAATGGGAGATGTTCAAGAATACTTTATAGAGAAAGCAGTTCGTAATTTCTACTCAGTATCTATTTCTGGTTACCATATTGCTGAAGCAGGAGCAAACCCTATAACGCAATTGGCATTTACTTTAAGTAATGGCTTTACTTATGTAGAGTATTACCTTAGCCGTGGAATGGATATTAATGACTTCGGACCAAACTTATCTTTCTTCTTCTCAAACGGTATCGATCCAGAGTATTCTGTGATTGGTAGAGTTGCCAGAAAAATTTGGGCAAAAGCCATGAAGAATAAATACGGTGCTGGAGAACGTGCTCAGAAACTAAAATACCATATTCAAACTTCAGGTCGTTCTCTACACGCTCAAGAAATCGACTTTAACGATATTCGTACAACACTTCAAGCATTGTATGCAATTAACGATAATTGTAACTCATTACATACAAATGCGTACGACGAAGCTATTACAACTCCTACAGAAGAATCTGTGCGTAGAGCAATGGCAATTCAGTTGATTATAAATAGAGAGTTAGGTTTGTCTAAAAACGAAAATCCTATACAAGGTTCCTTTATTATAGAAGAGCTTACCGATTTGGTAGAAGATGCTGTGCTAGAAGAGTTCGATAGAATAAACGAAAGAGGTGGCGTTTTAGGTTCTATGGAAACTATGTACCAAAGAGGAAAGATTCAAGAAGAGAGTTTGTATTACGAAACCTTAAAGCATACTGGAGAGTTTCCTATTATTGGAGTAAACACATTCTTAAGTTCTAAAGGATCTCCAACAGTTATTCCTGCAGAAGTTATTCGTGCTACAGAAGAAGAGAAGATGTACCAAATAACGATGTTAGATGATTTACATGCTTCTCATAAAGAAATAGAAGAAGAATCGTTGAAGTCTTTACAAGCTGCTGCATTACACAACCACAACATATTCGATAAAATGATGGAGGTCGCAAAGACTTCTTCAATAGGTCAAATGACCGCTACTTTGTTTGAGGTTGGTGGACAATATCGTAGAAATATGTAAACTTAATTCGTAATTGCGTTAAGATGACAATGAACTAGGGAATGGGTATTAGAAAATAGTAAGTAAGATTTAAATAGTTTAAGTATAAATGAGTTTTCTGACTGATAAATAAATGAAATTGTCAAAACGTAAAGTTTTTATAAGAAAGCAAGATAAACCTAAAATTTAAGGAATTGTGAATCCTCAATAATTTCCCATAGTCCTACCTAAGGTTTAGTCAACCTAGCATTCATCCAAAGCCTATTGGCAGGATGAATGCTTAGTTGTTGTCAGTCGTTATTCTCCCAATTGTTTTAATAATAATTCAGCTACAAGTTCAGAAGAAGCTGGGTTTTGACCTGTAATCAAAAGTCCATCTTTTATAGCATAAGGAGCCCAATCTTCGCCTTTAGAAAAAACTCCTCCGTTTTCTTTTAGCATATCTTCTACTAGAAAAGGTACTACATCAGTTAACTGTACAGCCTCTTCTTCTGTATTTGAAAATCCAGTTACCTTTTTACCATTTACAAGAGGTGAGCCATCTGCATTTTTTGTGTTCTTAAAAACAGCAGGTGCATGACACACTGCAGCCACTGGCTTGTTATTTTTGATAAATGCTTCTATAAGGGAAATTGAATTCTCATCTTCGGCTAAGTCCCATAATGGCCCGTGACCACCAGGATAGAATACAGCATCGAAATCAGATTGATTTACAGAGACTAGTTTTAGTGTTTTAGATAATACTTCTTGTGTGTTTTTATCTGTATTGAATCTTACGGTTGCTGGTGTTTGGAAGTCAGGTAATTCACTTTTAGGATCTATGGGAGGTTTTCCACCTTTTGGTGAGGCCAAAGTAATTTCCATGCCTTGATCTTTTAAAAGATAGTATGGGGCAGCAAATTCTTCAATCCAAAATCCTGTTTTCTCTCCGGTAGTACCGAGTTTATCGTGACTGGTTAATACAAATAATATTTTTTTGATTTCCTCTGTTTTTGTTATAACTAATTCTTCTGTTTCTTGTTTGGTTTTAGCAGT
>DKGK01000054.1:2733-3993 GCA_002453265.1 Flavobacteriales bacterium UBA6772 | reverse complement strand
TTTGGTTGTTTTGCCATAAACTATCAAACATAGTCAATGTGTTTATTCTAAAGAATGAAGCATCTATAACTGCGATAGTTTTACCAGCTCCTTTAAATCCTTGTTCGTGTAATAAATGTCCATTTAACTGTGCTATTTGTCCGAACGAAGGACCGTAATCTGACTCGTCTAACACGAAATTGTTTTGTGTAGTTTCTACTTTTTCTCTGTAATACGATTTTACTTTTTGCACCGATTTTACAAATTCTAACTCTTTGAGCGTACTTAAATTCTGAGTTTCGTTAATTTGTATTGAAACCGCATTTAACCATCTTGATTCCCTGTAAATGGAATAGCCCATTTGTAAAAGTTCGTTTTTGTACGATGCAGAAACTGGGTAGTCGTTTACTTGAATTTCTATACCTTGATCTGAGCGTCTTTGTAAGGAAGTCGCACTTAAAAAGTCGCTAGGTTTGTATTGCTCTAAAGACTCGCTTTTGTCGTTAAAAGAAACCCAATAGCGATTTTGTGCTACCATAAAAGTTGGCAAAAATAAGAGCAGTAACTTGATTGTGTTTAGTAGTCTTGTATTCATATTTTTAAGTTGAAAAGTCAAAATAGTCTAAATGATAATAGAGTCAAATAAGTTCTTAAGTGATTCGTTTTACTTTATAATAATTGCAAATTTTTAATTAATCATTATTGATAAGATCTCCGAATTCATAAATCTCCATTTTTTCTTGAACTCCGTTATCTGCGTAGTAGAACCATTTTCCGTTTTTAAGTCCTTTTTTGTAATTTCCTTTTAGTTTCTTTCTACCCGATGGATAGTTAGTAAAACTCACTCCATGTAATTGTCCGCCCACGTATATTGCAGATTTCTCTACGCTACCGTTCATACCATATTTTTTCCAAGAGCCATTTTTAGTTCCGTTTACCCATGTAGTGAGTTCTGCTGTGGTACTATCGGAATAAAATACTTTTTCGATTCCATCTTTAAGTCCCTCCGTATAATGTTCTGTAGAAACTAAGTAGCCTTTGGTGCTAAAGTACTTCCACTCGCCTACTTTGTTTTTTCCATCTAGTTTTCCTATTGCTTCTACGCCACCTTTAGGCAAATACATAACTGCATCCGAAATTCCTCCAGGAGTTTCATAAAATCTTTGAGATACTACCTTTCCATTTTGGTCGTAAAACTTGAATAAACCAGTTTCTTTACCATCTTTAAAAGCACCTTCGTAACGAGGAGAACCCCAAGGATAATCTTTAGACCAGACACCT
>DKGK01000054.1:1684-2680 GCA_002453265.1 Flavobacteriales bacterium UBA6772 | reverse complement strand
TTAGTGTACTGTTCTGTAGAAACTAAGTAGCCTTTGGTGCTAAAGTACTTCCACTCGCCTACTTTGTTTTTTCCATCTAGTTTTCCTATTGCTTCTACGCCACCTTTAGGCAAATACATAACTGCATCCGAAATTCCCCCAGGAGTTTCATAAAACCTTTGAGATACAACCTTTCCATTTTGGTCGTAAAACTTGAATAAACCAGTTTCTTTACCATCTTTAAAAGCACCTTCGTAACGAGGAGAACCCCATGGATAATCTTTAGACCAGACACCTTGTTTTAAACCGTTTTCGTCGGTGAGGTTTTGTGCTGAAAGTAAACCTGAAAAAATGAGTACTGCTAAAATAAGTAAGCGCATAAGTGTGGGTTTTGATGCTTGTAATTTACGATTTCTCAAAATGATAATTAACTTAGATTATTTTATATCTAAGAGAATATGAACGAGCTGATAAATATTAGTAATGAGCATTCATATAAAATATAGAGACATCTATATCAACTCCTGTTCCAAATTTAATGCAATAGTAACCAAAAAAAGAGCCAACAAAACGAATAAGAACAAATTACCCATATTGAGACTTTTCAATTTCAAAACAATAAGCAATAAAAAAGTTATATCAATAGCCAATTCATTAAAATAACATCAAAAAATAGGTCTGTATTTCACTAATGAAACAATGTGTTAACTATTGATAACCAGAAGATAATACATATATAAAACATAAGTTTACCACACAAAATCAACAAAGATAAAGAGTAGATTATCGAACACTTTAATTATCCTTGGATATTCAAATAAAATATATAACAGAATAAATACTTATATTAAAATAAAATATGTAATTTTGCGCATTGCTAATGCTCATTAGTAAGTCCGATTGGACTTTGTCGAAAAGGTTGAGTATTAGTTATTTATTAACTAAAAAACAATCTGACGATATGAATCAGAATTTCCTTGACCTTGGCCTAGAAGAAGTTATAGTCCAAGCCGTTGA
>DKGK01000054.1:0-1260 GCA_002453265.1 Flavobacteriales bacterium UBA6772 | reverse complement strand
CAAACCGGAACTGGTAAAACAGCCTCTTTTGGATTACCTTTAATTCAGAAAGTTGACAATAACAATAGAGATACACAAGCTTTAGTATTAGCTCCAACTCGTGAGTTATGTATCCAAATTGCAAGTGACTTGAACAACTACGCACGTTTTAAGAAAACAAATGTTGTAGCTGTTTATGGTGGTGCTAGTATTATGGATCAGGCTAGAAACCTTAAGAGAGGTGCACAAGTAATTGTTGCTACTCCAGGACGTTTACAAGATATGATTAACCGTAGATTGGTTAATCTTAGTAAAATTGACTACTTAGTACTTGATGAAGCAGATGAGATGCTTAACATGGGTTTCCAAGATGCAATTGATGAGATTTTAGAAACAGCTAATAAAGATAGAAATACTTGGTTGTATTCTGCTACTATGCCTAAAACGGTAGCTAAGATTGCTGCTAATTATATGAATAATCCAGTTGAGGTTATTTGTGGTACTAAAAACCAAGCTGCTTCTACTGTTGAACATAACTATTATCAAATTGACAACCGTGATAGATATAAAGTTCTAAGACGTTTAGTAGATTCTTGCCCGAGTATTTATGCCATTATTTTCTGTCGTACTCGTGCAGAAACTCAAAGTGTTGCTGAGCGTTTACAAGCTGACGGATATAATACAGGTGGATTACACGGAGATTTGTCTCAAGTACAAAGAGACGGTGTAATGAAGCAGTTTAAATCTAAAAACATAACCATTCTTGTGGCAACTGATGTTGCTTCTCGTGGAATTGATGTAGATGATATTACACACGTAATTCACTACCAATTACCAGATGATGTTGAGGTTTACACACACCGTTCTGGTAGAACAGGTCGTGCTGGTAAAGAAGGTATTTCTGTTGCCTTAGTTGGTGGCAAGGATAAATTCAAATTAACTCAGATTGAGAGAACTATCAATCGTAAGATTGATCGCAAAACTGTTCCTTCTGGTGAAGAAGTAATGAAAGCAATGGTTTTCCAGACGATGGATAAATTGGTAAATGTAAAGGTTAACCCTCAAGCATTAAAGCCTTTTACCGAAGCTATACATGAGCTTGCTGAGCAAATGACTGCTACAGAAGTTTTAGAGCGTTTCATTGCTTTAAACTCTTCTAAGATATTAAATTTCTATAAAGACTCACAAGATTTAAATTCTTCTGGGAACAGTAGAGATAGAAATAGTAATTCTGAACGTGTATTTATTAATATTGGTGAGAAAGATGGTTTCGACTGGGCT
>DKGK01000039.1:12223-13576 GCA_002453265.1 Flavobacteriales bacterium UBA6772 | reverse complement strand
TCTGGATAAAATGCAGCAATAAATCGTTTGCTAATTAAATCGAATACCATTTTTTCGTTGTACGAAAGTCCAGAACTTGGATTTTGTCCTGTTGGAATAATAGCATGGTGATCGGTAACTTTTTTGTCGTTAAAAACCTTTTTAGATTTACGTATTGGCTTTCCAATTAATGGATTTGTAATAGACGAATATACTTGCAAGCCTTTTAGTATTCCTTCAATTTTAGGATAAACATCGTTGGGTAAAAAGGTAGTATCTACACGAGGATAAGAACATAATTTCTTTTCGTATAAACCTTGAATAATTTTAAGTGTTTCTTCGGCAGACAAATTAAACCTTCCGTTACATACAACCTGTAAAGAGGTTAAATCGAATAAACGTAAAGGACTCTCCTTCCCTTCTTTTGTTTCGTTAGATAAAATCTCAAAATCGGCTTGAGACATTAACTTTAATTGCTCATTAGCTTTCTCAAAATTGATAAACTTACCAGATACAGCATTAAAAACAGTCTTTTTATACTCCGTTTGAAGTACCCAATAAGGTGTTGGTTTAAAGCTATTTATTTCTTTCTGACGATTAACAATCATTGCTAAAGTGGGCGTTTGAACTCTACCAATAGACAATACCTGCTTTCCATTTCCATAACGCAATGTATATAATCGAGTGGCATTAAAACCTAAAACCCAATCGCCAATAGCTCTGGCCTTACCTGCATTGTATAGCTTATCAAAATCTTTCCCATTTTTTAATTTAGAAAAACCTTCTCTTATCGCCTCGTTGGTAAGCGAAGAAATCCACAAACGCTCTATAGGTTTTGTGTTTCCTGCATGCTCAAGTACCCAACGCTGTATAAGCTCTCCTTCTTGCCCAGCATCACCACAATTAATCACCGAAGTACAGGATCCAACCAAGTGTTTAATTACATTAAATTGCTCTTTTACACCTTTATTATCAATCAACTTAATCTCATAAGCTGGAGGTAGTATTGGCAAATAACTAAGATTCCATGGTTTCCAAGAAGGATTGTATTCATGCGGTTCTTTTAGGGTACAAAAATGCCCAAAAGTCCAAGTTACCTGATAGCCATTACCTTCGTAATAACCCATTCTTTTTTCCTTGGCACCTATAACAAGAGCAATTTCTCTTGCTACACTCGGTTTTTCTGCAATACAAAGCTTCATAGAATTATTTTAGAGAAAGTTCGAAATTATAAAATTATTCGACACAATAGTGCATTGTGAATATTTATTATAATTTATGTTTATCTGTTACAATGCTCAATAAAAAGCAATTTGTTGTAGTTATTTTCCTTGATGAAAAGAACCAAAAATTATGAATATTTTATTCGTATGT
>DKGK01000039.1:6970-11822 GCA_002453265.1 Flavobacteriales bacterium UBA6772 | reverse complement strand
AACTCACTAGCCTTCCTAGCGTCAGGCAAACTCAAACAGCATTTTGCTAGGCTCATTTAATACGCTTCTTTATCTAAAAAAAAGATTTCGGTAAAAAAAACAGAAAACCATTCTTTAACTGATATTTCGATATCTTGACTATTTTAATATATTTCCAAACTCAAAATTTAAAACTCAGAACTATTTTAATCATAAACCCTAATACATTTTACTTTAACTGAAAAATGAAACAAAAAAGTCAAGACTTGTCTTCTGTTTTACATTAGTAAAAAGAGAAATGTGAGAAACAAATATTATGTTTAGGCTTTGAATCTCTTTGTATCACTGTGTAATAATCTTCAAAACATACAATTAATAATGTATACTCTAATCTTGTAGACAAGCATATTATAATTCTAGTTTTACCTAAATTGCAATCAATAAAATCAACACGTTAATCAGGCAATTTAAATGACACACTTAGACCTCAAAGAGTTTCTAGACGAAAAAGTAGCCCTTTATTTAAAACCAAACTTCATTTCAGAAGATCCAATTAGTATTCCGCATCAGTTTACTAAAAAGGAAGACATAGAAATAGCAGCCTTTTTAAGTGCAACTATTGCTTGGGGTCGCAGACCAATGATTCTAAAAAATGCGGCCAAAATGATGCAAATTATGGATCATAGTCCGCACGATTTTATTTTGAATGCATCCAATACAGAAATACTAAAGAGCCTAGATTTTTGTCATCGTACATTTCAAGGGATAGATTTTCAAACTTTCATCTATGCACTTAGAAATATTTATCAAAACCATAAAGGACTAGAAGGCTGTTTTTACACCGAAAAAGAAGATATGAGCGAAGGTATTTCTAACTTCAAACAAATCTTTTTTAGTATTGAACATCAGCAAAGGACCCAAAAACACGTTTCGGATCCACTAAAAGGATCTGCCTCAAAAAGACTCATTATGTTTTTGCGGTGGATGGTGCGACCCGATACAAATGGAGTGGATTTTGGTGTTTGGAAAAGCTTAAATCCAAGCCAATTATCCTGTCCTTTAGATGTACACACAGCCAATGTAGGTAGGAAACTAGGACTTATTACCCGAAAGGCAAACGACTGGAAAACGGTAAAAGAATTGGACGTACATTTACGATCGTTTTGTAAAGAAGATCCTGCAAAATATGACTTCGCTCTTTTTGGTTTAGGAGTTTACGAGAAATTTTAGGCTTACAACTTTCACAATTATATAAAAACTTTAACTTTGCTTTTTAATGAAATTACTGGAACCATACTTCCTCTACGCTTTTTTGGCACTTGCCATCCCTATTCTCATTCACTTATTTTCTTTACAAAAGCACAAAACGGTTTACTTTAGTAATGTAGCCTTTTTGAGACAGTTACAACAGAAAAAAAGCCATATTACCAAGCTTCAAAAGTTACTTTTATTGTTGGTGCGATTGCTTTTACTCTCTGCAATTATACTTGCCTTTTGCGAACCTTATTTCAGTAAAAAGGATACGCTTACAAAGAGCAAACAAATTATAGGCGTTTATATTGACAATTCTTTTAGTATGAGTGCCAATAATAACAAAGGAGCACTTATTGAACAAGCTAAAAACAATGCTCGTTTTGTACTTAACGCACATAAAGGAAAAGATGAGTTTATTTTTTTAAGTAACGATTTACAAGGAAAACACCAACGCATTATAGATTACAACGATTGTTTAGATGCTATAGACAACATTCAAATAAGCCCATCAGTATTAACATTAAATACCGTTTTTGATAGATTCAAATCTTTAAAACTTAATGAAATAAACAGTAAATCGTCGCTTTATATAATCAGCGATTTTCAAAAAACATCGACTCCCGAAAGTTTCTACTCCCATAGCGCAAGTATAAATACACATTTGCTACCTATAAATTCTTATCCACAAACGAACTTGTCTATAGATACCTGTTATTTGGAAAACCCAAATCACGCTATAGGACAACAAGAGTGGTTGGAATTTGAAGTTTCGAATACATCGAATGAACTTATAGAAAATCTGAGTGTAAAATTATTTATAAATGGCAAACAAAAGGCTTTAAGCACTTTAAATATTGAAGCTAACGCTAAAAGTAAAGCAAAAATTAGCTTTAACAATCACAGTAGCGGCACACAACAAGCTTATTTAGAGTTAAGCGATGCTACCATTACATTCGACAATCGTTTGTATTTTAATTTTGATGTACAGGAATTTACTAAAGTACTTAGTATTTACGAAAAAACAAGTAATCCTTCTTTAACTGCATTGTTTAAAGATCCTATTTTCGAATTTAAGAATAGTCCTATAGGAAAACTAAACTTAGCTGATTTAGCAGAACAGAATTTAATTATTTTAGAAGATGTAGAAAACCCGTCTACTGGATTAATAAATGCGTTAAAAAACTACAGCAATAAAGGTGGGAATATTCTAATTTACCCTTCGACTAATTTGGCTATTAATTCATTTAAAAACTTAGCCACAGCTTTAAACATTCCTGCATTTACAAAGTTAAACAACAAAAAGGTTAAGGTTTCTAGCATTAATAAAAATCACCTCGTTTTTAAAGACGTTTTCGAAAAACAATCTTTAAAAAGTGAATATCCTGAAGTAAACAGCTATTATAGTTTGGCTAAAACGCATACTATTTCAGAGGAAAACATACTACAACTAAATACAAAAGAACCACTTTTAAACTCTTATAAAAATGGTTTAGGTACTGTTTACTTACAATGTTCTCCATTAAATGAGGAGTCTAATTCTCTCGAAAAACACGCACTCTTTGTACCGCTGTTATACAATATAGCAAATCAGTTTTCCAAAAACGAACACCTTTATTATACACTTGGAAAAGATAGACTTATACGTTTGAAAGACGAAAAAAGCTCTAATCAATGGAGAATTAAAAAGGGAACTACCATAAACCTAATTCCAGAAGTAAGAACTATTGACCAAAGTATTCAAATAAATATACAAAACACTTTACAGGAAGATGGCTTTTATAGCTTAACTAATGGTGTAGTAGAAAAAACAGTATCTTATAATTTCGATAGGGAAGAAAGTAATTTAACTACTTGGGGAATTGACGAATTAGAAGAAATAAGTGAACAATACGCTCATATAAATGTATGGTATAAAGATGGGTTACAGCTTGAGAATGCCCTTAAGGAAAATCGTAGTGGTATACCGCTATGGCGAATCTTTATTCTTTTAGCACTATTTCTTATATTTATTGAAAGTTTACTTCTAAAGAATTGGAAAAAAAAGGCTCAAATTAATCTAGAGAACTAAAGCTACTTATGAAAATCCTCATTAAAAAAGCAACCATTTTAGACCCTAGCTCTAAGCACCATCATCAAGAAAAAGATATACTAATAGTTAATGGGCTTATTGAAACTATAAATGATGAAATAATAGATACTGATGCTAAACTTATAGAAGCTACTAATTTACATATTTCGCAAGGTTGGACAGATTTAAATGCCCGATTTGGTGAACCAGGACATGAATACAAAGAAGATTTAATAAGTGGTATGAACGCTGCTGCACAAGGTGGATTTACCCATATAGCTTTAATGCCTTCTACAGAACCTTGTATTCAAACAAAGTCTGATATTAGTTATTTACTACATCAAACTTCTCATAATATTGTGGATGTACATCCGATTGGCTCCTTAACAGAAAACCGCAAAGGAGACCAAATTACAGAGATGTACGATATGCATCAAAATGGTGCTATTGCTTTTAGCGACGACAAACGTTCTATTGCCAATGCCAGTTTAATGAAGATTGCCCTTTTATATGCCAAGAATTTTAACGGACTAATTATGTCGTATTCTTCGGAAGCAAAAACAGCCGACAGAGGTCAGATGAACGAAGGAGTAACAAGTACTAAACTTGGTTTAAAAGGAATTCCTGCTTTAGCTGAAGAATTGCAATTGGCTAGAGATATTCAACTTTGTGAATACACAGAAGCTAAAATTCACTTTTCTACTATTTCTACCGCACTATCGGTTAACCTAATTAGAGAAGCTAAAGCCAAAGGTTTAAATATTACTGCAGACACAAGCTCTTATCACTTATTATTAAACGATACTTTATTAGAAAGCTTTAATAGTAATTTAAAAGTTAATCCACCTCTTAGGTCCACTAAAGATATAGAGGCTTTAAAAGAAGGTCTTAAAGATGGAACGCTTGATGCTATTTGCTCAGATCATTATCCACAAAACATAGAAAACAAAAAATGCGAATTTAACATTGCAGATTTTGGAATAATTAATTTAGAAACCTCTTTTGCTGCTGCAAATACAGCTCTTAAAAACACATTAAACACAACTTCAATAGTTGAGAAACTTACAAGCTTTCCAAAAGCAATTTTAGGCTTAGATGCCTATGTAATTGAAGAAGGTAATTTAGCAGATTTAACGCTTTTCGATCCAAATATTAAGTGGACTTATTTAGAAAAAAATATTGTTTCAAAATCTAAAAATAGTCCATTAATTGGCAAAGAGTTTACAGGTAAAGCTATTGCCATAGTTAATAAGGGACAGCTTTCTGTTTGTAAATAACAGCTGTTTTAAAACATAAAACGAACCTAACAATACTTAGATAATTGAATAATACCAAAGAACAAAAACCAGCACTAACCGCCCCTAAATGGCTTAGAAATATTTTTGGAATTTTGGAGAAAGTCTCTCCTTTTTTAACTTCTCGTATTGCTACATTGTTGTTCTTTACGCCCATTAGATTTAAAACTCCTATTAAAGAAAAAGGCTATTTTAAAGCGGCTAAAATTAAAACCATTTCCTATAAAAACAATAAGGTAAAGGTTTACGAATGGGG
>DKGK01000039.1:4094-6575 GCA_002453265.1 Flavobacteriales bacterium UBA6772 | reverse complement strand
CAGAACCACTTATAGCAGCTGGCTACAAAGTATATAGCTTTGATGCTCCAGCTCACGGAAAATCTAACGGTAGGCACACCCATTTTTTAGAGTTTTCTGAAATTATTTTGGAACTAAACAAACAATTTCCAGAAATAGAATCTATTATTGGACACTCTATGGGAGGATCTGCCTGCATACATGCGATAACACAAGGATTTAATCCGAAAAAATGTATTATCATTGGTGCTCCTGCAAATATAGACTGGGTTTTAAAAACGTTTTGCGAGCAGATAAATGTTTCAAAAAAAGTTGTAAAAATTATTAAAGATCATTTAGAAAGAAAATTCGCTCAAAAGTTTGAAGAATTGAGTCTTAGTTCAATGGTTAAGAACATTACTACTCCCGGATTAATACTACATTGCGAAGACGATGTGGATGCTCCAGTAGCAGGTGCGCATCATATTCACAAAAACTGGGAAAACAGTACTTTAGTACGCACCAAAAATTTAGGGCACCGCAGAATATTAAAGAATAAAGAAGTAGCTCAAACAATTATTGACTTTTTAAAATAGTAAGCATGCTAAACGCACTAACAAACTTAAAAAATACAGACTCCAATAATTTTTATTTATTAGCGGGTCCTTGTGCTATTGAAAGCGAAGAAATGGCTTTTGAAATAGCTGGAAAAATTAAAGAAGTTACCGATAAACTAAAAATACCTTTCATATTTAAAGGATCTTACCGCAAAGCAAATCGTTCTCGTTTAGATTCTTTTACAGGAATAGGTGATATAAAAGCCTTAAAAATTCTAAAGAAAGTAGGCGATCATTTTAATATTCCAACCGTAACAGATATTCATACAGCTGAGGAAGCTGCTATGGCAGCAGAATATGTTGATGTTTTACAAATACCCGCATTTTTATGCAGACAAACCGATTTATTGGTTGCTGCAGCAAAAACAGGAAAAGCAGTAAACATTAAAAAAGGTCAATTTTTATCTGCTGAATCGATGCAGTTTGCAGCACAAAAAGTAATAGATTCTGGAAACTCTAATGTTGCTATAACCGATAGAGGAACAATGTTTGGCTACCAAGATTTAATTGTTGATATGCGTGCTATTCCTGCAATTCAAAACTTAGGATTTCCGGTAGTATTAGATATTACGCATTCGCTACAAACGCCAAATCAAAGTTCTGGGGTAACAGGAGGAAAACCACAGTTAATAGAAACCATTGCCAAAGCAGGTATTGCAGCAGGAGCAAATGGTATTTTCCTTGAAACGCACCCTAATCCAGCCGAAGCTAAATCTGATGGAGCAAATATGCTTCCCTTAGACCAGTTAGAAGATTTACTAACAAAATTGGTTAGAGTCCGAAAAGCAATTATTTAAAATTTATAATGGAGCTGACTAAAGCTGATTTTAAAATTGCAAATAAAGAAACGTATAAAATGAGCGTAGCAAAATACTGTTTGAGCTTCCCTGACAGCAGGAAGGCTAGCGAGTTCATTTTGGAAGCCATTTTAAAGTTTCTTGAACGTTAAGAAAGAATTGAAAATCATGAGTTCCATTAAAAATGGATACACACGAATAAAATATTCATGATTTTTGGTTCTTTTCATCAAGTAAAATAACTATAACGAATAGTTTTTTTAAAAAAAAAGTCAAAAGAGTCTGAGTATCAAAAGATCATTTAAATACTATGTTTTAAAAATGTGTTGACTTATAAGTATTAAGTTAAAAAGACAAAGACGAAAACCCAAAATGAAGATTTCAAATAGTACCTTAGCGACTTAATTTTTTTAGCTACAGATGAAACAACTTATAGAATGTGTGCCAAATTTCTCGGAAGGTTCCGATATGGCAGTGATTAAACAAATCACAGATTCAATTGAAACAGTAGAAGGCGTAAAGCTACTAAACGTAGATCCAGGAAAGGCTACTAATCGTACAGTAGTAACTTTTGTGGGTACACCAGATGCAGTTATTGAAGCAGCATTTTTAGCCATAAAAAAAGCATCAGAATTAATAGACATGAGCAAACATACTGGAGAACATCCACGTATGGGTGCTACAGACGTTTGTCCTTTAGTTCCTATTGCAAATATAGAAATGGATGAGGTTGTAGCGTATGCTCATAAATTAGGCGAACGTGTAGGAAGAGAATTGGGAATTCCTGGTTACTACTACGAAAACGCTGCGAAAACTCCAATTAGACAAAACTTAGCAGTAGTACGTAACGGAGAATACGAAGCCCTAAAATCTAAGTTAGTAGATTCTGAATGGAAACCAGATTTTGGTCCTGCTGAATTTGTAAAAGCAATAAATTCAGGTGCGACCGCTATTTCTGCACGTGACTTTTTAATAGCGTACAACGTAAACTTAAACACTACTTCTACCCGTAGAGCTAATGCTATAGCTTACGATATTCGTGAAAAAGGAAGAATTAAAAGAGAAGGTGAAACCCTTTCTGGAGCTATTATAAAAGATGCTCAAGGTAC
>DKGK01000039.1:2457-3762 GCA_002453265.1 Flavobacteriales bacterium UBA6772 | reverse complement strand
ACTATGTGGACTCCAGGTGCTTTAAAACACGTAAAAGCAATTGGATGGTTTATTGAAGAATATGGTGTTACGCAAGTAACCATGAACCTAACAAATATAAAAGAGACTCCTTTCCATATAGCTTTCGATGAAACGGCTAAAGCAGCTGCTGCTCGTGGCGTTCGTGTTACAGGCTCTGAACTTATTGGATTAGTTCCTAAAAGTGCAATGCTAGAAGCAGGTAAATACTTTTTGAAACAACAAGAACGCTCTACCGGAATTCACGAAAGTGAACTTATAAAAATTGCAATTAAGAGTATGGGCTTAGAGGAGCTCAGTCCTTTTAATCCTCAAGAACGTATTATAGAATATATGCTTGAAGATGGAGAGGATAAAAAATTAATCGACCTATCGCTTACTGGTTTCGCAGACGAAACAGCTTCAGAAAGCCCAGCTCCTGGAGGTGGATCTATTGCTGCTTATGTTGGTTCCTTAGGCATTTCCTTAGCTACTATGGTGGCTAATTTATCGGCACATAAACGTGGATGGGATGAGCGTTGGGAAGAATTTTCTAACTGGGCTGAACAAGGGCAATTATTAAAAGATGAGCTTTTATTTTTAGTTGATGAAGACACCAACTCATTTAACAAAATTATGGAGGCAATGCGTTTACCTAAAGGTAGCGATGCAGAAAAACAAGCTCGTAAAGATGCGATGGATGCAGCAACAAAATATGCAATCCTTACCCCTTTTAGAGTTATGGAGACTTCGTTAAAGTCTATGGATGTTATTCAGGAAATGGCAGAAATTGGAAATCCTAATTCTGTAACAGATGCAGGTGTTGGTGCTTTATGTGCTCGTACTGCGGTAATTGGTGCTTTCTTAAATGTTAAAATCAACTGTAAAGACTTCGAAGATACTGAGTTTGTTACCGACATATTAGCTAAAGGAGAGGCTGTTATGGCTAAAGCAATTGCTAAAGAAGAGGCTATTTTAAAAATTACTATGGCTAAAATTTAATTCCACTTACAGGGAAACAGTTCGCAACTAATTAAGCTTCACTGAAAATGTATTAGTAATGAAAGCAAAATTTAGTGTTCTGCTCTTATTACATCATCTAATGAAGTTAATAGCTGATAAATAATGCCCCAAAAGAAATTTTCTTTTGGGGCATTATTTTATAAAATTCGGCTTAATAGACAAAATGGTTGGTACAAAACCTCCTAAGTATTGTTATGTGTAGCTTTGGGACAAATGAGAGGTTATGAATAAAGAAACATCAAACTTGTAACAGTAGATCTACTCGAAAACATAGTTTTCGAAATA
>DKGK01000039.1:0-2073 GCA_002453265.1 Flavobacteriales bacterium UBA6772 | reverse complement strand
CATATAAAATGATTTGAATACAGGCTAAGAAAAAGATTTATAAGCATGTAAAAACAAAGACAAATGTTTTTTATATTAAAGGTATATATGAGTTAAAGAACAAGGACTTTAAAGTTATCGATATTGTCTGTGATGGGGAAAGGAATTACTAAATGTGTTTGAAAAAATTCCAGTTTAGCTGAGCCAATTTAATTAAGTAACCGTTTAATGGTATATAAAAAGAATCTTAAACTACCTGCTTCTATTAAACTAAAAGAGCTTGTGGCTATTGATGAAGGTCTGAGATAAAGAATTGTTAGAAGGTGGTTTATAACTTTGGTTTACAAAATGAAAGTCTTTGCTAAATGAGCGAATTAAGACTCCTTTAATAAGCAAAGCTATGTTAAAGAAAAGACTACATAGTGGACATATAAGTCTAAAAACATACTTAAAGTATCTGTTTACTTGGAATGATTATTAGGAGCTAAATATTTGAAATACAACAAATGCAATTGATGCTAATTTTGGATACTTAAATAATAATCTCAGAAATCATAATAGCTTATTTATTGAAAGAAAAACGAAATTTATTGATATGTTTTTGAGAGTATAAATCTGCTAATTTTACAGATTTATTTTTTGTTTATTAAGTTTAGCAGGATTTCGAAACTGTATTTTGCAATGCTAAAAAATATCTAAACATAAAAATGGCTCTCTATAATTAGAGAGCCATTTTGTAATGAATAAAAAAACTATAAAACTTATTTAAAAAGGACTTTTTTGGTAATTTCTTGACTATTTATTACCGCTTTTATAAAATAAACACCTTTAGCTAATTCGTTTCTTTCGAGCTTAAATTGTAGAGCATTTACAGAATATTCTTGCATCAACTTCCCTGTAATTGAATATAGTTTAACAGATTCAATTTTTTGGTTTGTAGAATTAATTTCTATAAAATTAGAAGCTGGATTTGGGAACAGACTTATTTGATTTACTAAATCCTCCTCAATTCCTATATTATCTAAAATGTAAATAGCCTTTACAAAACAACCTGTTCCATCTGTTACCACAACAGTATATTCTCCATTTACGAAAGGACTAAAAGTACTTGAAGTTTCGGTTTGTTCTACATCGTTTAAAAACCAAGTATAAGTTGCCAATTGAGCATCTGTAGTAACCGTTAAAGGTTGCCCAACTTGAAAGTCTGAAATACTAGCGGTTATATAGTAACAAGTTTGATCTTCGTTGTTGGCTTCTGGATCGTAATTACATGCTTCGATATCGGTACAACCATCTATAAACGGTACACAAGCACCATCGAATATGGTTGCTTCGCTGTTATAATTAAAAGCTGTAGCATCAGTACAACCAATAATTGTATTTGTATTTAAGGTTATTTGCGAAACAAAGGTAAACACTTCGGATATCTGCATTAAGGTAAAATCTACTAGGTAGTTAAACATAGTTTCTTCTTGTTGAACAATCCAATAAACTATGGTGTTTTCTGTAAGACCATCAATTTCTTCTGTTGCTGGATCATCCATCCATAAATTCAAACTAAAATCATCTCCTGTCCACACTGTAATTCCTGCACAAAAAAGTTCTCCATCAACTAAATAAAAACCACCTATTTGGTCGCCAACTGCTATTGGGGATTCTCCTAGGAATAAAGAAATTGTATCTACCGCTACACTATAGTTTGATGTAGTATTTGTTCCTGATGTACTAAAGTCAACTATGACTTCGAAAACACAAGATTCGTTCGTAGTATTGGCTTGCATAGAATAGTTAAATGCTAATGCATCTATACAGCCTAAAATAACTAACGTTTCGCAAGATTCATCTAATTCTGTAGCAAGAGCAGAATATTCGGTGTAAAGAGTATCAGTACATCCAAATACTTCTAAGTCATCGCAAACACCGTCTAAATCGGTGTCATTTAACAATACTGTACCCGTTCCATCTGTATCTCCAGAGCATATTTGACAATCTATTGCTTCATCTACAAAAATACAAGCAGTAGGGTCTGTAGCATTTTGGTTGTAGTTACAAGCAGAAATGTCTGAACATCCTTCAATTTCAGCAGCATTACAA
>DKGK01000005.1:13354-14504 GCA_002453265.1 Flavobacteriales bacterium UBA6772 | reverse complement strand
TTAACACTTAGAGCAAACTTATAATGACTTCTTACAAACAACTTCAAGAATTAGTAGCTATAGATTCTCCTTCGGGATATACAAAAAAAGCGGAAGACTATTGTTTTGACTTATTACAAAACCTTGGATGGAAACCATCTAAGACAAATAAGAATGCAGTAAAATGTAGTTTCGGTGAGAATCCTACACTTGCTATTGCAGCACATATAGACACTCTAGGAGCAATTGTAACAGGTTTTAACGCTAACGGAACACTATCGACCTCACTTATTGGTTCGGTGTCTTTAAATCAGGCTGAAGGCGAGTATGTTACTATTTATACTTTAGAAGGTAAGTCGTTTACGGGAACCTACTTATTGAATAATCCTGCAAAACACGCCAACAAGAATTTAGGAACAACATTACGTAGCATAGAAAACATGCACATTCGTTTAGACGAAGAAGTTAGTTCTGTGGATGATTTAAAAAATCTTGGAATCCGTATTGGAGATATTATTTGCTTGGATACACGCTACCAAGAATTGGATAGTGGATTTATAAAGTCACGATTTATGGACAATAAAGCGGGTTGTTTTGTATTGTTCGAACTCGCCAGAAAGCTACAAGGTAAAAACGTTCCCGTTGAAATATTCTTTTCTAACTACGAAGAAGTTGGGCACGGTGGAACCTGTGGTTATGCCGATACGATAGAAGAGTTACTCGTAATAGATATGGGCGTTATAGGAGATGATTGCGAAGGAACAGAAAGTAAATGTTCTATTTGTGCAAAAGATTCTACAGGACCTTATGATTACGAAATGCGTAAAAAATTGAATCTATTAGCTGAGCAACAAAACATTCCACATCAAGTAGATGTTTTCCCTTATTATGGATCGGATGGGTCTGCTGCACTAAGAGCAGGAAAGGACTTTAGAGTTGCCCTAATTGGACCTGGCGTTTCGGCTTCTCATGGTGTAGAAAGAACTCACAAAAAAGGAATTAAAGCAACGATAGATCTTTGTATGGCGTATATTGAAACGATGTAGTTTAAGGTTAAAATTGGTCAAAATAATCTTTTTGTCAGAAGGTTGGATGGAATAGTTTTGAATTATAAGTTTTGTTTGGAAAGAGAAAAACTAAAGATTGCTTGTTACACTGAGCTTGTTGAAGT
>DKGK01000005.1:0-12967 GCA_002453265.1 Flavobacteriales bacterium UBA6772 | reverse complement strand
TGACAATTGGATTAGAGCTTCTTATCTTCTCCAAATTCTTAACTCCTAAACCTTCTTGCTCCTGAATCCTATCTCCTATATTCTTCTTAACTACTCTTTCAACCACTTTTGTGGATTTAATTTATTTGAAACTTTCCAAAGCTGGAAATCTAGCATAGTACTTCCGTCGTGTTGTGAAGTTAATACAATTCCGAGTGGAGATTTGGTACTTACCGTCTCCCCTTTTACAACATAAACCTCACTTAAGTTTGAGTACACACTAATGTATTCTCCATGTCTAACCATTACTACTTTTATACCGTTTGGCATAGACAGCACAGTACTCACTTTACCGTTAAAAACTGCCCTACAAGTACTGTGAGATTCTGTAGCAATTTCAATTCCGTTGTTTTCTATTACAACACCAGAAAGTACAGGATGTTTCTGTTTTCCGAACTTAGAAATAACCAAGCCTTTTGCCACCGGCCAAGGTAATTTTCCTTTATTAGCAGTAAAACTTTTAGATAATGCTATTGCTTCTGGAGTAGATGCAAAGGCTTTGGTAGAGCCAGAATCGTTTACTTTTCGCAATTCCTCAGCTATAATTTTCTCTATTTCCTTTTGAATTGTTTTACGTTTGTTTCGCTTATCTTTCAGTTCTTTTTTTAAGTCTTTTTCCTTCTCAGCCAAAGTTGCCAAACTAACAGATTCTTGGGCTTGCTCCTGATTTAATAATTGATTTTCTAAGCGTTTATCAGAAATAAGGTTTTGTTTTATGGATCGCTGATTTTTGAGTACAACAATACTTTTTTCTAAGTCTATATTTTTTTGCTCAATTTCAGCAGCTTGAAACATTCGGTATTTAGAAATCTGACGAATGTAAAACAGTCTTTTATAAGCCTGTTGGAAATCACTAGATGAGAATAAAAACAACAATCTGTTAAAGTGCCGACTACTTTTATAAGCTTGTAAAACGAGTTTAGAATAGGATATCTTTAATAAATCTAAGTCTGCAACCAATAATTCCTGCTGACGAATACTCATTTGCACTTCTTCTTTTATATACCCTACTTCTTTCTGAATAGTTCGTATAAGTTGCGAACGAATGGCTATTTTTTGTTTTAAAGCTTTAAGTTGATGAACAGAAACATTTTTGGCAGCCAGCGTTTGATCTAAAACAGAATTACTCAATTCTATCTCTTCTAATAGCTGCTTTTTTCTTTTTTGTAGTTCTGTTCGGCTTTGTGCAAATAAGCTACTGAAAGTAAGTAAGACAAAGCATATTTTAATGAATAACCTCATAGGACTTAGGAACTTTAAAAGAGAATTTTAATTTTTTACTTAAGTTTATTCTTGAGTAAGACAAATTCAAACTCAAGTCTTTGGTAGTAGAAATAGTCAAACCTATAGATTCGGCAAAATCTTGATTATTATGTATTTCAAAATCCTCATAAGAAACCAATAGTTTTCTATTTAGCTTCAGGTTGGTTAAATTCTGTGAGTCGATTTTATAATTTCTGGGATTTACCAAAACCGTAAAAATATCCTGATTTGATTTTCTACGACTTCGCTCCATTTTTTTTAACTGCTTTTCGCTAACAGAACATATTTTAAACAAAGAATCTTCTAAATCCGAATAGTATTTTTTTTCTTGGAATATACTAAGGGAATTCCCCATCAGTAAATCTTGAATTCTCGCATAAGACAATGTGCTATTAACCTTTTCGCTTAAATCGGAATAACTACTTTTGAAGTAGGTTTTATCAAACCGATTCATAAAATATAAGCTGTCTTGATCTAATAAAACTCTCCCTAACTCTAAACCCAAACCTGGACTAATAGACATCCAAATAAGGCTGTCTTTTTTGATTTTAATAGAACCCTTAAAAGAAAAACGCTGTGCTTCGTCTTTGTATTTACCTGCAATTTTCCCGCTAAACCAGTCAAAATCGAAATGGGCAGTTTGAACAGAGTCTATAAGAATCTGTACTTTGGGAACTTTAGAATAAACGGGCTCTGTAATTTTTATAGAACGACAGCTCGCTAGACCCAAAACTAGTCCTATGAGCAGTACAAACTTATTCATACAAAATACCTTCGCTTGCTTTTTTTAGTAATAAAGGGCTGTTACCACCTAAGGAAATTGCTTTTTCCCAAAACTTTAAGGCTTCATCTTTTTCACCATTCATAAATAAAGCATCTGCATAATGCTCTAAAATTTCAGAACTTTGATATTTAGAATTCTCAACCGATTTATACAACCATTCCTTTGCTTCTGTAAAACGCCCTAATTTATATAATATCCATCCATAAGTGTCTTGATAAGAAGCCACCTTAGGTTTTAAGTCGTTGCATTGCTTAGATAAACGCTCCGCCTTTTCTAAATCTGAGGCACGTAAAGAAAGATAATAACTATAATTATTTAAAACAATTGGATTTTCAGGAATCAGGGCGAGTGATTTCTCGTAATTTTCATCAGATAATTTATGCTGATTTACACTATGATGAGCATCACCTAAATAGTTGTAAAACTCTGCTTTTAGAGGTCGGTTATTAACTACATAATTCACCCCTTTATTAAGTAGTAAAACAGCTTTTTCTTGCTCATTATTTATAGAATATGCCAATCCTGTAAACAGGTATAACATTGGTTGAATAGGGTTTAGAGCAATGGCTTTGTTCCCTTTTGTAATTACTTCAGTGTACTTTTGTAATTCCAAGCCCATAATAAGTGAGCGATTCCAAATTAAATATTCTGTAGCTCCTAATTCCAAAGACATGGAATAAGAATTATAAGCTTTAACTACCTCATTTTTCTGGTAATAGATATCGCCATACAAAGCATAGAAACTAGCCTCGTTTGGATGATGTTCAATTGCCTTGTCTAATAAAGCATAAAGCGATGTTAAATAAGCTTCTTCTGTTATAGCCAACTGAAAATAACTGACTAAGATTTGAAATTTCATTTCCACATTAAAACTCAAGTCATCGAAGCAATAATTCAGGTATTTAAAGGCTTTAACAAAATCGTTGGCAATTCTATAATGTTCAGCTAAAGCAATGTTTGCTCGTGGATCTGTTGGATCTTGATCTAATATATCTTTGTAAATTTGGAGAGCTTTACTTGCAAAATTGTTCGCTTGATAGAGCTCGGCAAGCATTGCTTTATAACGCACCGTATTTGGAAAAGCATCAATAAGATTTTCCAACTCTTTAACCGCAGAATCCAAATCGCCTAAAGCAATATACAAACGCTCTTTCATCACAGAAATCTCTTCGGATAACCCTGCCCTATTTTCTAAATAATTATATACTTGAATAGCCTTTTTATACGAATCGTTACGAGTATAAGCCTGAGCTAAACTGTATTGATTTTCGATATTTGAAGGTTCGAGTTTAACTAAACTTTTATAAGCATTTAACTCTGCTTCAGAATTTCCTAAAGCCAAATTTAACTGTGCCAAACTATGTAATATCCAAGTATTATTTGGGTCTAATTTATAAGCCTGATTGGCGTAAAAAAGTGCGGGTTCTAGCTGTTCTGTACGAATATAGAGCTGAGCCAATTCAAAATTAGCATCTGCATTTAAAGGGTCAATAGCAATACATTGCTCCATAAGATCTGAAGCTTTTTTGTAATCTTCGAGAGCTTTTAGTCTTTGTGATTCGAAAAATAAATATTTAAATCTAAATTGACTTTTGTAAGACACCTCTCCCTCAGTATAGGAATTTAACAAGGTATTACTCCTGTTCGAGAGCTTTTTAGCTCCCAAACAAGCAGTAAACAATATTGTTACACTTAAAATATATGTTATAACCTTTATGCTTCTCATCCAATTTTAGAATAATCGCCAATACTTACGCGTTTTGTACCACCTGTATAATCTACATTATTTCCAATCATAGAATATTCCAAATCGGCTTTTTCTATGCTTGTATTATTTTGAATAATGGTATTTTTCAAAGTACTGTTTGTAACCTTTGTATCATTCCCAATAGAAACATTAGGTCCAACAGTGCAGTTTTTTAAACTTACATTAGAACCAATGAAACAAGGCTCAATAATATTCGCATTTTCGAGTGTTAAACCGTTTCTTTTTTCAGAATTCTCCGTATATTCCAACACTCTTTTATTGGCATGAATTGCAGCTGATGGATTTCCACAATCTAACCACTCCTCTACTTTACCAGGATAGAAATTAGCTCCTTTAACCTTCATATTTTCTAAGGCATTTGTAAGCTGGTATTCTCCTTTATCCTTAATATCGTTATCGATTAAATACTGAAGTTCTGAACGTAAATTCAACCCATCTTTAAAAAAATAAATACCAATAATAGCAAGGTCAGAAACAAACTCTTCAGGCTTTTCTACGAAGTCGGTAATTACAGAATTAGAATCCATTTTAATTACACCGTAAGCTCTAGGGTCTTCTACTTTTTGTACCCAAATAATACCATCTTTATTAGCATCAAGAGTAAACTCAGCTCTAAAAAGGGTGTCAGCAAAAGCCACAACAACAGGACCTTCTAGAGAGTCTTTTGCACATAATATAGCATGTGCAGTTCCCAAAGCTTCATCTTGGTGGTAAATAGAACCTTTAGCTCCAAGACCTTCTGCAATAGCAACTAAATCTTTTTCAACTTCAGCACCAAAATCACCAATTACAAAGGCAATTTCTTCTACTTTTTGTCCGCAAACACGAGTAATATCTTCAACTAAACGTTGAACAATTGGTTTTCCTGCAATAGGAATTAAAGGCTTAGGTACGGTTAAAGTGTGAGGTCTTAAACGCGAGCCTCTTCCCGCCATTGGTACAATTATTTTCATGATTTATTTTATTTATTTCCTGTTGAGCCAAATCCACCCTCACCTCTATCAGTTTCCGACAGTTCAGTAACGGCTTTCCATTGGGCTTTAGTATAAGGAGCAATCACCATTTGTGCAATGCGTTCTCCATCTTCAATTAAAAATTCTTGATCTGATAAATTAACCAAAAGCACACCTACTTCTCCTCTATAATCAGCATCTATAGTTCCAGGACTATTTAAAACTGTAATACCTTTTTTGTAAGCCAATCCACTACGAGGTCTAATTTGTGCTTCGTAATTATCGGGTAAAGCAATAAACAAACCTGTTTTCACCAAAGCTCTTTGCATTGGTTTTAAACTAATTGACTCGTTTATATTGGCATATAAATCCATCCCTGCAGATAAGCTACTTTCATATTTTGGCAATGGATGTTTAGAGCGATTAATAATCTCAATATACATAATTAGAGGTATTTATTTAGTGCTTGAAATTAATGCTTTTTTTTCGCTTTTCTAATATCATAACTATAAACATATAGACAACGCATAAAAGAGTACTCAAAATGAAATAATCATCGTGTAAAACAATCCAAACGAAATACAAAAATAGGGTTGTAAATAAGTAAATAAAAATTCGTTTGTAATCGTAGGGAATAGGGTAGTGCTTTCTGCTTAAAAAATAAGATGCTAAACACATAGAGCTATAGCAAAATAAAGTTGCCCAGGCAGAGCCCATATAGGACATACTAGGAATTAGTGCCAGATTAAATCCAATAGTTATAAGTGCACCAAAAACAGACAAATAGGCTCCATAGCTAGTCTTTTCCGTGACTTTATACCAAACAGAAAGGTTATAATAAACTCCTAAAAGTAAGTTTGCAAAAAGTAAAATTGGTACGATTTTCAAGCCCTCATGATACGCTTCGTTTCGAATAAATTCTTTAATAATATCTATATAAACATTTACCCCTAAAAAAATGAAACCAGTAAAAGCAATAAAATATCGCATCACTTGAGCATACTGCTCTTTAGCTTCTTCTTTTTGAGCTTGAGCAAAGAAAAAAGGTTCTGCTCCATATCGGAAAGCTTGAATAAAAAGCGTCATGAAAATGGCGATTTTATAACAGGCTGAATAAATTCCGACTTGAGCAGTAGCTGTATCCTTAGGAAGTAGATATTCTAACAATACTCTATCAACCATTTCGTTAGTTACATAAGCCAAACCACCAATAAGAAGAGGGAAGCTGTATGAAATCATTTTTTTCCACAGTGTAAAATCGAAACTAAGACGAATACGAAATATTTCGGGTAGAAGTAGGAGTAAGGTAAATAAGCTAGAGACTAAATAGGCTATAAAAATATAAGTTATACCGGCATTTGGATCGTAAATAGAATGTATAAAATCTCCTGCATAACTCTCTTTTATTAAGTAAGGACATAGTAAAAAGAAGAATAAGTTTAAACCAATATTAGCAGTAATGTTTACAACTCTAATAAAGGCAAAACGCCATGGTTTATTGTCTAAACGAAGTTTTGCAAAGGGTAAACTTGAGAGCACATCGAAGGCTAAAATCCAAACTAAATATTTTAATAATCCAGGTTTATCAGCAATATGCAAAAAGGCTGAAATTTGATTTATTTGTGGAATAACAATTAGTAAGAATAGGAGTGTAGTACCTAACAACGAAATGAAAGCAGTAGAAAATACATTCTTAGAATCGCTCTCTTTATTGGCAAAATGAAAAAAGGAAGTCTCTAAACCATAAGTAAGTACGACCATAGCAAATGCGACTAAAGTCATAAGTACAGAGAGTACTCCGTATTCACTCAATGTAAAAATACTAGTGTATAATGGAACTAGTAGGAAGTTGAGCAAACGCCCAACAATACTACTCAAACCATAAATGGCTGTTTGTCCAACTAATTTTTTTAGTACACTCAAGCTAAAATTAAGATTACAGATTTAAAATTAAAAACTAGCTTTTCTTTTTTCTAAAAACGCCGTAGTTCCTTCTATAAAGTCTTCAGTACCGAAACATTCACCGAATGCTTCAACTTCAAAAGCAAGTCCGTCTATACCAGAAGTATAATTAGCATTAACACATTTAATAGCAGTAGAAATTGCCATAGGAGAATTGCGTAAAATCTTTTTAGCGATCTTTAAAGCAGCTGGCATCAACTCTTCTAAAGGAACTACTTTAGTGGTGATTCCGTAAGAAAGTGCTGTTGGAGCATCAACCATTTCGGCGGTTAAAACCATTTGCATAGCTCTCCCTTTTCCAGCAATTTGAGCTAGTCTTTGTGTACCGCCGTAACCCGGAATAACTCCAAGTGAAGTTTCAGGTAATCCAACACGAGCGTTATCAGAAAAAATTCTGATGTGAGAAGACATCGCTAACTCTAATCCGCCACCAAGAGCAAAACCATTTACGGCAGCTATTACAGGTGTTCCCATACGATCGATAAAATTAAATAAATCGTCGTGACCTTTTTGAGAAAGTGCTTTTCCTTCAGCTACGGAAAAGTGGGCAAATTCTGAAATATCAGCTCCTGCAACGAATGCCTTTTCTCCTGCACCAGTAAGGATAATTACACGAATTTCCGTCGAAGATTCGGCTTCTTGCAAAGCAATATTCAACTCTTGGATTGTTGCTTTGTTTAAAGCATTTAATTTTGAGGGTCTGTTAATCGTAATAGTTTGAATTCCTGCATCTGCAGTGCATAATATATTTTCGTAAATCATAAGTGATTTTTTTAATAAAAAGTAAAATTAGGCTTTTTGTTTGAGCATAGGCAAACTTATATAAAAAGTCGTTCCCTTATTTAGAATAGTATCGAAATAAATATGCCCATTTAGGTCATCAACGATCCGTTTAACAATAGCTAAACCCAATCCGGTGCCACTAGTTTTAGTGGTAAAATTTGGTTCAAATATTTTATCTTGTAGCTCCACTGAAATACCAGAACCATTATCTTCAACTTGCAATAATACTTTGTGATCGCCTTTTTCTAAAGAAACGGTTACCATTGGAGTAACGTTTTCCGGAACAGCCTCAATTGCATTGTTTAGCAGGTTATTTAGCACACGTACAATTTGATTGTGATCAGCAAAAACAAAACAATCTTTGTCTAATTTCAAAATACCACTACTTAAGGGGTCAAAAAAGGAGATTGTATTTTCTACAATTTCAGATAAATTAAGTATATCCTTATTACTTGAAGGCATTCGAGCAAAATCCGAAAAAGCGGAGGCAATATGTGCTAAGGTATCAATTTGTTCTATTAAAGAAGCTGTGAATTTTTTCATTTTAGCAGGAAACTCAGGATCTTCTGTATTTGCTTTCCGTTCAAACATCTGAACGTTTAATTTCATTGGAGTGAGTGGGTTTTTAATTTCGTGAGCCACCTGTTTAGCCATTTCTTTCCACGCAAATTCTTTTTGAGTTTGAGCGAGCTTCTCAGAGCTTATTTCAAGCTCTTTTACCATAAAGTTATAATGGAGTACCAACTGCCCAATTTCATCAGAGGATTTCCACGATAAAGGCATGTATCGTTTTGCTACAGCAGCCTCTTTCATTACAGCAGTGAGCTTTACAATTGGTTCGGCAATTTGCTTAGAAAGTAGAAAGGCAATAATACTAGTAATAAAAAATAAAAATATATAAATAGGGGAGAGGGCAACAAAGTAAGCTCTTAAGTCTCGCTTATAAAGTTCATTTAGTTGGAAGTAAGGAATACTAATAATTGCAAAAGCCTTATCTTGATGATCGTATACAAACTGGTACGAGTTTAAATAATCTGTTCCATCGTGGGATAAGCGTTCTATTAATCTGATTTGCTTGCCTTTTAATTCACTTAAAGAAGTAGCATCTAACTTATTTGGCAAAAGGTGTGTTTGAACTATTTCCTTATTGGAACTCAGAATTAACTCTCCAGAAAGATTGTAGAGGATAATATCAAGATTATGAATATCTGCTAATTCATTAAGCTTGTATTTAAAGAGTTGATAAATAACCGTATCATTAATATTTGAAGGTTTTTTATAATTTATATAATAAGAAATAGAAGCCAAAGTTGAAGCCTCCATTCTTTGTAATCGTTTATTGTGGTATTTAACATTTTGACTTTTAAAATTGTAAAATGTAAAAACACCAATAAAGAAAAAGGAAGCCAACAATAGGGCTAACATGGAAATATAAATACGGTTACCTAATTTTTTAGGGTATACAATAAAGGACTTCATAAGCCTCAAAGATATAAAACAAAAAAAACCTGCCAAGGCAGGTTTTTAAGATATATGAAAATATTATTGTTTCAGTGCTTCAGCACCACCAACAATCTCAAGGATTTCGTTGGTAATAGCAGCCTGACGTTGACGATTGTAGGTAAGCGTTAAATCGTCTTTTAGATCTTGTGCATTGTCTGTTGCCTTATGCATGGCAGTCATACGTGCACCATGCTCAGAAGCATGAGAGTCTAATAAACCTTTGTAAAACTGTATTTTAAGAGATTTTGGAATAAGGTCTAAAACAATAGACGATTTAGAAGGCTCAAAGATATAATCAGCATTCAATTTAGCTTCTTTAGATTCCTCTGCTTGAACCGGTAAAAAAGGCTCAACCATTAACTCTTGAGTAGCAGCATTTACAAACTTATTGTAGATGATTTCAACTTTATCGAAAGAACCTGCAACAAAAGAATCCATAACTTCTTGAGCAATAAGCGTAGAATTATCAAAATTCAATTCGTTAAAGATCTGAAGATTAGAATTAAACATAGTATGTTTTCCTGAGAAGTAATCTACAGATCTTTTCCCGATAGGGTAAACCTGTACCTCAAGGTCAGAAAGCTCTTTAATACGTTTTTCGGTCCTTTTAAATACGTTTGCATTAAAGGCACCACATAATCCACGATTGGAAGCAATAGGTACAAGTAATACTTTTTGAGTATCTCTTTCTTGACTGTAAACGCCTTCAGCAGAATCCTCCAGAGTAGCACTTAGATTTACTAAAATTTCATGCAATTTCTCTGCGTAAGGACGCATTTGAGTAATTGCATCCTGAGCTCTTTTCAATTTTGCAGCCGACACCATTTTCATAGCGCTGGTAATTTGCATCGTAGAAGCTACAGAAGTAATTCTAGTACGTATTTCTTTTAAGTTAGCCATTGTTAAGTCTATTGAAAGTCAAGGCAGAAGCCTTCACTAGTTCAGTCTTATTAGTATTTTGATGAAACTTCAGCTACTGCTTTTTCAATAGCAGCAGTCGCTTCGCCTGTCAATTTACCTGCTTTTAAAGAGGCTAATTCAGTAGCATATTTATTTCTCATGAAAGACAAGAATTCAACTTCAAATTCTCTCACTTTATTTACAGGAACTTTAGCCATCAAGTTTTTAGTACCACAGTAAATGATCGCTACTTGCTCTTCAACTGGAAGTGGAGAGTTCAAGCCTTGCTTCAACATTTCAACGTTACGTTTACCTTTGTTAATTACCAATAAGGTAGCATCATCAAGGTCAGAACCAAATTTAGCAAATGCTTCTAGTTCACGGTACTGAGCTTGATCTAATTTCAAGGTCCCCGAAACTTTCTTCATTGATTTAATCTGAGCGTTACCACCAACACGAGACACAGAAATACCTACGTTAATTGCTGGACGAACACCTGAATTAAATAGATCAGCTTCTAAGAATATTTGACCATCTGTAATAGAAATTACGTTGGTTGGAATATAAGCAGAAACATCACCAGCTTGAGTTTCGATAATTGGAAGAGCAGTTAATGAACCACCACCTTTTACGATACCTTTGATAGATTCTGGAAGATCATTCATGTCCTGTGCAATCGCATCAGAATCGTTGATTTTCGCAGCACGCTCAAGTAATCGAGAGTGTAAGAAGAACACATCACCTGGATAAGCCTCACGTCCTGGAGGTCGTCTTAATAGAAGCGATACCTCACGGTATGCAACAGCTTGCTTAGATAAATCATCATATACAATTAATGCATGACGACCAGTATCACGGAAGAACTCACCAATTGCAGCACCCGCGAATGGAGCATAAAACTGCATTGGAGCAGGATCAGAAGCATTTGCTGCAACAATAACTGTATAAGCCATTGCGCCAGCTTCTTCTAGTGTTTTTACAATATTTGCAACCGTAGATCCTTTTTGACCTATGGCTACATAAATACAATAAACTGGCTCGCCAGCATCGTAAAATTCTTTTTGGTTAATGATGGTATCTATAGACACAGATGTTTTACCAGTCTGACGGTCACCAATAATCAATTCACGTTGTCCACGTCCAATAGGAATCATAGCATCAATTGCTTTAATCCCTGTTTGAAGTGGCTCTGTTACAGGCTGACGATAAATAACACCAGGAGCAGTACGCTCTAATGGCATTTCGTAAGTAGTTCCTGTAATTGGACCTTTACCATCGATAGGAGTACCTAAAGTATCTACTACACGACCTAACATACCATCACCTACATTAATAGATGCAATACGGCCAGTACGTTTTACAGTATCTCCTTCTTTAATAATCTTAGAAGATCCTAAAAGGACGGCACCTACATTGTCCTCTTCCAAGTTCAATACAATTCCTTGTAAACCTGATTGGAATTCAATCAATTCACCTGAACCTACATTTCTAAGACCATAAACACGAGCAATACCATCACCTACTTGAAGTACGGTACCCACTTCAGCAATTTCTGCCTCAGTTTTAAGACCTGAAAGTTGCTCTCTTAATATTGCTGAAACTTCAGCTGGTTTTACACTTGCCATAATTAGTACTATTTTATGTACGGATTGGAAACAAAATCTCTTTTCAATGTCTGTAACTTATTAGCGATACTCGCATTAAATTCGCGACCACTAATACGAAGAACAAATCCACCAATAATGGTTTCATCAACACGCTCTTCGAGTAAAACTTCAGAATCGCCCGCAACTAATTTTAGTTGAGCCAAGACTTGTGTTTTTATATCTTCTGACATTGTAATAGCTGTAACAACAGTAGCTTTTACAATGTTCTTTAATTCGTTGTAAAGATCCATGAAACTAGTAGCAATAGAAGCTAAAATCGATTCACGTCTTTTCTCGACAACGATATTAATAAATGCTATACTTAAGTCGCAAACTTCTTTTGCAAAAATTGCATTTAAAATCGCTCTCTTTTTGTCAGCTTTAACAATAGGGCTTTTAAGCATATCGGTAAAGTCAGCGTTTTCTTCACATACCGATAAAACGGTCTGCATATCTTCTTTTACTTGCTCAAGAATATTGCGTTCTTCAGCTAAAGAAATCAAAGACTTCGCGTAACGCAGGGCAACTCTGGTTTCTTTCATCGTCTCTTAGTTAAGCTTTACGTCTTTAAGCATTTCGACTATATAAGCGTTTTGCTTTTCAGAATCTTTCAATTCAGCTTTCAATATTTTCTCAGCGATATCGACAGATAAAGAACCTACAGAGCTTTTAAGCTCTGAAATAGCGGAAACTTTTTCATTTTCGATTAAGGCTTTAGCAGAAATAATAATTGCATCAGCTTCAGCTTTAGCAGCATTTTTAGCTTCAGAAAGAATGTTAGACTTCATGTCTCTAGCTTCCTTCAACATCTCGTCTCTTTGAGCACGAGCTTCGTTTAAGATACGCTGGTTGTCTGCTTGTAAAGAAGCCATTTCAGCACGTGCATTATCTGCAGAAGCTAAAGCGTCAGTAATAGAAATTTCACGAGCTTTAACCGCACCTAAAATAGGTGTCCAAGCAAATTTCTTTAAGAGAAGCAACAATATCAAAAATGACAGCGTTGTCCAGAATATCAATCCTATTTGAGGAGTAACTAATTCCATGTCTTGTTATTTATGTGTTTTGTTTTAACAGAATTAAAACAAACCTTTCAGGCAATCCCTGAAAGGTTTGCTAAAGCAACTAGCTTTTTGAAACTAACAAAGAAACTACAACTGCGAAAAGAGCTACACCCTCAACAAGGGCAGCAGCAATAATCATTGCAGTTTGAATTTTTGATGTTGCTTCTGGTTGTCTTGCAATACCTTCCATTGCAGACCCCCCAATTTGTCCGATACCGATCCCAGCGCCTATTACAGCTAGACCTGCACCAATTGCAGCTAATGGTCCCATAATTATTTTAATTTAAGGGTTAAACAAAAAACTT
>DKGK01000001.1 GCA_002453265.1 Flavobacteriales bacterium UBA6772 | reverse complement strand
CCCATACCAGCAACTTTAATTTTCTTTTTGGCTTTTTTAGCACTAATAGCTTGTTCTATACTTGTAGCTTTATCCTCGCCGTTAAAAAATGAGATGGAAGCGTAAGCAAGAAATGCAATAAACGAAAAACTTAAAATTTTCTTCATGGGCAAAATTTAAATTTAAAACACTTTTGTGAGTCTAAAATTACTAAAAATAATTAATCAGGAATTTTACAGCTTTCAAAAAATAAATAAGGTAAAGCAGCACTAAACACTTAATGTAGCATTACCAAAACACTAATTAACAATTACTTAATCAATAGTCTCCCTTAACGGCCCTAGTCATTTCTCTTTTCCCTGGAGGTCCTGGAATACTTTGTAATTGAAATCCTACGGCTTTTAAGGCACGTTTTACTGTTCCTTTTGCACAGTAAGTTACCAATACACCTTTACTTTTTAAAGCTTTATACATTAAAGCAAAAATATCCTCCGTCCATAATTCAGGTTGAATTTGAGGAGCAAAAGCGTCAAAATAAATAATATCGAAAGTATTCTCGAAAGTGAGCTCTTGTAATTTTAAGTTTAGTTTTCTCAAAGAGAAATTTGAAGATATTGGAGTAAAATCACCCCAGTCACAAGAATGCATTTCTTCAAAAGGAATTGAATATTCTTGGTAGCCTTCCATATTCATATAATCTAAGGGAGAAACTTCAGCCCAAGTTAAAGGATAAGCTTCTAAAGAAGTAAACTCAATTAAAAGCTCTTTTTTTTCAGTCTCCTTAAAAGTAGTAAGTGCATTGAGGCCTGTACCAAAACCTACTTCTAAAACAGCGGCTTTTTTTAAACCAGAAAACTTTAATCCAGCCTCAATAAAAACATGATTAGATTCTTGTAAAGCTCCATTGGTAGAATGATAAGTTTCATCTAGTTCGGGAACATATAAAGTATAAGAACCGTCGGTAGTTTTAAGAATCTCTTTTATCAAAATCTGACTGTTTAAGTACACAAATATACTAAGCAATTTTCGTATATTTGCCAAAATAAATTAATATTTAATTCGGTTAATGAAAAAGAACTTTTTCCCTAAAAAATCACTAGTTTTCCTTGAGTCTTACCTTAACAATCCATCTCCTACCGGATTCGAAAGCGAGGGACAAAAACTATGGTTAGCCTACCTTAAACCTTATATAGACGACTATATTGTAGATACCTACGGTACAGTTGTAGGGATTTTAAATCCCGAAGCAAAATACAAAGTTGTTATAGAAGCGCATGCCGATGAGATTTCTTGGTTTGTACATTATATAACAAAAGATGGTTTTATTTACCTGCGTAGAAATGGTGGATCCGATCATCAAATAGCCCCTTCAAAACGTGTTAATATACACACAGACAAAGGAATGGTGAAAGCCGTTTTTGGCTGGCCTGCTATACATACGCGTCATGGTAAGGACGAGAAAAGTCCACAAATGGATACTATTTTCTTAGACTGTGGAGCAATATCCGATACCGAAGTAGCCGAAATGGGTATTCACGTAGGTTGTGTTATTACTTACGAAGATGAGTTTATGACACTCAACAACCGCTATTTTGTGGGTAGAGCCTTAGACAATAGAATTGGTGGTTTTGTAATTGCCGAAGTAGCTCGTTTACTTCACAAAAACAAAAAAACCTTACCTTTTGGCTTATACATCACCAACTCGGTACAAGAGGAAGTAGGCTTACACGGAGCTAAAATGATTGCTGAAACTATTCGACCGGACGTAGCTATAGTTACAGATGTATGCCACGACACGAATACGCCGATGATTAATAAGATTAAACAAGGAGACCTTAAATGTGGCGATGGACCTGTATTAACTTACGGACCTTCGGTGCAAAACAACCTGCTAAAAGTAATTATAAATACTGCAGAGGAAAACAAAATTCCTTTCCAAAGACAAGCAGCCTCTAGCGCTACAGGAACAGATACCGATGCATTTGCATTTGCTATAGGCGGAGTTGCTTCGGCATTAATATCGCTTCCTTTACGGTATATGCATACCACAGTAGAAAGTGCTCATATAGATGATGTACAACATGTGGTTGAGCTCATTTACAATACGCTCTTAAACATTAAAGACCAACAAGATTTTAGATACCTTAAATAATTATGAAGATAGAGAAAATTGCAGAGAGTAGATGGAGTAAAGATGTATGGAAAGGGGCTGATTTTGGATCGGTTTTTTCCGACCACATGCTATTGGTTCATTATAAAGAGGGCAAATGGTTAGAGCCAGAAATTAAGCCTTACGGAACTTTAGATATGTTTCCAGCCTTGCATGCTCTACATTACGGGCAATCTATTTTCGAAGGAATGAAAGCTTATAAGAGTCCTCAAAATCAGACTTTACTTTTTAGACCTGAAGAAAATGCGAAGCGACTTAATAAGTCAGCTACCAGATTATGTATGCCAGAGATTCCTGAAGAAATATTTTTAAATGGCTTAAAAGAGCTATTAAAATTAGATGAAAAATGGATTCCTAATGAACCTACTTCGGCACTATACATCAGACCATTTATGTTTGCTTCGTCTAATTTTATAAAGGCAACCACTTCTGATGATTTTACTTTTATGATTATTACATGTCCGGTACAAGCCTATTACACTGGTGAAGTACATGTAAAAGTAGAAACAGATTATACTAGAGCTGCCGCAGGTGGTACCGGCGCAGCAAAAGCTGCAGGTAATTACGCAGCTTCTTTTTATCCAGCTAAATTAGCACAAGCCGAAGGTTACCAACAGTTAATTTGGACGGATGGCGATACACACGAATATATTGAAGAATCGGGTACAATGAATATTTTCTTTAGAAGAAATAACGAATTGATTACACCTCCTACAAGCGATTCTATTTTAGCAGGAATTACTAGAGATAGCTTAATAAAACTAGCTAAACATCTTGGTATTACTTGTACCGAAGAACGTATTAATTTAGAGAAAATGGTGGCAGATTATAAATCGGGCGCTATTACAGAAGCTTTTGGAGCTGGTACTGCTGCGACTGTAGCAACTATAAGCTCTATAAACTATAAAGGAGAAAAGCTTCCTTTTTCTATTGCTGATGATAATTACGCAGCTAAACTAAGAACAGCATTACAAGACCTTCAATACGGTAGATCGGAAGATCCATTTGGTTGGATAAAAGTGGTTTCTTAGTAAGAGCCTTTTGGATAGATGTGTTTTAATGAGGAGTGAAATGGCTGACTGATGAAGACGTTAATTGTTCGTTATTAATTATTAGGGCTTCCTAGCCTCAGGGTGAAAAATTAGCTTGTTACTGAAAAAATTACACAGAGAAAAAAATGGTTTAGAAATAATTGGGTTTTACCACAAAAAAAAGGTTTACACAAACATGTAAACCTTTTTAAGTATCCTAATTTTTTTTCAAATTTGGCTTAGAGCAGATTAAACAAGCAATAGCTTTTTAGTCCTAATTCTGTTTGCTCATTCCTACATCCCTATTTTCCTATTCCCTACTTCCAAAAATAAAAATCGCCCAAGCTGCGGTTTGAGTAAATAGGTAAAGGGGTAAATTTTAGAAAGCCCTAACTGCACGAACTCTAAGCGAACTGTACTTAGAGTAACTACCCGAGGTACCATCATTAAAGTTGACGCCAAAGGAACCGAGACTACTGCCCTCCGAGGAAGACCAATAGTAAGGATAATCACTCACATCAAAACCGCCTACATTGCCTTGTGATCCTAAGTTACCTATGGTGTTGTGCATTTCCTGCAATTCATCTTTTGAGGGTAAGTACCAATCTGTAAAGCCTTCTGATGTATAGTTTAAAGTGGCTTGGGCAGCGGTAATTCCGCCATTTACTGTTTGGCAGTTTAGGGCTACAATATCTAAGGTGTTTTGGTAGCCAGTGCCTATAGCTTGTCCATCTGCTCCGTATATTGTAAGTCCATAACAATGCCATTCGAAACCTTCATCTATTCCGTATGTTCCCATATTAGAACCTTCTATTATATCTTCTAATGAAGCTACTAAGCCATGTTCGCCTATTTCGTCTATATAAAAAACTATTCCGCCATTCATTAAGGCTCCTATCTTAAGTGTAATATTACCCTCACAATCATAATCTTCCAATGCAAAAGTACATTGACCTTCATCAGTTGCTGATTCATTGAAATTACAAGCATTTGAATCTTGACAACCTATTATTTCTTCGGTGTCAAAAACTCCATCTCCATCGGAATCATAATTACAGATTCCATCATCTAAATTCGCCCATTGGTTAAAGTTTACAGCTTCACAATCGGTACAGCCAATTATTTCAGGGATATTTATAGCACTATTAAAACTCAAAGAAGGAGCCGATTCTGAGACTACATACATCATATAGCCTTCGCCTTGGGTAAAACTGGTTATTTGTGCGAAATTAGAAGACCAAAACTGTCCACTTACATTTTTTATTACCTGAAAAGTACTGGTGGCAGTTCCAGTACTTAAAGCAGCGTTAATTTGAGTTTCTATATCGCTATTTTCTGAAGTACCAGTATAACCTACCATATTCCAACCAACATTTAACTGGTAGGAAATTGGAGGTTTAATATCCAGTTGAGAAATAAAATCGTTAACTGAATAACAAGGATCTTGCTCTTGTGCATTAGCAGAAAAGTTAAGTAGAGAAATAAGTAAAAATAATCTTTTCATAATCAGATAGTTAATGTTATTATAACAATAATGCGTTCGTACTTATTTAACTGTTTAGTCATTA
>DKGK01000072.1 GCA_002453265.1 Flavobacteriales bacterium UBA6772 | reverse complement strand
GTACTCGAGGCGGGACTTGAACCCGCACGAACTAATGTTCATCAGATTTTAAGTCTGACGTGTCTACCAATTCCACCACTCGAGCATAATCTTTTTATTTTCGAGCGAGTGAAGGGATTCGAACCCTCGACCCCCACCTTGGCAAGGTGATGCTCTACCCCTGAGCTACACTCGCAATCTTACTCTCTTTACAAGAGCGATGCAAATATAAGTACTTTTAATAAACCGCAAAACAAAAATAAAAGAATTTAATGATGTTTTTACAAGTTGCTAAGCACCAATCATTTTCTTAATTTCGTTAAGCTTTAATAATGCCTCTATAGGTGTTAACGTATTAATATCGGTCTTAATTATCTCGTCTTTTATACGTTCTAAAGCTGGGTCGTCGAGTTGAAAGAAGCTCAACTGCATATCAGACTCATTAGAAATGGTCTTTGCTTTACGTGTTAACTCTTTTGAAGAATGAGATTTCTCTAAATGCGAAAGGATATCGTTTGCTCTACGAATAAGAGAATTTGGCATACCAGCCATTTTAGCCACATGAATTCCAAAGCTATGAGCCGAACCTCCTGGCTTTAATTTTCGTAGGAATAGTATTTTTTTATCTACTTCTTTTACAGCTACATTAAAGTTTTTAATTCTATCGAAACTCTCTGTCATTTCGTTGAGTTCGTGGTAGTGGGTAGCGAATAAGGTTTTGGCTTTAAACTTATTTTCATGTAAATATTCTGCTATTGCCCAAGCTATAGAAATACCATCGTAGGTACTTGTACCTCTACCAATTTCATCGAGTAATATTAAACTACGGTTAGATACATTATTTAATATACTAGCCGTTTCGTTCATCTCTACCATAAAAGTAGATTCACCTAAGGAAATATTATCCGATGCCCCTACCCTAGTAAATATTTTATCTACTATACCAATAGATGCTGCCTTTGCAGGTACAAACGAGCCCATTTGAGCCATTAAAACTATTAATGCAGTTTGTCTTAACAATGCAGATTTACCAGACATATTAGGTCCTGTAATCATTATTATTTGCTGACTGTCGTTGTCTAAATACACATCGTTTGCAACGTATAACTCGCCAACCGGTAATTGTTTTTCTATTACTGGATGCCTTCCGTCTTTTATGTTTAATTCGAAACTATCGTTTAATACTGGTTTAGCATAATCGTTTTGGAACGCAATTTTTGCAAAGGATAAAAGAACATCAACACGAGCTATAAGCTGTGAATTCCTTTGTACTACTTGTACATAATCCATTAAAGAGCTTACAATATCATTAAAGATCGATTGCTCTAAAGCTAAAATCTTATCGTTTGCACTTAAAATTTTAACTTCTAACTCTTTTAACTCTTCTGTAATATAACGCTCAGCATTAACTAAAG
The DNA here is from genome assembly GCA_002453265.1 of Flavobacteriales bacterium UBA6772. GTDB lineage: Bacteria > Bacteroidota > Bacteroidia > Flavobacteriales > UBA7430 > UBA6772. Next base: position 14,396 of record DKGK01000072.1, on the reverse strand, counting down.
TTTGTTTACGAATCCATTCTTGAGGAACCTTGTCTTTATGAGAATTCCGAACCTCTAAGTAAAAGCCAAATACATTGTTAAAAGCAATTTTTAAAGAAGTAATTCCTGAAGCTTCAGATTCTCGTACTCTTATTTGCTCTAAATATTCTTTAGCTGAGGTTGATAAGGCTCTCAGCTCGTCTAATTCGTTAGAAACGCCAGTTGCAATTACGTTACCTTTTACTATTTGTACTGGAGCCTCGTCTTTTAATTCATTATTAATTTTACTTCTTACTAAATCACATGGATTAAGTTGTACTGCTAAGGCTTTTAGACTCTTGTTTCCCGATTTTTTACAGTAATCTACAACAGGAACAATTGCATTTAAAGCTCTTTTAAGTTGTACAACTTCTCGTGGACAAATTCTGGCTGTGGCTACTTTAGAAATTAAGCGTTCTAAATCGCCCATTTGTTTAATTTGCAAAGAAAGCTCGTCAGATACATCGCCATTATCTTTAAAGTACTCTACAATATTTAAACGGTCTTGTATAGCTTTTTGCTCTTTTAAGGGCAAAACCAGCCAACGTCTGAGCATTCGAGCACCCATAGGAGAAGTAGTTTCGTCGAGTATATCTAATAGCGAAACGCCATTTATTCCTGAGGATTGAATTAATTCTAAATTGCGAATGGTAAAATTATCCATCCATACATAATGATCTTCCTCAATTCGGGTGATCGTAGAAATATGACTTACTTTATTATGCTGAGTTTCGTTTAAATAATGGAGTGCTGCACCTGCAGCTACAATACCTAAATCTAATTTATCTACGCCAAAACCTTTTAACGATTTAGTGCCAAAATGGTTAAGTAATAAATCTTCTGTATAAGTCCGGGTAAATACCCAATCTTCTAGCGTGAAAGTAAAAAAGCTATCTGCAAATCGTTGTGTAAATTCTGCTTTGTGTTGTTTTTGGTATATTACTTCGGAGGGAGAAAAACTCTGTAATAGTTTATTTACATAATCCCAAGAACCTTCTGCAGCTAAAAACTCTCCTGTAGAAACATCTAAAAAAGCAATCCCAGCACCTTCTTTTTCCATGTGTATGGAAGCCAAAAAGTTATTGGATCGTAAATCTAAGGTCTTATCGTTATAAGAAACCCCGGGAGTAACCAACTCGGTAACACCTCTTTTAACAATAGTTTTCGTTAATTTCGGATCTTCAAGCTGATCGCAAATCGCAACCCTACAACCCGACCGAACTAATTTAGGCAAATAGGTGTCTAAAGAGTGATGCGGAAATCCTGCCAATTCTATTTTAGAACTTCCGTTGGCACGACTCGTTAACACAATACCCAGAATACGGGCTGCTCTAATAGCATCTTCTCCAAAGGTTTCATAAAAATCTCCTACTCTAAACAATAGTATCGCGTCGGGATACTTAGACTTAATGCCATTGTATTGAGTCATCAATGGAGTTTCCTTCTTTTTTTTAACTGTTTTTGCCAAGGGTATTGCTATTATATTGGTTAATTTGCATTCGTTTTGAAGAAGGGACTAAGGTATTAATTCTGTAGCACTAGTAGATGAGAAAACTAAAAAATAGCGAACTTAATAGACTGAGTGTTGACGAGTTTAAGGAGGTTGAAAAACTACCTATTATTGTGGTACTAGATAATATTAGAAGCTTGAATAATATTGGTTCAGTATTTCGTACTTCGGATGCTTTTTTACTAGAAAAAATTTACCTCTGCGGAATAACCGCACAACCACCCCATAGAGACATACATAAAACGGCTTTAGGTGCAACAGAATCTGTTGACTGGGAGTATATGGAAGATACGCTAGAATGTGTTACTAAACTACAAGCAGAAGGATTCTATTGTTTAGCAATAGAACAAGCAAATAATAGTGTAATGCTAAATGACTTCGACCAATCATCTTACTCAAAAATTGCAGTGGTATTTGGAAATGAAGTTAAAGGCGTACAACAATCTGTAATTGACAAATGCGATAACTGCATAGAAATCCCTCAACTAGGAACAAAACATTCGCTGAATATTTCTGTTAGTGCAGGAGTTGTGCTCTGGGAGTTGTTTAGAGAGAGAAGGGCTAGTGGTCAATAGTTACTTGGTACTTAATTTAAAGATAAAATTTAATTTAAACTCCTCTTCATTCCAATTAGCATTTTTGAAATAAATCAATGAAGTCATCTGCTACTGGTTCTTCGACACTAAATATATCTTTACATAATAATAATTGTGTTTCTAATTCAAAAGCTGAACCTAAGGCAATCAGAATACATATCAAAACAACTTCTTTAAATCCCTAGCACAAATTTGAGAAATGTTAGATGGAATAGAGGCAGAACTTCTTTGTATTTAACTTATGATTGAGAAATTATGAGATGGTGAGAACTTATCGCTAAACTGATAAACCTCCTTAGTAAGCTTCATTCCAATTTTCCAAACGTCTAATTGTCTATAATTATGCATAATTGTATTATTTAAATCATTTACAAGTTACAAACTACCCCAGACAAATAATATATAAAACTTAGTACTTTTGTAGGTAATAGACTTACCACTTAAACAAAAAAAGCCCCTTCAAATATGAAGGGACTTTTTGTATAATGTATGTAGTTTAAAGAACTACTCAATCACGAATTCAACACGACGGTTCATTCTAGTTAAGTTGTTTGAGATAACTTGACCATCAGCAGTAGTTTCTGTAACTTTTACAGATTCGTTTGCCAAAGGAGCATCTTCACCTTTAGACTCAGCTGCTAAACGAGCAGCATCTATACTAAACATAGAAGATAAAGCATCTACAACAGCGTTTGCTCTACGTAAAGCTATTTTATGGTTGTTAGCAGAGTTACCTACAGCATCAGCATAACCAATTACTTTTAATTTATACTTAGGATTCGCTTGTAACAAAGAAGCTACAGCAGCTAATCTTTCGTAGTTAGCATAAGAAACTTTAGCAGAATTAAAGTCGAAGTAAACAGCTGGCATAAATGCACCTTTAGCACCTCTAATTTCTTTTCCTTGGAAGTTTACGGTAGCACCAGACTCAGTGTTTGGCTCGATATCTATAGAGTTTGAAACACCATCTTTATCGCTATCTAATTCACGACCTTTTGCATCAACTTGAACACCACGTGCAGTAAATGGATCTTCATCAGCATAATCAGCTATTCCGTCCATATCAACATCTAAAGCATTTCCTTTACCGTCAACAGCAACACCTTCTGGAGTATTATTATCTCCATCAAAAGCATCAGAAACACCATCACCATCAGAATCAGTAGAAAGACCTTCGATTTCTGTTTTCACAGAAGCGATATCTCCATACATTGCATCAAGAGGATTATTCCACTCAACAGATTCTTCTTTTGAAGAAAATCTATAATTAACTCCTAAACCTATTTGAGAATAAGCTGAAACAGGATTGTTAGTTAATGACGGTGATACAATAGTTGCAGATAAGTCTAAATCAAATTTATTTGACAATGCGTATTTCATTCCAAGCCCCACGGCTGGAGTTAAAGCATTAGCAACAGAATCAGCACCTATTGACATGATATTAAAACCACCAGCAACATAAAACTTAGCTTTAAGATAAGAGTTGATTGATAAGTTCGAAGTATTCAGGATACCTCTAAGACTTAATGAAGTAAAATCGTTGGAAGCTTCAGTATTCGTTAAACTTCCCATCATAACTCCAACTTGAACACCAACAACAGAATTAACTTGCTTATTATAGTTAAGTCCGTAACCGAAGTCCATGTAAGAACCTTCAGCTAAAGAACTAAATAATCCAGCATTTAATCCGATAGAAGCATCGTTTAATAAAAGGCCTTTTAATCCGCCATCTTGAGCAAACGCACTAGAGGCAATGAATAAAGAGGCTAAAGCTACTTTCTTTAAGATAATCATGTTTTTAATTTTAGGATGTAGTTTGTGTAAGTCGTTAATTTCAAATAGTCTTTATATATAAAGACAAGTGCAAATATAAAAAAATGCTTTTACTATAAGTCAATTCTATGTACTCCTTTACAATATTTTTTATCTAAACAGGTAATAATTAGCTCAAAGTCCTCTTTTGAATTCACAAAATCGACTTTAGAAGTATTAATCAGTAATACTGGAAACTCATTTTGTTGCTTTATAAATGCCAAATAGCTAGTCTGTATTTTTTCTAAATAGGTGTCCAAAATATTCATTTCGTATTCCCTACCTCTATTTTTAATATTTAGCTGTAAACGCTCTACATCAGAATATAAATAAATATATAAACTTGGTTTTGGTAGTTTCTGATGGATTATAGAAAATAAATTATTGAACAGAGAAAATTCATCTTCTGGTAAATTTATTTCAGCAAATATTAATGATTTAGACAAATAATAATCTGAAATAATAGTATCGTGAAATAAATCTTTGCTGTTCAATTCTTTTTTGAGCTGATGATAGCGTTCTGCTAAAAAGGAGAGTTCTAAAGGAAAAGCATGCTTTTCTGGTTCGGCATAAAATTTAGGTAAAAAAGGGTTTTCAGAAAATTCTTCATAAAAAGCTTTGGCATTTATGTGTGCCGACAACTTTTTAACTAAAGTTGTTTTCCCAGAGCCTATATTTCCTTCAACTACTATGTAAGGATACTGTTCCATATAATTTAATTTCAGACTTATCTTCGCAGTTGTATAGTAATTCTTTCAAACTAAAATTTGTAATTTCATGCTCCCAATTGGGGGCAATATCAACTAAAGGTTGCAGTACAAATTTCCTTAAATCCATTCTAGGATGTGGAACCTGAAGCTTAACATGATTTACAATTAAACCTTCGATTAGAATAATGTCTAAGTCTATTTCTCTCGCTTCGTAAGTAGAGCTATTAGTCCTTAATCGTCCTAAACTATTTTCGATATTTAAAAGTGATTCCATTAATGCTAAAGGCTCAATATTTGTAACCAAACAAATAGCATTATTTAAATAAGCTTCGTCTATATAGCCCCAAGAAGGGGATTCGTAAATAGGAGAAATAGCAATAACATTACCCAGTAGATTTTGGATTTCTATAATTGCTTTTTCTAAATTCTCTTTACGATTCCCTTTATTAGAACCTAAGCTTAGTAGAACTTTAAACTTCATAAAACTATTAACTTACCGCTCTTAGTTGTCTTAATTTTTTATGAGACAACTTTTCTTCAGCGTAAGCTTTAGTAATTATAAATTCTTTTTCTTCGGAGGATGGTAATTCGAACATTGCGTCTACCATAATAGCTTCACATATAGAACGCAAACCTCTAGCTCCTAATTGAAATTCTTCGGCCTTATCTACAATGAGCTCGTAAACATCATCGTCTAATTTCAGTACAACATCATCCATCTCAAACAATTTTCTATACTGCTTGATTAAAGAGTTTTTAGGTTCTGTAAGAATGTTTCTAAGTGCTTCCTTATCCAAAGGATTAAGGTGCGTAACCACAGGTAAACGACCGATTAATTCTGGAATAATCCCAAAACTTTTCACATCTTGTGGAGATACATATTGCAACAAGTTAGTTTCATCTATTTGCTCGTCAGTTGAATTCCCAAATCCAAGAGCGTTGGTGTTCATTCTATTTCTAATATGACGCTCAATACCATCGAAGGCTCCACCACAAATAAATAGAATATTCTTTGTATTTACTTTAATATACTTTTGGTCTGGATGCTTACGACCACCTTGAGGAGGAACATTAACAACAGTTCCTTCTAACAATTTAAGCATTGCTTGTTGAACTCCTTCACCAGAAACATCTCTGGTAATAGAGGGATTATCACTTTTACGAGCAATTTTATCAATCTCATCTATAAATACGATTCCACGTTCTGCGAGTTCAACATCAAAATCGCACGCTTGTAATAAACGCGATAGAATTCCTTCTACATCCTCTCCTACATAACCGGCTTCTGTAAGAACTGTGGCATCTACAATAGTAAAGGGAACGTTTAACATTTTGGCAATAGAACGAGCTAAAAGGGTTTTCCCTGTTCCCGTTTTACCAACCATCATTATATTCGATTTTTCAATCTCTACTTCTTGATCTTTAGACCCCTCTTGTAACAATCTTTTATAGTGATTGTAAACAGCCACGGCAAGAACTTTTTTAGCATGATCTTGACCAATTACAAAATCATCTAAATGAGCTTTAATTTCAATGGGCTTTAAAAGCGTTAGATCTTCTTCAAGACCTTCGCGCGTATTGTGCTCCATTTCCTCAGTAATAATATCGTGAGCCTGAGTAATACACACGTTACAAATATGCCCTGTAGTACCGGCTATTAGCACATCTGTTTCTAGCTTAGTGCGTCCACAAAACGAGCAATTAGTTCCTTTTTCTTTCATAATCTACTATCTATTAAGCTAAATTAAAGCTCGTTCTATAAAGTTCCATCTCTAAGCTCCGCTTTTAGCTGATGCTCTAAAGATTTGAATATTTTCAAAATAGCCTTATCAACTATTTTATCTGTTAACGTTTTCTCCTCGTCTCTAAATACAAAACTAAGCGCATAGGATTTTTTGCCATCGGCAACTTTATCTCCTTGATAAACATCAAAAAGACTAACTTCTTTCAATAAATTTTTATCGGTACGCAATGCAATATTTTGTAATTCTGAGAACAAGACTTCATTGTTAACTAATAAAGCTAAATCTCTTCGTACTTCTGGAAACTTAGAAACCTCTTTGTATTTTGTTTTTTGGTCTTTTAACAATTCGAGTATTGCATCCCAATTTAAATCGGCATAAAATACTTCTTGTTTTATACCGCTCGCTTTTAATATAGATGAGCGAACTGCACCGATTTCTAAAACTTTCTTTTTTCTTATTTTATAGGCTAAGCCTTCAGAGAAAAGATCGGATTGAATTGGATTTACAGAAACCCCTTTATGCAAACCTAGTCTTTGAAGCAACTTCTCTACAATACCTTTAATGTAAAAAAAGTCAACTTTGGCTTTAGATGAATTCCAGCTAGCTTCTTGTTTATTTCCAGTTACCCAAAGAGCTAAACGACGTTCTTCATGATAATCATCTCCAAATTTATTGTACGTTTTCCCAAATTCATAAAGGAAAACATCCGATACTTTTCTGTTTATATTATAAGCCAAACTCTCTAATCCTCCAAACAACAAAGTTTGCCTCATGGCATTTAAGTCTTGACTTAAAGGATTTAGCAATACTACTTGAGCTTCTTTCTTAAAACACTCTAAGCCATCGGTATAAGAAGACTTCGTAAGAGAGTTACACATTCCTTCGTAAAAACCATTTGAAGTTAAAAGTTCCGAAATTCTTTCTTGAACCTTATGAGCATCTGGCTTTGGATTAATAGACAAAGAGGCATTAATACGCCCAGACATGCCTATATTATTATACCCATAAATACGAAGAATCTCTTCTATTACATCAACTTCTCTTTGAACATCTGCTCTATATGGAGGAACAGATAAGAGTAAGTTTTCTTTTGACTCTTCTAAAATATCTATTTCTAAATTAGAAAGAATTTCTTTTATCGTATTTCTATTTAAAGCTTCACCAATTAAACGATCGCATTTGTCATAAGAGAAATCAACTCTAAAATGCTCTATTGGATTTGGATAAATATCTACTAAATCGGAACTTATAGTACCACCTGCAATTTCCTTAATTAATAAGGCAGCACGTTTAAGAGCCCAAACTACTGTATTCGGATTTACACTTCTTTCGAAACGGAAAGATGCATCGGTATTTAAAGCATGACGTTTGGCAGTTTTACGAACTGAAATAGGATTAAAATATGCTGCTTCTAAAAAGATAGAAGTTGTATTTGAATTCACTCCAGATTCTAATCCTCCGAATACACCAGCAATACACATTGCTTCTTCGGAGTTGCAGATCATTAAATCTTCAGCATTCAATTTGCGTTCCACTTCATCTAATGAAGTGAATATAGTATCCTGATTAGTGGTTTTTACCGTAATTTTATTGCCTTTTATTTTAGCTGCATCAAAAGCATGTAAAGGATTTCCTGTTTCGTGTAAAACATAGTTTGTAATATCAACTATATTATTTATTGGATTTAAACCTAAAACTTCTAATCTTTTTCGCAACCATTCTGGAGAATCGGCAACCTTAATATCTGATATTGTAAGCCCAGCGTAACGTGGGCACAATTCAGAATCTACAACCTCTACATCAATAGTAAGGTTTGTATTGTCTATTTTGAAAGCTTCTAAAGTTGGTCTGCACAATTCTAACTTTGTTCCTTGCGCAGCTAATCCCGCTCTTAAATCTAATGCAACTCCTATGTGACCCATAGCATCGGAGCGATTTGGAGTTAAACCAATTTCAAAAACGGTATCCGATTCTAGCTTGAAATATTCGCTAGCAGTTGTACCACTTTTAGTCTTGGCATCTAAAACCATTATTCCATCGTGGCCACCACCCAAACCAATTTCGTCTGAACTGCAAATCATTCCCAATGAAACCTCGCCTCGGATTTTACCTTTTTTAATTTTAAAGGATTCGCCTTTATCATCGTATAAAACGGTGCCGACTGTGGCAACAACAATCTTTTGTCCAGCTTCAACATTAGGAGCACCACAAATTATGTTTAAGATTTCAGAACCTATATTTACAGTAGTCATTCTTAATCTATCGGCATTAGGATGTTGTTCGCAAGTGAGTACTTCACCTACAAGCAATCCTTTCATGCCACCTTTAATACTTTCAACTTCCTGAATTCCTTCAACTTCCAGACCTGTATCGGTTAAAACTTTAGCACAATCTATTGCGTTTAGTTCAACGTTTAAGTAGTCTTTGATCCAGCTATATGATACCTTCATAATAATACGAGTTTTGCGAATGCACAAAAGTACGGATTGTACTTCAATTAGAAAGTTTAGAGCAAAAAAAAAGAGCCCAAAGGCTCTTTAATTTAAAATTGTTCGCTTAATGTGAGATAATTAGTTTTTGAACTTCTTTATTTTTTCCATTTACAGAAAAAGTATAGAAATAAATTCCTGCTTCAAAAGCATTTAATTGAATTGATTTAGAGTTTAAAACTACATCACTGTATATTTTATTTCCTAACATATCGTACAATACAAAATCAGCTGCTTGTTGTGCAGTATATTCTAAATGTAAAACATCGTTTGCTGGATTTGGGTAAACTCCAAAACTAATATTAGTTTCCTCTACTCCAACAGTTGATATACTCGTAAATTCTACATCAGCACAAACTTTGTCTGAAGGATTATCAACAACAGAAAAACAATAATTAATGATGAAGGTTTTGTCTTCTGGCATATCATTAATATAACCAGAAAAGCCATCAAAACTTTCTCCAGCAGGAATAAGTATCGACTGGCTTGATACATCAACCGTTGGTGGATAACAAGTAATTCCCCAGCAAAAAGTAGACATAATATCGTATGAACTATCAAATGATCTAGTTACAATAACAGATATTTCTGCATCTGTAGTATTGGTTACATCAAAATGAGCTACACATTGCTCTCCTACTTCAGCATAATAAGATTCTGAAGGTTCTATTGACAACGATGACTGAGCAAAAACTGTTAAACTAATAATCGTTAAAAAAGAAAGTAGTATTTTTTTCATAAGAGTAATTTTAGACTTGTTAAGTATATCGCAATGTTTTCAAAAAGTGTACCAAACAAATTTACAAAAAAAAGGCTGCCTAGAAAGGCAGCCTTTAAAAAATTGTATCTATAAATATATTACTTAAGAATATTTAACTTTTCAGTCATCAATTCGTTAGCAACTTTAATGTTTACGTAGAATAATCCAGCGTTTAAAGTAGCAACTGGTAATTCAACTTTATTTAAGCCAGCAGACATATCAGCAGCATAAGTAAATACTTTTTGACCTAAAGTATTTAATACTTCAATAACTACTTCGTTAGACTCAATTAAGTTTAATTCGATAGCTGCATTGTTAGAGGCAGGATTAGGGAAGATAGAAAGCTTGTTAGCTAAAACTTCTTCGATACCTACGCCGTGTGTAACTTCGAAAGAAACTCCTTGCTCCTCACCCCAGTTTCCTGTGATACTTAGCAATTCAACACCTTCAGCATCTACTACAACGATAGAACCGTCAGTACCTGCACCTGAATCAGTGTATCCACTTTGTCCATCGCCAAAAGCATCCATAGCTGTAAATGTATAACATCCAACTGCTAAAGACTCCATGTGGTTATGAACCATATCAGCATCTGGACCGCCACCGCCATAATCATCTTCTTCACCACCTTCGTAGGTAGCACTTGCAACTACAGTACCATCAGAATTTCTAATTTCCCATGATGTTTCAACAGGATAAAAATCAGCAGAAACCTCTATATTAATAGAAGCGTGCGCAGCAATAGCAGATTCAAATACTACATCTAAAGTATTGTCATTTTCTACGAGATCACCATCAAGAACTATAGTAAATGATACATTAGTATTACTTCCATCTATTTCTGCTAGAGTTACACTTTCAGTATCAGACATATCTAAAGATCCAGTCCATTCGTAAGAAGCAATAGTTGCACCATTAACTACAGTATTTATTGTACATGAAGTCATTGTCTCAGTTCCTCTATTTTCGATTGAAACGATAGGGGAAATTTTATCTTGATCACAAAGGACTGTTTCAGAGTCATAAGAAGTAGTTGCGGCATTTACACCCTCAACAACAAATGGAGGTAATAATTCAATTCCACAAGTTCCAGAAATCTCCTCAAAGAGAGAAAGTGGAGTCCAATAACCACTAGCTGGACCTTGTCCAATTTCAGTTATTGTTCTATCAGTACAAATAAGGTAAATTGTAGGATAATACTCAAGAGCATAAGCATCAGCAATTGATCCTGTTTCATCATCTGCTAAAGCAAAATTAGTCATTGAATCCCAATCTCCAACAGATGATCCACCACCATTAAGCTCACTTGCAGGTGTACTAGGATCAGACTCTATTGTAATAAGAAATAACTCATCAGTACCTTCTTCACCATAAGCTGCGTGCATGTCTTCAAAAACTCCTGTTTCTGCAAAAGACCAACATGGACCACACCAAGTAGCAAATAAATCTAATATCACTGGTTTTCCTTCATCTAAAATATCGTAAAGGTTATGAGTATTCCCATCAGTATCTGTAATGGTAAAATCTGGGGCAATAGATCCATCAGCTAGTTGAGCAAATGAAGTCCCCAAAGACATTGCTACTGCTACAAGAGTAAGTAGTGTTTTTTTCATAATGTTTGTTTTGTTTGTTTTTAAACAGGCACAAGTTAACAATTTTTAAGCCAAAAGAAAAAAATTAACATTCATTAACCTCCAAAGGTAAACCTGAGTTTTAGTCCAAAACTATTATTTGCTGTATCGAAAGAAGTAGCAACTTCGTATTTAGCAACTATTCTGTCGTAAAATAACTGGATATTTACTCTTTCACTAAGTACATAATCTGCAGTAGATTTAATAGAAATATCGGTTCTACCACTAACTCCTTGATGTGTGTTTTCTTCTAAACTTCTAATAGCAGAAACTGATTTACGGATTGAGAAGTCCATGTTTAAATCTAAGTTAGAGGAGAATGTTTTTTTACCATTTGCGGTACTTAAACTAATTTCGAAATCCTCTATTCTGTAACCTAATCCAATCGTAAAGCTCTGCCCAGATTGTTCCTGTATTTGATTGTTATTTAAACTCAAGGAAACCTGACGATCTTTACTATATTCCAAACGAGTAGTAAGACTATTGTTCATCGTTAAATCCAGTTTAATAAGAGGACTAAACTGCTCACTAATATTAACTGTTTGAATTTGAGTTTCTGATAAATAGTTATTATTTGCATCAAAATTCTCTGGATTCGTCTCTGGAGTTCCTGTTCCTGGGTATTTTAAATCTGCATGAAACAAATTAGTATTATAAGCTCCAATAGAGTAAGTGGATGTATAGGCGTGGGATAAAGACACTGATTTAAAATGTTTTTTCACCCATTTTAAATTTGTGAATCCATCGTATTTAACATTCCAATTTGGGAGAGGTATTTTTGGGAACTTATTTAATGTTTGAGAAGTAGCGTCTGTACCAGAATAAGCAGCCATAAAGGCAGGGATTAAAACTTCCTGCGAGTTTGGTCCATATCCTATAGGGTATTCAATATTATCGTTATTGATTTGTCCATTATCGGCAGCTACTCTTTTCGCCATTTCCGAACGCATAGTTCTAAACTCATCGAATGTTTGAGACGAGTTGATTTCCATTTTCCTAAAAGCCGTATTAATGGCTAAGAAAGACATGGTAAAACTTCCAGTTTCGTTACGGTTTAAACTTTCGAATGATATATCATCTGGAGTACCTGTATTCCTAAATGTTTCAGAAGTATTGGTGGTTTGACTTCTTTGTGCGGTAATCTTAAACCTCAATTTTTTTACAGGTTCTATAGTAGCTCGGAAATTTAAACGAGAGGTGTACTGTGTAGTATATTGTTGGTTTAATAAACTATCGCTCGAAATCCATCCATTATCGGCGAACAACGCTAAACCTTTATCATCTAATTGTTCTCCTGCAACAAACCCCCAACCAGGAGCAGTATTAGAACTAAACATATCATTTTGCCCAAAAGCGCCAACTTTGGGTTTAAATCCAGGAAGCATAGAACCGTTACGTTCATCGTAACTCAAATTTACACTTTGTACAGAAAGCAAGGTTCTTGCTATGTGTTCGAACAACTTAAATTCTTTTTCTTCCTCTTCTTCATCGTCATCCTTATCATCACTATTTTTGTCGTCTTTTTTAGCATCCTCTATCTTACTAGATTTTTTTTCTACCGTTTGGTTTCTTCCACCCCTTCTTTTCTTTTTAGAAGATGATGAATTAACTTTCTTAAAATAGGGAACTTTATTATAAAGTGACTTTAAATTTAGCTGGGCGTTAATTTTCTTGTTATTTGAATTCTGAATTACATTACCCAAATTAATCGAATCGTTTATGGTTGCCATAGATCCTGCTGCCCAATCGTATGTTGCATCGTAATTTAAGGATAAGGTAATCCAATCGGTAAGGGGGAATTTATTAATTGGCACAGTATATCGGATATCAAATTGATGATGATAAGCTGTAGTTCTACCAAAATTCATAATACTATCCCTTAGTGCATCTCGTTCAGTTTGGGAATCAATCTTCCCTTCAGGCTCGTCAACAATAGAACGAGAATTTGTAGAAAAATTAAGTTTTATACTTCTGGCTAAATCGTACTTTACACTATAATTCTGAGTTATATTAAACATCTTATTGAACATAGTATCTGGCTCAATAATGTTAACTGATGATAGTGCATTTAAACTCGCCAAATTCCGCATTTTAGTTTCCGAATAACTTTTATTAAAGTCTGTTCTAGCAGAAATTGTTTTAGGTAATAAGTAGAAATTAAAATCTTTAATTAATCTTAAATACTTCGACTTTTTTAAGAATTTAATTTTCCCAAAAGGTTTGTAATTTTTAGGGCTGTTGTTAAAATTATAGCCAATTCCTCCATTATGCTCCTGCATAACACTAAATTCCGTATTAATATTTCTATTAAAAACTTCGTTAAAAGAGTAGCTTAAACTAATATTTTCAATATCGTAGAGTTTATTTTTAGAACCACCTCTAGAGCTTCCTTTGCTACCTCTACCACCTTTATTTTTTGCAGATTTCTTTTTACCTCCACCTCTTTCTTTTCTAACATTCGTTAAATTAATAGAACGACGCAGTGTATAATTTTCTACAATACTTCTTAATGTATCTTTAGCTCCTTGAGTTTGTTCGGCAGCAATAGAAGCTTCTAACTCTACATCTGGATCTAAAGGATTGAACTGTGGTTTTAAAACTGTTTCGGATAGACCAATATAAAGTGGTATTTTAATATTCGCTTCTTCAGAAAACAACTTTCCTAATTCTATATTAGAGGTTAGGTTATACTGTCTAGTCTCTTCTTTATTTCTTTCGGATACACTTTGCTCTAAACTACCAAAACCAATAGAGCTAATATTTCCACCTAAGCTAATACTGGCAATATCTGCCAGTCTGGTTTTCATTTGAGCTTTAGCTGCCCAACCACCACGTTCGTCAAAATCGGTTAAACGTAATTCGTTAATCCATATTTCTGCACATTTATCTTCTCCATCATCTTCTGGATTAAATTCTGCATTAACTTCAGGATTCCGAACACCAAGCATTATTGTACGTACATTTCCTAAATTAGGATTCCCTACTATGGTTATTCTTCTTGTTCCATGAGCATAATAAAAAGGTGTTGTAAAATTAACGTCAACATTTCCATTTCTAATCTCGGAATTTCTTGCAGCCTTTGCTTCTTTAAGTTTAGTAAAATCAATTTCAAATTGATTGTCATC
>DKGK01000034.1:4926-14053 GCA_002453265.1 Flavobacteriales bacterium UBA6772 | reverse complement strand
AAAGCCCCAAGCTCCCATATTTTCGGGTTCTTCTTGAGCCCATACATAGGTTTCGGTATTTGCATATTTCGCTACTATAGCTTCTAACTGTGTTTTAGGGAATGGATACAATTGTTCCAAACGCACTAAAGCAGTATCATCAGCATTTAGTTTTTCTTTTTCTTCGAGTAATTCGTAATATAATTTACCAGAACAAAAAACTACTTTCTTAACCTTAGTAGCTTCAGCACTAACATCGTCTATAACTTCTTGAAATCTTCCAGTTACCAAATCAGAAACCGAAGATACACATTGTGCATGACGCAATAAACTTTTAGGGCTCATGACCACTAAAGGCTTACGGAAATCACGGTGTAACTGACGACGTATTAGGTGGAAGAAATTTGCTGGTGTAGTCGCATTGGCTACCTGCATGTTATGTTGCCCACATAAAGTTAAGTAACGCTCTAAACGCGCACTCGAGTGTTCAGCTCCTTGTCCTTCGTATCCGTGAGGTAATAACATCACTAAGGAGTTGTAAATTTCCCACTTATCTTCTGCAGCTGCTAAATACTGATCTATAATAATTTGTGCACCGTTAGAAAAATCACCAAACTGTGCTTCCCAAATAGTAAGTACATCTGGCGATGCCATCGCATAACCATAATCGAAACCTAAGACAGCGTATTCAGATAAAAGAGAGTTATAAACCTCAAATTTACCCTGCCCCTCAACAATATGGTTCAATGGGTTTATCCGTTCTTCAGACTCTACATCTCTCAATATCGCATGACGATGAGAGAAAGTACCACGTTCAACATCCTGCCCAGACATACGAACTTCATTTCCTTCTGTTAAGATGGAACCATAAGCCAGTAATTCTGCCATTCCCCAATCTAATCGATCGGAATCGTTAAACATTTTTTCACGATCTTTTATCAGACGTAAAGCTTTTTTATAAAATTGATGATCTTTAGGTGCAGTATAAAGAGCCTGAGCAATTTTAGCTAATTGAGCTTTCGAGACACCTGTTTCAGGAGAATATTCAAAATCTAAAGGTTGTGCCTTAGAAATATGAGCCCACTCTTTTTCCATGAAATGGGTAATACTAGTTGTTTCCGCACTCTTGGCCTCGCTTAAATCAATCTCTAAACGAGCTTTAAAATCCGAAGCCATTTCCTTCACTATATTAGCTTCTACAACACCTTGAGCCATCAACTTATCGTTGTATATTTCTCTTGGATTAGGGTGTTTAGAAATTGCTTGGTATAATTTAGGTTGGGTAAAACGCGGCTCATCTCCTTCATTATGTCCGTATCTGCGGTAGCATAATAAATCGATGAATATATCTTTTTTAAACTCTTGACGATAAGCTACAGCAAAGTTCATTGCATGAACTACAGCTTCAACATCGTCTCCGTTAATATGTAATACTGGGCAAAGTGTTGTTTTAGCAACATCGGTACAATACGTACTAGATCGACCGTCTAAATAGTTGGTCGTAAAACCTACCTGATTATTAATAACGATATGAATACTCCCTCCCGTTTTATAAGCTGGAAGTTGTGCCATTTGAACAATTTCAAAAACAATTCCTTGTCCAGCTACAGCAGCATCACCATGAATAATAATTGGTAGAAGCTTGGAATTATCGCCTTCGTATTTATGATTTATTTTGGCTCTCGAAATACCCTGCATTACTGCACTCACAGTTTCTAAATGCGATGGATTAGGTACTAAGGTCATACTTACATCCTTTCCACTATCGGTAGTAATGTCGTACGAATAGCCTAAGTGATATTTTACATCACCATCAAACTCTTCATCTTCGTAACCTTTACCTTCAAATTCCTTAAATACTTGCTTATAAGGTTTCTTAAATATGTTTGCCAACACACTTAATCTACCACGGTGAGCCATACCAATAACAAATTCCTTAACGTTTAAGGTAGAACCGTATTCTACTAAAGCATCAAGTGCCGGAATAAGAGCTTCTCCACCCTCAAGCGAGAAACGTTTTTGTCCTACATATTTGGTATGTAAAAAACTTTCGAAAGCTACAGCTTCGTTAAGTTTCTTTAGGATTTGTTTTTTCTGACCAGGACTAAATTTAGGATGGTTATCATTTTGATGAATAAAATTCTTAATCCAATCTCTTTCTTTGGGATCTCGAATATAAACATACTCCACCCCTATAGATTCACAGTACACCATTTTAAGGTGTGCTATAATCCCCTTTAAGGATGTTGCACCAATATCACATAGAGAACCAGCTTGAAACACTGTTTCTAAATCCGCATCAGACAAGTCGAATTGACCGAGGTCCAATTTAGGACTGTAGTCTCTTCTTTCTCGTACAGGATTTGTTTTGGTAAACAAATGCCCGCGTTGGCGGTAGGCATCAATAAGATTAATAACCTTAAATTCCTTTTTAAAAGAATCTGGCAGTTGAGCTTCTAGCTCTTCTTCGGAGTAAGTTTCGTTGGCAAAGTCGTAACCTTGAAAGAAACTTCTCCAACTCGATTCTACTGAATCAGGTTCTTTGAGATACTGTTCGTAAATGTCCTCAAAAAAAGCAGTATTAGCTGCTCCCAAAAATGAGTAATTGTCCATCGTTTTCTTAAACGCAAAAATTCACAGCAAAAATAAATAATTTATTCTTCTAAGCTGTTGCCCAAAGCGAATTTTTCAGGGCTTTTATAATAGTTTCTAATCAGTACTTTTTGTAGGCAACGTCTAACAATTAACTTTGCGAGTAACCTAGAGAATTCGATATCTACCTCTAAAACTAATGCTTTAGCAACCTGAGCTTCAGAAATATCAATTGTGTACAACAAGTGTTTTACAAATGAATCTCCTTTTAACTTGATTAAATTGGCTAATTTTTTGTGTACTTGAACGGCAATATCCTCAAAAGCCGTTTGAGCATTTATTGGCTTTATTAGAACCCAATTCTCAACACAGAATTCTTTTTCTACCTGTATAGTAGCTTTTAGCATCCAAACTAAATCCTTCGTATAATCTTCGATATTTTGAAGTTCGAAGTTCATTACTTTACTCTAACCATTAGGAGTTGAGTAAATTCTTGAAGTGTAGCTTTTCTTTCTTCGCTTACTTCTAAGTCTTGTAAATGTGTTTGGGCTATTGCAAAATGTTCTTCCATCATGTTCTTACATAACAACTTAACATTCAACTCCGAATACACTTCCATTACTTTAATAATTTTTTCTTGAGGATCAAAATCTACAGCAGTAAAATAGTAATCTAATACTTTTAACTGATTGCTATTAGCCATTTCGTAGGCTGTAATATACAGGCAGGTTTTTTTATTAGATAATATATCTCCAGCAATTTGTTTCCCAAAATCTTTTTGAGCTCCATATACATCCAATATATCATCCATTAGCTGAAAAGCCAATCCTATATGAATTCCAAAATCGTATAAATGTTGTTGATCTTTAGCAGATGCATCAGCTACCAATGCACCCGATTTTAAGGCACAAGCCAAAAGTACAGCCGTTTTAAACTTAATCATCTTCAAATACAAAAGCATAGAAACATCATCTTGAGTTTCAAAATTCATATCATACTGCTGACCCTCGCAAACCTCTAATGCTGTTTGGTTAAACAAATCAATTAAAGCTGGCAGATACTTTGAATCTGTTTTAACAATAGACTGATAGGCTTTCACAAACAATGCATCACCTGATAAAATCCCTATGTTGGCATCCCATTTTTCGTGTACGGTTGTCATTCCTCTTCGCAGAGGAGCCTCGTCCATAATATCGTCGTGCATTAAGGTAAAGTTATGAAACAACTCAATTCCTACAGCCTGAGGAAGAGCTTTTTTAAGGTCGTAATTGTACATATCTGCAGCCATAAGAACCAGAGCAGGTCTTAAACGCTTTCCTCCTAAACGAAGAATATAAGAAATCGGTTCGTACAACTCTTTAGGCTCAGCCAGAAAAGAAGTTTGTTCCAAAGAAACTTGTAACATTTCTTGTAATTCTGTAATCGACTTTAAATTATGCATCTATTCTCATCAAATATTTCCCGTAGCCACTTTTCAATAATGGCTTAGCAAGTTCCTTTAACTGTTGTATATCGATAAAGCCTGCACGATATGCATCTTCTTCTATACAGCCCACTTTTAATCCTTGACGCTCTTCTAAAACCTGGACAAATTGTCCAGCTTGCATTAAAGAAGCAAAGGTTCCTGTATCTAGCCAGGCAGTACCTCTATCGAGAATTCCTACTTGTAGTTTTTCTCGGCGAAGGTATTCTTTATTTATATCTGTAATTTCGTATTCACCACGAGCTGAAGGTTTGAGCGTTTTAGCAATTTCCACCACCATATTATCGTAAAAATACAATCCAGGAACTGCATAATTTGACATAGGAATTACAGGCTTTTCTTCTATAGAAATAGCTTTAAAGTCAGCATTAAACTCTACAACACCATACCGTTCTGGATCTGAGACATGGTAAGCAAAAATCACGCCTCCATTTGGCTTATTATGCTGTTTAAGCAAAGTGGACATTCCTGCCCCGTAAAATATATTATCCCCTAGAATTAAGGCTACAGGATCATTTCCAATAAAATCTTCTCCAATAACAAAAGCTTGTGCCAATCCATTAGGAACTTCTTGAATTGCATATTCAAATTTACATCCTAATGAAGAACCGTCGCCTAAAAGTTTTTTAAAGGCAGGCATATCATGAGGCGTAGAAATAATAAGTATTTCCGAAATTCCAGCTTGCAAAAGTGTAGAAAGCGGATAATAAATCATGGGTTTATCGTACACTGGCATTAACTGCTTACTAACCGATAAAGTAAGAGGGTGCAAACGTGTTCCAGATCCACCTGCTAAAATTATACCTTTCATATTAAGTATTTTTACGTATGGTTAAAGCGTCTAACTCTATATCTTCTTCTTCGTCTAAAATATCTATTAGAGGTTCATTAAAAGAACGGGTCGTAATAATACGCTCTAAAGAAAGCAATAAAGAAGGAAGTAAAAGCAAGTTTGCCAACATGGCAAATAAGAGGGTTACAGAAACCAATAATCCTAAGGCTACAGTTCCACCAAAGTCTGAAGCTATAAATATAGAAAAACCAAAGAAGAGAACTATTGAAGTATAAAACATACTTACGCCTGTTTCGCGTAATGCGTTAATTACAGCAATACGAATATTCCAATTATTGGCTTTTAACTCTTGCCGGTATTTGGCCAAAAAGTGGATGGTATCGTCTATAGAAATACCAAAGGCAATACTAAAAACCAAAATAGTAGAGGGTTTTATTGAAATCCCAAAGTAGCCCATTAAAGCTCCAGTAAGTACTAAAGGTATAAGGTTAGGTAACAAAGAAACCACTACCATTCTGGAAGATGAGAACATCCACGCCATTAATATTGCTATTAATCCTATGGCTAGCAGCAAGCTACTAAACAGATTATGGACTAAATAGGTTGTTCCCTCTAAAAACAATACGCTTGTACCTGTTATAGAAACATCGTACTTTTTAGGATTAAATATTGCATCAATTTGAGGTTGAATAGAGTCTCTAAGGGCACGCATTTGCTTTGTGCCAATATCTTTCATTCTAGCCGAAACCCTTGCGACGCTATTGGTAGAATCCATAAAGCTCTTAAACAAATCATTCTCTCCAGTTACAGAGTTTTTTGCATATTTAAGAATGAAGTTCTTCTCTTGAGAAGAAGGCAAGCTATAATAATCTGGATTCCCATTATAATAAGCTTGCTTAGAAAATTTAGCTAAATTTACGATTGAAGTAGTGCTAGATATTTCAGGATAAACTGCAAGAACTTTTTCTAGTTGTTCAATTCTTTTAAGAGTTGATAATTTATTTACACCATTTTTTTTATGGGTATCCACCATAATTTCAAAAGGCATAACACCCGAAAAATGTTCTTCAAAAAATTGAAGGTCTAAATAAATAGGATCGTCTTTTGGTATATCATCTACAATATTCCCGGTAGTTTGTATTTTAGAAACCCCGTAAAAAGCAACTATTAATAAAGAAGCTGTAAAAATATAAACATTTTTTCTGTCATAAAGAACTACCTTTTCCATCCAGGCAGTTAAATTATTAACCCAGGTTCTTTCCAGATGAGAAAGGTGACGCTCTTTTGGTGCTGGTAAATAACTATAAATAGAAGGAATAATTATCATTGAGATAAAGAATACCAACAATATATTAATAGAAGCAACAATACCAAATTCAACGAGAATCTGTGTTTGTGTAATTACAAACGTAGCAAAACCTGCGGCGGTAGTCGCATTAGTCATAAAGGTAGCATTCCCTACTTTTTGAATTACTCTATTTAAAGCCTTAATCTTATTTCCATGTTGCTTAAATTCGGTATGGTATTTATTGAGTAAAAATATACAATTTGGAATACCAATAACAATTATTAAAGGAGGGATAAGTGCTGTTAAAATAGTAATCTTAAAGCCCAACAAAGAAATAGTTCCTATTGCCCAAATAACACCAATTCCTACTACAAGCATGGAATAGAACATGGCAGAAAAAGAACGAAAGAACAATAGCATGATTAAGGCAGTAACCGCCAGAGCTAAGAAGATAAACATCTGTACCTCTGCCTTAGTTTTTATAGTGCTTTTGGTTCTAATATAGGGCAGTCCAGAATAGTGTACATTTATATTTGTATGAAGAGCAAAAGGATTAATAAGATCTTCAATAGATTGAATTAAACCAACTCTATCCTTAGAAGCTAATATAGATTTATTGAGTGTTAATGCCATTAAATAGGCATTAGTCTCGGTATTATAGAACAAACCTTTGTAGAATGGAAGTGAATCAAACTCTTCTTTAATAGACTTTAGCTCTGCTTCATTTTCAATTCTATCAAGACAAACTGGCACAAACTGAAAAGACTTCGTTTGTTGATTTTTAACCATGTTTTGAGCTTGCAAAAGAGAAACAAGAGATTCAACTCCTCTTAACTTATTAAGCTCCGTATTTAAATCGTATAAAGCATTAAACTTCTCTAATTCAAACAAGGAGTCTGTTTGAAAACCTACAACCAGAACATTTCCTTCTTGACCAAAATAATTTAAAAAATCTTGATATTCTACGTAAACAGGATCGTCTGCGGGCAACAAAGGCATAAACTCGTAAGAGAATAATACATCTTTGGCTTTATTGGCCATAAAAATAGTGGCAACCAATAAAGCGATTAATAAAAATAATTTATTTCTAAGAATAAATCGTGAAATATTTGCCCACATAAAATCGCTAATCGCTGTTAAATAAAATAGAAAAAGCAAGCCGAAGCTTGCTCAAATTACACCTTCATAATTTCGGCATCCTTTACTTTTAGAACGGACTCAACTTTGGTAATATAGGTGTCGGTAAGTTTTTGAATAGAGGCTTCGGCGTCTTTAGCAAGATCTTCTGCTAAACCATCTTTGGCCAATTTTTTAATTTCATCGTTCGCGTCTTTACGAGCAGAACGGATTACTACTTTGCAATTTTCAGATTCTCCTTTAGAACGTTTTACTAATTCAACACGACGTTCTTCTGTTAATGGTGGAATATTAATAATTAACATTTCGCCGTTGTCCATAGGACTAAATCCTAAGTTCGAATTTATAATGGCTTTATTTATTGCAGCTAACATTCCTTTTTCCCAAGGTTGCACAGTAAGAGTACGTGCATCTGGAGTACCAACATTTGCAACTTGAGGCAAAGCGGTCATAGAACCATAGTAATCTACCATAACACCCGAAAGCATTTGAGGATTCGCTCTACCTGCTCTAATTTTCAAAAGTTCAGCATCGAAATGGATCATTGCTTTACCCATACTTTCGTTTGCACTATCTAAACAAAACTCTACTTCATCGTTCATCTTATATCTCTTTTAAGTACTAAAAAGTAACTAAAGTACCAATTTCTTTTCCTTGAACAGCATTTAATAAATTCCCTGGAGTGTTCATATTAAACACCATAATTGGCAATTTATTTTCATTACACAATGTAAAAGCAGTCATGTCCATAACGTTTAAACCTTTGCTATAAACTTCATCAAAAGTAATAGTCTCGTATTTTGTAGCTTTAGGATCTTTTTCTGGATCGGCAGTATAAATACCATCTACACGAGTTCCTTTAAGAATAACATCAGCTTCAACTTCAATAGCTCTAAGTGTAGCAGCAGTATCTGTAGTAAAATATGGATTTCCTGTACCTGCAGAAAAAATAACAACTCTGCCTCTTTCGAGATGTCTTATAGCTCTACGGCGAATAAAAGGCTCTGCAATTTCGTCCATTTTAATGGCAGACATTAAACGGGTTTTCACCTTAATATGTTCTAAAGAAGACTGAAGCGCTAAACCGTTTATTACAGTTGCTAGCATACCCATATAATCTCCTTGAACTCTATCCATTCCACTATTAGCCGCTTGCACACCACGAAAGATATTACCACCACCAATTACTATAGCAACCTCGCAACCGAGGTCAACAATCGTTTGAATATCCCTAGCGTACTCGGCAATTTTATCGGGAGATATCCCGTATTCACCATCACCCATAAGGGCTTCACCACTAAGTTTAAGAAGAATTCTTTTATATTTCATTGTTCTGTGCTATTGAGAAAAGTTTTTCAAAGATAGCTAAATCGTTGAAAGTAAAAATTAAGTATTTCAGAAAATTTAAGCACAAAAAAAACCACTCAAAAAGAGTGGCTTTATATGTATTGGAAAACAAAGATTAACCTAGAGCTACTCTTTTAAATGCTGCAATAGCAACCTCACCATAAGTAGCGATATAGCCTGCAACATTCAATTTTTCGTCCTTGATAAAGTCTTGGTCTAAAAGACACATTTCTTGATCTAAAGTAGTATTATCTGCAATGAAACGAGTTACTTTTCCAGGAACAATTTTGTCCCAGATTTTCTCAGGTTTACCTTCAGCTTGCAATTGAGCTTCAATAGCCGCTTTAGCATCTGCTATAACAGCATCAGATAATTGAGACATTGAAATAAACTGAGGAACGTTTTTAAGTGTTTTACCTAAACGCGCTAACTCAATATTATCTTTTTCAATTACAGCAATTCTAGCTTCCGTTTCTGAAGCTACAAAAGCAGCGTCAAAATCATTGTA
>DKGK01000034.1:3907-4521 GCA_002453265.1 Flavobacteriales bacterium UBA6772 | reverse complement strand
TTATCTAAACCAACTAAAACAGCAATTTTAGAACCATGAGTATAAGAACCAACAAAGTTAGCTTCTACTCTTTCGAAACCTTTAATTTCAATTTTCTCACCAATAACACCTGTTTGCTCAATTAATTTTTCAGCAACAGTCATACCGTCGAAATCAGCAGTTAAAAACGCGTCTTTCGTAGGTTGTGTTAAAGCAATATCAGCAAATTTAGATGCCAATGTTTTGAAAGTATCGTTGATAGCAACGAAATCAGTTTCACAAGCTAATACAATAGCAATACCAGCGGTATTGTCTGCATTAATTTTTGTTAAAGCAACACCTTCAGAAGCATCTCTGTCGGCACGTTTAGCAGCAATTTTTTGTCCTTTCTTACGAAGAACATCGATTGCAGCTTCAAAGTCACCTTCAGCTTCCACAAGAGCTTTCTTGCAGTCCATCATTCCGGCACCTGTTTGCTTTCTTAATTTATTTACGTCTGCNNTTCAATTTTCTCACCAATAACACCAGTTTGCTCAGTTAACTTTTCAGCAACTGTCATTCCGTCAAAATCAGCAGCTAAAAAGGCTTCTTTTGTAGATTGTGTTAAAGCGATATCAGCAAATTTAGATGCCAAT
>DKGK01000034.1:2900-3668 GCA_002453265.1 Flavobacteriales bacterium UBA6772 | reverse complement strand
CTTTCTTAATTTATTTACGTCTGCAGCAGCAATTTTCATAATTACAGAAAATAAGGGTTAAAAAAAGAAGTAGCCTAAAAAGGCTACTCTTTTAAATTATTCAGCTTTATCAGCTTTTACTTCTTTTACTTCTTCTTTAGCAGCAACTTCGTCTTTCTTAGCAGCGGCTTGAACTTCTTTTTCTTTCTTTCTTTCAGCTAATCCTTCTGCAACACCGGCGTTAACCTCGTTAAGAATGATAGTGATAGATTGAGAAGCATCATCGTTTGAAGGAATAGCGAAATTTACTGAGTCTGGATCAGCATTTGTATCAACCATAGCAAAAGTAGGAATTCCTAATATTTTTGCTTCAGCGATAGCAATAGCTTCACGTTTTACATCTACAATAAATAGAGCGGCAGGTAAACGAGACATATCAGAAATAGAACCTAAGGTCTTTTCTAATTTAGCTCTCTGACGGTCAATTTGTAAACGCTCTCTTTTTGAAAGAACCATAAAAGTACCATCAACCTTCATCTTATCGATAGTTGACATTTTCTTAACTGCCTTACGGATAGTTACGAAATTAGTCAACATACCACCAGGCCAGCGCTCAGTGATATAAGGCATATTTACTTCTCTTGCAGCAGCAGCAACAATTTCTTTTGCTTGCTTTTTTGTTGCAACATACATGATTTTTCTCCCAGAACGGGCGATCTTTTTCATTGCGTCTTTAGCTTCTTCAAGCTTTACAACGGTTTTGTTAAGATCGAGGATGTGGATCCCATT
>DKGK01000034.1:1838-2504 GCA_002453265.1 Flavobacteriales bacterium UBA6772 | reverse complement strand
ACACCTGCGTCTAAAAGTTCTTTAATTTCAGCCATTTTAATTGTGTCTGTTTACTTTCTTTTTACGTTTTCGCAATTGCTAGGTAATGCCAAAGCAGTCTTAGCAATTTAGATACTAAACCAATATTAACGTTTAGAGAACTGGAATTTCTTACGAGCTTTCTTTTGTCCTGGCTTCTTACGTTCAACCATTCTAGGGTCACGAGTTAACAATCCTTGTGGTTTCAAGGTTGCACGGTGATCAGGATTTATTTGTACTAAAGCACGAGAGATACCCAAGCGAATTGCTTCTGCTTGACCGGTGATACCACCGCCATCTACGTTTACTTTAATATCGTATTGACCCTCAACACCGGCCAAAACTTGAGCTTGCTCAAGTTTGTATTGTAGCGTGGCAAGTGTAAAGTAATCCTTTACGTCTTTACCATTTATAACAATAGCACCAGTACCTTCTGAAAGGTAAACGCGGGCTACCGCTTTTTTTCTTCTACCGATTGTGTGAACAACTTCCATCTTACTTGATATCTTTTAAGTTGATTAGTCTTGGTTTTTGAGCATCCAATCCATGTACTTCACCAACGAAGACACGTAAATTTTTGTTCAAAACAGACCCTAATTTGTTTTTTGGAAGCATCCCGTAAACCGCTTTTGTTACCAAACGCGTTGG
>DKGK01000034.1:0-1409 GCA_002453265.1 Flavobacteriales bacterium UBA6772 | reverse complement strand
ATCTTATCTGCGTTAATCACAACCACATTATCTCCACAATCTACGTGAGGAGTAAAACTTGGCTTGTGCTTACCACGGATCAGAAATGCAACCTTAGAAGCCATACGCCCCAACGTCTGCCCTTCAGCATCCACCATTAACCATTCTTTTTGAACGGTTTGAGCGTTTGCTGATACAGTTTTGTAGCTTAATGTATTCACCTTTTTCTGATTTAGGTTAATTAATTCCCGATACTTATTGGGCACATGTTGCCCATAAAAACGGAGGGCAAAGTTAGTTATTTTTTTCTCAAATAACCACCTTGCTCTTATAATCTTTTTACGACGTCGAAGCTTGTAAAATTCAATTGCCAAAAATTAGTTAAATCACTGACACTTAAACTCATTTAAAGTCATCGTAATTCTATATTCTGGACTCAAATCCTGAACCTAAATCACCCCTAATTCCTTACCTACTTTTGTAAAAGCAGTAATAGCTTTTTCTATATGATGCGGTTCGTGAGCAGCAGAAATCTGAACTCTAATTCTAGCCAATCCTTTTGGAACTACTGGGTAGAAGAAACCGATTACATAAATCCCCTCAGCTAATAATTTATCTGAAAAATTTTGAGACAATTCCGCATCGTATAACATAACAGGAATAATAGCATGCTCTCCTGGACGTAAATCGAAACCTGCAGCTTCCATTCCTGCACGGAATTGCTTTGCATTACCTTCTAACTTATCTCTTAACACGGTAGAAGAAGAAAGTAAGTCTAAAACTTTAATAGCCGCACCTACAATAGAAGGAGCTAAAGAGTTAGAGAATAAATAAGGACGCGAACGCTGACGAAGGATATCGACAATTTCTTTTTTGGCAGAAGTAAATCCTCCCATAGCTCCACCAAGTGCCTTACCTAAAGTACCTGTAATAATATCTACACGATCCATAACACCACAGTGCTCGTGCGTACCTCTACCTGTTTTACCAACAAAGCCAGTAGAGTGACAATCATCTACCATTACCAATGCATTGTATTTGTCTGCTAAATCGCAAATAGCATCTAACTTGGCTATATAACCATCCATAGAGAATACACCATCGGTAACAATTACTCTGTAGCGAGCAGATTGCGAAGCTTGTAATTTAGCTTCTAAGTCTGCCATATCACTGTTTTTATAA
Organism: Flavobacteriales bacterium UBA6772; assembly: GCA_002453265.1. Lineage (GTDB taxonomy): Bacteria > Bacteroidota > Bacteroidia > Flavobacteriales > UBA7430 > UBA6772. The sequence continues at coordinate 248 of DKGK01000034.1, read as the reverse complement.
CGGAAGCGTTGTGCCTTACACAAACGCACACCATCTATAATAGAAGCGTGGTTTAATTCATCCGAAATAATAGCATCTTCGGCCGTAAACAAAGGTTCAAAAGCACCTCCATTCGCATCGAAAGCTGCTGCGTATAAAATAGTGTCTTCCATTCCTAAAAAGGAAGAAATTTTTTCTTCTAATTGCTTGTGAATATCTTGAGTACCACAAATAAAACGAACCGAAGACAGACCAAAACCATGAGAATC
>DKGK01000031.1 GCA_002453265.1 Flavobacteriales bacterium UBA6772 | reverse complement strand
GTAAGCGTATTTTACGATCCATCAACAATATTTGAAGGTGAACAAGCTTCGACTATAATTGTAACACAAGATGGGTACAATACGTATTTATTAAATGGGCTATTAATAAACGACATCGAAATAGATGGTGCCAACAGAAAATGGTTTGCTACAAACAACTCTGGAGTCATACTTACTTCGGAAAATGGAACAGAAGAAATTCATCATTTTACAGCAGAAAACAGTCCGCTTTTTTCTAATAAGGTATTAGATATAGAAATTAATCAAGAAAATGGCGAAGTATTTTTTGGTACCGATAAAGGACTAATTTCTTACAGAAGTGGTGCCATAAAAGGGAGTTCCGATTTTTCTAATGTACTTGTGTTTCCAAATCCGGTTACACCAGACTACGAAGGAAATATTAGTATTAAAGGCTTACTTACAGATGCTATTGTAAAGATAACAGACATCAGCGGAAATATAGTTTACAAAACTAAAGCCTTAGGCGGGCAAGCCAATTGGAATGGTAAAAGAACAAATGGGGAAGAAGTGAATTCTGGAGTTTATTTAATTTTTTGTTCTGATGAAGATGGTACTGAAAATCATGTTAGTAAACTACTTATCGTAAGAGATTAATGGAGCAATCACGAGCTATAGTACTAAACAAGATAAACTACTCAGAATCTAGCTTAATCTTGAAAATTTATACAGAACAAGAAGGCTTGCTTTCTTTTATTGTAAAAGGCATAAGGGGGAAAAAGGGAAAACTAAGGCTTGCACAATTTCAGTCTTTGAACCTCTTAGAAATAGATTATAAAAGATCTGGAAAATCAGACTTGAGATATATCACAGACTTAAAAATTACAGAACCTTTTAGCGCTCTTTTGTTTGATCCTATAAAAAGAGCGGTTGCTTTATTTTTAGCAGAATTAATTCAGAACTGTATAAAGGAAGAAGAGCAAAACATAGAACTTTTTCTTTTCCTACATCAGTCTATACATTGGTTAGATTTAAGTAAGGATTCTTGCACACATTTCCATATTTCGTTTATGATGAAACTTACAAAATATTTAGGTTTTTCTCCTATGGAAAACAGTGAGAATGCCCTTTGTTTTGATCTTCAAAATGGAGAATTCTTAACACACAACCCAATGCATAATTATATTGTAATAGGCGAAGATTTAGATGGATGGATAGCACTATTAAATTGCAAGTATGAAAATTTAAAAGATCTCCATTTTTCAAACAAACTAAAAAGAAATTTGGTACAGGCTTTGATGGATTATTATAAATTGCATTTGATTCATTTTAAAGAATTAAATTCGCAGCATATACTTCAATTAATATTCGACGATGAATAAGTTTCTTTTATTTTTATGTGTACTTAATTTTAGTTCGATTCTTGCTCAAGAAATCATAGTGAAAGATGAACTAGGAAGTCCCATTCGCGAAGCACATATTATTTCTTTAAAGCAAAACATTCATGCTTTTACGAACAAAGATGGAATAGCAAATTTAGCAGAGTTCGGGACAAATGAATCCCTACAAATTAGCCATTCAAGCTTTATTTCAGTCTTTACTAATAAACAGAAACTTCAAGCCCAAAACAATCAAATTACGCTAGTCTTTAATTCTGAAACGCTAGGAGAAATAGTCTTACTAACTCGTATAGACGATGAGAATATAAAAACAACTGCCGACAGAAGAGTAATTTTACATCAGAAAGAAATTGAACGATTAAATACACAAACAACAGCCGACTTACTAGAAAAACGAGCTGGGGTAAACGTGCAGAAAAGTCAAATGGGCGGTGGTAGTCCAGTAATTAGAGGTTTTGAAGCCAATAGAGTTTTATTAGTGGTTGATGGGGTTCGACTTAACAATGCCATTTACAGAGGAGGGCATTTACAAAGCATCATCTCGGTAGATAATGCAACCTTAGAACAAGTAGAAATTATTTTTGGTCCTAGTAGCTCGGAATACAGTAGCGATGGCTTGGGTGGGGTAATTCACCTACACACTAAAAGGCCAAAATTTACAGACTCTCCTACTTTTAAACAAAACTATAGCACTCGATTTGCTACAGCTAATAAAGGGTTAAGTAGACATTACGATATAAGTTATACCTCAAAAGACTTTGCGGTCTTTAGTTCTTTTTCTAATAGTGATTTTGACGACCTAAAAATGGGGGAAGTTAGAAAACATGGTTACGAAAATTGGGGTAAGGTTTACCAATATATGGATAATGGAAAACAGAAAGAAAACCCAAATCCAAACATCCAAAAAAATACAGCTTACAGTCAAAAAGATTTTATGCAAAAAGCGATTCTTAGACTAAGTGACAAATTACTATTTACTGGAAATTTCCAATTCTCAAACTCATCAGATGTACCACGTTTTGATAAACTCAATGACTATAAAAATAGTAGTTATGATGCTGAAACCAACACTACAACTTACGAAGCTTTAAAATATTCTACCTGGAATTACGGTCCTCAAAAAAGAAGCTTTTACGCTATGCAATTCGATTATTCTGCAGACAATTTCTTTATGGATTCAGCTCAATTAATCTTAGCTTATCAAGATGTTTTTGAAACTAGATTTGTTGAAAAGTCAGATGATGATGAAAGATTAGATCAATATGAAAATGTTGATATTTACAGTATAAATGCCAATTTTAGAAAAAAGAATTTACACTATGGATTGGAGTACTACAACAATCAAGTACATTCAATCGCTTTCAAAACAACAAACAATATTTCTACACCACACGACCAAACTAGGTACCCAAATGGAGGTTCTAGCATGAAATCGTGGGCAGGATATATTACCTATCACCAAAAAATATCTGAGCAATTTAAACTGAATGCAGGAATTCGTTTTACCGAAAACAAATTAAATGGAAAATACATAGATTTAGATGATCGTATTGAAACCATTACGCTACCCTACAACAGCATTGAAAATAAATACAATGCTTTTACTGGGAATTTTAGTGTCGCATACTTCCCTAACGAATCATGGAAAATTGCAGCAATCGTATCTTCAGGATTCCATGCTCCTAATCTAGACGATGTGAGTAAAGTGTTTTACAAAGGGAGTAATGTTACTATTCCCAACTTTAATTTACGTCCAGAATATGCAAATACAGCTGAGCTAAATATTACCAAAAACATTAATAATAGAATTTT
>DKGK01000017.1:13250-17066 GCA_002453265.1 Flavobacteriales bacterium UBA6772 | reverse complement strand
AAAGTTGAATCTGCAATGAAAATGGTTGCTGGTACAGCAAGAAGTATGGGTATCACTATAACAGGAGAATTTCCTTCTGCTTAATCTTACTAAGACATGGCAAAGCTGACTAAAAAACAAAAAGAAGTTGCTACGAAATTTGACGTAGCAAAATCATACAACGTATCTGACGCGAGTTCAATCGTGAAAGACACTACATCTGCAAAATTTGATGCAAGTGTAGATTTAGCTATCCGTTTAGGGGTAGATCCTCGTAAAGCGAATCAAATGGTTCGTGGAGTGGTAACACTTCCTCACGGAACGGGTAAAGATGTAAAAGTACTTGTTCTTTGTACTCCGGATAAAGAAGAAGAAGCAAAAGCTGCAGGTGCAGATCATGTAGGTTTGGATGAGTATGTTGCGAAAATCAAAGAAGGTTGGACCGATGTAGATGTAATTATTACAATGCCAAGCTGTATGGGTAAATTAGGACCCTTAGGTCGTATCCTAGGTCCTAGAGGTTTAATGCCTAACCCCAAAACAGGAACTGTAACTATGGACGTAGCTAAAGCTGTTACTGAAGTAAAAGCTGGTAAGATTGACTTTAAAGTTGACAAGTACGGTATTATTCATGCTGGTGTAGCAAAAGCGTCTTTTGATGCTGCTAAAATTGCTGACAATGCAAACGAATTAATCCAAACAATTGTTAAGTTGAAACCTACAGCTGCTAAAGGTATCTACATCAAGAGTATTACGATGTCGAGTACAATGGGTGCAGGTGTAAAAGTTGATTTAAAGTCTATTTAAGACTTAGCTAATCTAAATACCTTAGGGTTATGACAAGAGAAGAGAAAAAACAAGCCATCGATAAACTTACCGATGTATTATCTGCAAGTAAAAATGTTTACTTAGCTGATCTTTCAGGTATGGATGCTGATCAAACTAACAAGTTACGTAGACTTTGTTTTAGTAAAGGAGTTGCACTACAAGTAGTGAAAAATACTTTGTTAAAAAAGGCTATGGAATCTTGTGACAAAGACTACGACGAATTGTACGATGTTCTTAAAGGGAACACCTCAATGATGCTTTCTGAGACTGCTAACGCACCAGCAAAAGCAATTACTGAATTCCTTCAAAAGAACAAAGGAGCAGAAAAGCCTCTTTTTAAAGGAGCTTTCGTTGAAGAGTCTGTTTACTCCGCAGATCAATTAGCTATTCTTGAGCAATTAAAATCGAAAGAAGAGTTGATCGGAGACATTATCACGTTACTACAGTCACCAGCCAAAAACGTAATTTCTGCCCTTCAATCAGGTGGGAACACGCTTACTGGTCTATTAAAGACTTTAGAAAAACGTGCACAATAAATTGTACGCACTCGATTACAAAATAAACGAATTACCAAACTAAATAAAAACACATATCATGGCAGATTTGAAAGATTTCGCTGAGCAATTAGTTAACCTAACTGTAAAAGAAGTTAACGAATTAGCAACAATTCTTAAAGACGAATACGGTATTGAACCAGCTGCTGCTGCAGTAGCTGTTGCAGGTCCTGCCGCTGGCGGTGACGATGCTGAGGAGCAAACTGAATTCGATGTTATTCTTTTGGCAGCAGGTAGCTCTAAGCTAGCTGTAGTAAAATTAGTTAAGGAATTAACTGGTTCTGGTCTTAAAGAAGCTAAAGGAATGGTTGACAGCGCACCAGCTGCAATAAAAGAAGGTATTGCAAAAGACGAAGCGGAAGCTCTTAAAGCTCAATTAGAAGCTGCAGGTGCTGAAGTAGAGTTAAAGTAATATTTCTTACTTAAAATACTCAAGGTTTAGGCTCTGAACATAGGTTCAGAGGCTAAACCCTTTTGTGCTTTAGAATAGTCCACTTATTTTTCATTTAAATTTTTGTCCATTGGCTCAGACAAAATCAAACGAAAGAATCAGTTTTGCTTCCATCAAATCTCAATTAGAGTACCCAGATTTTCTGGATATTCAATTGAAGTCATTTGAGGATTTTTTCCAACTGGAAACAAAATCTGAAGACCGAGAAAACGAAGGTCTGTTTAAAGTATTTAGTGAAAACTTCCCGATATCGGATACGAGAAATAATTTCGTACTTGAGTTCTTGGATTACTTTGTTGATCCACCTCGCTACGTACTCGATGAATGTATCGAAAGAGGTTTAACTTTCAGTGTCCCACTTAAAGCTCGTTTAAAGCTTTATTGTACGGACCCTGAACACGAAGACTTTGAAACAATCGTTCAAGATGTATATCTTGGTACAATTCCTTATATGACTCCTCGCGGTACCTTTGTTATCAATGGTGCGGAAAGAGTTTGTGTATCCCAATTACACCGTTCTCCAGGGGTATTCTTTGGTCAAAGTTACCATGCAAATGGTACAAAATTATATTCTGCCAGAGTAATTCCTTTTAAAGGTTCTTGGATAGAATTCGCAACCGATATCAATTCTGTGATGTATGCGTACATCGATCGTAAAAAGAAGTTACCAGTAACGACTCTTTTACGTGCAATTGGATACGAAAGCGATAAAGACATTTTAGAAATCTTTGATCTTGCTGACGAAGTTAAAGTTAGTAAAGCAGGGTTAAAAAGAGTTTTAGGACGTAAGCTTGTAGCTCGTGTTCTAAAAACTTGGTTCGAAGATTTCGTGGACGAAGATACAGGAGAAGTTGTATCTATCGAGCGTAACGAAGTTCTCCTTGATCGTGATATAGTTCTTGAAAAAGAACATGTTGATATCATTATGGAAGCTGGCGTTAAATCAATTTTGCTTCATAAAGAAAATGCTGAAGCTTCTGAGTACGCTATTATTCACAATACACTACAAAAAGATCCAACAAATTCTGAGAAAGAAGCTGTTGAGCATATCTACAGACAACTTCGTAATGCGGAGCCGCCTGATGAAGAGACCGCTCGTGGCATTATTGATAAATTATTCTTCTCGGAAACTAGATATAGTCTTGGTGAAGTAGGTCGTTACCGTATCAACAAGAAATTAAATCTTAATCTCGGACTTGACGAAGCAACTCTTACTAAACTAGATATCATTTTAATCATCAAGTATCTGATTGAATTGGTTAACTCTAAAGCTGAGGTTGACGATATTGACCACTTAAGTAATCGTAGAGTTCGTACTGTAGGTGAGCAGTTAAACAATCAATTTGGTGTAGGTTTAGCTCGTATGGCTAGAACAATTCGCGAACGTATGAATGTACGTGATAACGAAGTGTTCACTCCAATTGACTTGATTAATGCGAAGACATTATCTTCAGTAATCAATTCTTTCTTCGGAACAAATCAACTTTCTCAGTTTATGGATCAAACGAATCCATTAGCAGAAATCACTCACAAACGTCGTCTATCGGCACTTGGACCAGGTGGTTTATCTAGAGAAAGAGCAGGTTTCGAGGTACGTGATGTTCACTATACTCACTACGGACGTTTATGCCCTATTGAAACACCGGAAGGACCAAACATTGGACTTATTTCTTCACTTTGTGTATTTGCAAAGGTGAATAAAATGGGCTTCATTGAAACTCCTTACCGTAAAGTAGTTGATGGTGTTGTTGATTTAAACACAACCCCTAAATATTTAAGTGCTGAAGAAGAAGAAGACCAAGTTATTGCACAAGCTAACGCACCAATAACAGATACTGGTAACTTTAAAAACGATATCGTAAAAGCACGTGATACTGGTGATTTCCCTGTAATTGAGCCAACCAAATTAGATTACATGGATGTTGCACCTAACCAGATTTCGTCAATATCGGCTTCTCTTATTCCTTTTTTGGAACATGATGATGCTAACCGTGCATTGATGGG
>DKGK01000017.1:10937-12915 GCA_002453265.1 Flavobacteriales bacterium UBA6772 | reverse complement strand
TCTAATATGATGCGTCAGGCTGTACCTTTATTGAAACCAGATTCTCCAATTGTTGGTACTGGTCTTGAAGGACGTGTAGCATCAGATTCTAGAGTTTTAGTTAACGCTAGAGGTGCAGGTTTAGTTGAGTATGTTGATGCAAAACAAATTATTATCAAATACGATAGAACTGAAACTGAAAGATTAATAAGTTTTGATGAGGATTCTGTTACTTATAAATTAACAAAATTCCAAAAAACCAACCAAGGTACAAGTATCAATATCCGCCCAATTGTAAAAGTTGGCGATAGAGTTGCTAAAGGGCAAGTTCTTTCTGAAGGTTATGCTACCCAAAACGGGGAACTTGCTTTAGGGAAAAACATGAAGGTTGCCTTTATGCCTTGGAATGGATATAATTTTGAGGATGCTATTGTAATTTCTGAACGTGTTGTAAGAGAAGATATTTTTACTTCAATTCACATTGACGAATATACATTAGACGTTCGTGAAACTAAATTAGGTGCAGAGGAATTAACTCCAGATATACCTAATGTTTCTGAGGAAGCAACTAAAGATTTAGATGAAAACGGTCTTATTCGTATCGGTGCTCATGTAAATCCAGGTGATATCCTTATTGGTAAAATTACTCCTAAAGGTGAGTCTGACCCTTCTCCAGAAGAGAAGTTGTTAAGAGCTATCTTTGGTGATAAAGCAGGTGATGTGAAAGATGCTTCTTTAAAAGCTTCTCCTTCTCTTCATGGTGTGGTTCTTACCAAAAAACTTTTTGCAAGATCTATTAAAGATAAAAAGTCACGTTTAGCTGATAAAGAAATTATTCTTGAATTAGAAGCTGACTTTACTGAAGACGCTGCTCAATTAAAATCTAGATTAATTGAAAAATTAATTACGATTGTTTCTGGTAAAACGTGTCAAGGTGTTGTAAATGAATTGGGCGAAGTTGTTATCCCTAAGGGTAAGAAATTCTCTCAAAAGCAATTAAATGCTATTGAAGACTATTCTGTAATTTCTACAGATAGTTGGACTACAGAAAAAGAGAAAAACACTCTTGTAAATGATCTAATTCACAACTTTAACATTAAGTTAAATGATCTTAAAGGTGTGCTTAGACGTAAGAAATTTACGCTCTCTGTAGGTGATGAGCTTCCAGCTGGAATCTTAAAACTAGCTAAAGTTTATATTGCTAAGAAAAGAAAACTAAAAGTAGGTGATAAAATGGCGGGTCGTCACGGTAACAAAGGTATTGTTGCCCGTATCGTAAGAGATGCAGACATGCCATTTTTAGAAGACGGTACTCCAGTAGATATCGTTCTTAACCCACTTGGTGTACCTTCTCGTATGAACATTGGTCAGATTTACGAAACCGTTTTAGGTTGGGCTGGACAAAAATTAGGAAGGAAATATGCTTCTCCAATTTTCGATGGTGCCTCATTAGACGAGATTACAGAATTGACTAGAGAAGCTGGTATACCCGACTTCGGTCACACTTATCTTTACGATGGTGGTACTGGAGAACGTTTCGATCAAGCGGCTACAGTAGGTATTATTTATATGCTAAAACTGGGTCACATGGTAGATGATAAGATGCACGCTCGTTCTATCGGACCATACTCACTTATTACACAACAACCATTGGGTGGTAAAGCCCAATTTGGTGGTCAGCGTTTTGGTGAAATGGAGGTTTGGGCTCTTGAAGCCTACGGTGCTTCTAATATCTTACGTGAAATACTTACTGTTAAGTCTGATGACGTAGTAGGTAGAGCGAAGACTTACGAAGCTATCGTTAAAGGTAAAGCGATGCCTGAACCAGGAATTCCAGAATCATTCAACGTACTATTACACGAATTGAAAGGTTTAGGATTAAAGATCACTTTACAATAGTAATAATTTCAGAAGGAGTGTCTCAGGACACTCCTTATAAAAATTAATTTCTTCAGGATATGGCTATGAGAAGGAAAGACAATACACCAGAACCAAAACG
>DKGK01000017.1:0-10548 GCA_002453265.1 Flavobacteriales bacterium UBA6772 | reverse complement strand
GAGGTTTTAAAACCTGAAACTATTAATTATCGTACCTATAAACCAGAGCGCGACGGACTTTTCTGTGAACGTATTTTTGGGCCGGTAAAAGATTATGAATGTCACTGTGGAAAGTATAAACGTATCCGTTATAGAGGTATTGTTTGTGACCGTTGTGGTGTTGAGGTAACAGAAAAGAAAGTACGTAGAGATCGTACAGGTCACATCGATTTGGTGGTTCCTGTTGCACATATCTGGTATTTCCGTTCTTTACCAAACAAAATTGGTTACCTTTTAGGTTTACCTACTAAGAAACTTGACATGATTATTTACTACGAGAGATACGTAGTTGTACAAGCAGGTGGAGCAGTAGATAACGAAGGAAATCCTTTAGAATACTTACAGTTCCTTACAGAAGAAGAATACTTAGATGCTCTTGAGCGTTTACCTCGCGAAAATCAATACTTAGAAGATAAAGACCCAACTAAATTTGTAGCCAAAATGGGTGCAGATGCTTTGGAAGCTTTATTGATGGGCTTAGATTTAGACGAGCTTTCTTATTCTTTAAGACACAAAGCAAACACAGAAACTTCTCAACAAAGAAAAACAGAGGCTTTAAAGCGTTTGGCTGTTGTGGAAGCATTTCGTGATGCAAATACGCGTATCGAAAATAGACCAGAGTGGATGATAATGAAAGTTGTTCCGGTGATTCCACCAGAATTACGTCCATTAGTGCCTCTTGATGGTGGTCGTTTCGCAACATCAGATTTAAATGACCTTTACCGTCGTGTTATTATTCGTAACAACCGTTTAAAGCGTTTAATCGAAATTAAAGCTCCAGAAGTTATTCTACGTAACGAGAAGCGTATGCTTCAAGAATCTGTAGATTCACTTTTAGATAATACACGTAAAGCTTCTGCTGTAAAGACAGAATCTAACCGTGCTTTAAAATCTCTTTCAGATTCTCTTAAAGGTAAGCAAGGACGTTTCCGTCAAAACTTACTTGGTAAGCGTGTTGATTATTCTGCACGTTCTGTAATTGTTGTTGGGCCTAATCTTCTCCTTTCTGAGTGTGGTATTCCTAAAAACATGGCTGCAGAATTATATAAACCTTTCATCGTGCGTAAGCTTATCGAAAGAGGTATTGTTAAGACTGTAAAATCTGCAAAGAAAATTATAGATAATAAGGATCCTGTAGTATGGGATATCTTAGAAAATGTAATTAAAGGACATCCTGTATTATTGAATCGTGCTCCTACGCTTCACAGATTAGGTATTCAAGCTTTCCAACCAAAATTAATTGAAGGTAAAGCGATCCAGTTACATCCATTAGCGTGTACGGCATTTAACGCCGATTTCGATGGTGACCAGATGGCTGTTCATCTTCCATTAAGCCCTGCGGCAATTTTGGAAGCTCAGTTATTAATGTTAGGTTCTCATAATATCTTGAACCCTGCTAACGGTGCACCTATTACTGTACCTTCTCAGGATATGGTTTTGGGGCTCTACTATATGACTAAGCCTCGTAAAACCGATGAGCAAAAAACAATTATTGGTCAAGGTTTAACTTTCTATTCTTCTGAAGATGTAAGAATTGCTTACAACGAAAAGAAGGCAGAATTAAATGCAGTTATTAAAGTTCGTACTCAAGTTAAAGAAGACGGGCAATTGGTTACTAAAATTATAGAAACTACTATTGGTAGAGTTCTCTTTAACGATGTAGTGCCAAAATCTGTAGGTTACATAAACGAAACGCTAACTAAAAAGGCGCTTAGAAATATTATTGGTAAAATTCTTAAAGAAACCGATATTCCTACTACTGCTTCATTCCTAGATGACATTAAAGTCTTAGGATACCATATGGCATTTAAAGGTGGTTTATCATTCTCTTTAGGTGATATTATTGTACCAGTACAAAAAGATGCATTGATTAAAGGAGCGAAGGAACAAGTTACTTCGATTACCGATAGTTATAATATGGGTCTTATTACCAATAATGAACGTTACAACCAAGTTATTGATGTCTGGACTAAAACAAATTCCGAGTTAACTGAGTTCGCTATGGATCGTTTAATTAACGACCAACAAGGTTTCAACTCGGTTTATATGATGCTTGATTCTGGTGCGCGTGGTTCGAAAGAACAAATTCGTCAGTTATCTGGTATGCGTGGTTTGATGGCTAAGCCGCAAAAATCTGGTTCTACAGGTGGAGCGATTATCGAAAACCCGATTACTTCAAACTTTAAGGAAGGTTTATCAATTCTTGAGTACTTTATTTCTACTCACGGTGCACGTAAAGGTCTTGCCGATACTGCTCTTAAAACAGCCGATGCTGGTTATTTAACCCGTAGATTGGTAGATGTTGCTCAAGATGTTATTGTTTCTGAAGTTGATTGTGGTACCCTTCGTGGACTTCAAGGTGTTGCTTTGAAGAAAAACGAAGATATTGTTGAAACTCTTGCAGAAATAATTATTGGTAGAACTTCTCTTCATGATGTTGTTCATCCTTTAACAGGAGATTTATTAATTTCGTCTGGTGAAGAAATTACTGAGGAATTAGGTGATCTTATTGCAAACTCTCCTATTGAGATGGTTGAAATACGTTCTGCCTTAACTTGTGAAACGAGAAGAGGTATTTGTTCTAAGTGTTACGGTCGTAACCTTGCTACCAACCGTATGGCTGGAGAAGGTGAAGCTGTAGGTGTTGTTGCTGCCCAATCTATTGGGGAACCAGGTACACAGTTAACACTTCGTACATTCCACGTTGGGGGTACTGCCTCTAACACTGCAGAAGAGTCTAGGCTTACCGCTAAATTTGATGGTAATTTACAAATTGATGAATTGAGAACTGTAAAAGGTAAAGATTCTGATGGTAAAGAAACTATTATTGTTATTGGTCGTACAGCCGAAATGAAGTTGGTCGATCCAAAAACTGGAATTACTCTTGCTACAAATAACATTCCTTATGGTGCTACGATGTTTGCTAAAGATGGCGAAAAGTTAAAGCAAGGAGAAGCTATTTGTGAATGGGATCCATATAATGCAGTAATCTTATCTGAAACTACTGGTAAAGTAGAATTTGAGAATTTAGCTCAAGGTGTTACTTTCCGTGTAGAAATAGATGAACAAACTGGTTTCCAAGAGAAGGTAATCTCTGAAACTAGAGATAAAAAGATGATTCCTACTATTCTTGTAAAGACAGGTGGTAAAGACGGATCATCTAAATCATACAATTTACCAGTTGGAGCACATATTATTGTTGCAGAAGGTGATAAATTAGAAACAGGTTCTATAATTGCTAAGATGCCTCGTAGCTCTGCTAAGTCAGGAGATATTACTGGTGGACTTCCTCGTGTAACGGAATTATTCGAAGCACGTAATCCATCTAATCCTGCAGTTGTAGCAGCAATAGATGGTATTGTATCTTACGGTAAAATCAAACGTGGTAATCGTGAAGTTATCATTGAATCTAGAACAGGTGAAGTGAAGAAATACTTGGTATCTCTTTCTAAACAAATTCTAGTACAAGAAAACGATTTCGTGAAAGCAGGTACTTCGCTTTCTGATGGTGCTATTACTCCTAAAACGATTCTTGCTATTAAAGGACCTACAGCAGTACAGCAGTATTTAGTAAACGAAATGCAAGAGGTTTACCGTCTTCAAGGTGTGAAGATTAACGATAAACACTTCGAGGTCGTAGTTCGTCAGATGATGCGTAAGGTTATGATTAATGATGCGGGTGATACTCGTTTCCTTGAAAATAACTTAGTGCATAAGAATGACTTTATTGAAGAGAACGATTGGATGTTCGGTAAAATGTACGTTGAAGAAGTTGGTGATTCTGAAAACTTAAAAGCGGGTCAAATTATTCCTGTTCGTAAGTTAAGAGATGAAAACTCTATGCTTAAGCGTAAGGATCTTAAAACTGTTGTTGCTAGAGAAGCAGTTCCTGCAACATCTACTTCAGTTCTTCAAGGTATTACTAGAGCTTCACTTCAAACGAAAAGTTTCTTATCTGCTGCATCTTTCCAAGAAACAACTAAAGTATTAAACGAAGCTGCTGTAAACGGTAAGGTTGATACATTAGATGGTCTTAAAGAAAATGTAATTGTTGGTCATAAAATACCCGCAGGTACAGGTCTTAAGAAATACCAAGATATGGTAGTGGGTAGTAAAGTTCAATTAGCAGCTCTTATGAGTTCTAGAATGGAGCCTTCAACTGCAACCACAGCTCTTGTAGAAGATGAGGATTCTGAATCAATGGCAGACTAATGGCTGATAAAAAAGATAACAAACAAGTAAGTATAGAATTACCTGAAGAATTAGCTCAGGGTTTCTATTCAAACTTAGCAGTCGTGAATCATTCTCCTACAGAATTTGTAGTTGATTTTATTTCGATGATGCCTGGAATGCCAAAAGCAAAGGTTAAATCAAGAGTTATTTTAACTCCACAACATGCTAAACGTTTACTAGGAGCTTTGGCCGAGAATGTGAAAAAGTATGAATCGCAATATGGTGCGATTAAAGATGCTGGAAAACAGCAACAAGTACCTTTAACATTTGGCGGACCTAAAGCAGAAGCCTAAATAATTTAAGAGCCTCGATTTATCGAGGCTCTTTTTTGTTACTTAATTTTGTTCTTATACTGTGCTCGTTTTTTTTTGATATTTAATAGATTCTTCTTAATATTGTTATTCAAATATCTGTTATGAAAAAGCTCATCTTTTTACTCGTTCTATTTACTAGTTTAAGTCACATTTCTCTACATGCTCAATGTGGTGAAATTGACAGTCAAACAGTTGTGTTTAATCAAGCCCAATTAGATGAATTAGCTTCTTGTGAAATATTTAATGGAGACTTAATGGTAAGTTCTATTAATATTACCAATGTTAATGCACTCTCTCAATTAAGCGTTGTTAGTGGAAATTTTTACTTATTAAATACTGCTGTAACAGATTTAAGCCCTTTAGCTTCTTTAAATAGTGCTATTCAAATACTAATTCAAGGAAATACTAGTCTTACTTCTTGTTGTGAGTTATTACAATTTACTGATGCAGCAGATCTAGGTAGTATTATGAATGTTTCATTTTCGGATAATGGTATACTTTGCGATAATACCGAATCTATAATGCTCGATTGCTTGGGCTATATAGAAGGTTGTGCCGATTCGACTGCTTTGAATTTTAGTTTAACAGCCACTGTAGATGATGGAACTTGTGAGTATTTTTGTCCAGAATCGTACAACGATATGCAAGATTATACTTGCGATAGTACTGCATATCCAGAAAATTGTGAAGCAGTAATAGTAAATAAACCTAGTCAGGGAGCTGGACATTTTAATTATCCTATTGGCTTATGTTACGATCAAAACCCACCCTCTTCTGGACCTCATAGACCAATGTGGGGTAGATGGGGAGAATATGAGTATATGCCTCCTCAACGATATATTCACAATTTAGAACATGGTGGAATTACTTTATTATACAATCCTTGTGCAAGTCAAGAAATTATAGATTCCTTAAGAACATTAGCCTGCTCTCGTCCTGACGATGATGGCGGCCCTTTTAGATGGGTTTTAACACCTTATGTAGGTTTGGAAACCAACATTGCCATAATTGCTTGGGAATGGACGTACGTTAATAATTGTTTCGATGCTTTAAGTATTACAGATTTTATAGATGAGCACTACAGAAATGCTCCAGAAGATTTTTATTACAACGGAAGTTACGATACTCTGTATTTGGGTAAATGCGAAGCTTATGGATGTAATGACGAAACTGCACTAAACTTTATTTCTTCTAACTTATTTGATGATGGTTCTTGTATTTATCCAATAATCGATACTCAAATAGTTTCTTTTGTAAACGGCTGGTCTTTATTCTCAACCTATATAGAACCTGAGTATACTTCTATGGATTCTGTTTTTCAGCCTATAATAAATCAAATATCTATTGTGAAAAATAATACTGGTGTTGCTTTTTTACCTGCTTGGGGAATGGATTTAGATATAGTTAACGGGCAAGGGTATCAAGCTAAAATTGATGGACCTGCAGTTTTAGAAATATTAGGAACACAATTACAACCAGAGTTAAATCCAATTGACCTAAATGAAGGCTGGAATATAATTGCTTATTTAAGAGAGCAACCTGCAGATTGTATTTTAGTTTTTGAGGATATTACAGATTTTGTTACCATTGTAAAAGATGGTAGTGGAAACGTTTATTTCCCAGAATGGGGATTCAGTAACATTAATCAAATGTTGGCTGGACAAGGTTATCAGGTTAAAATGAGTATATCGTCTACCTTAAATTATTTAGCAAATGATGAAGAATACTAAACTATCGTGTCGTTTATTTTATTTAATGAGTCCGTTTCTATAGTGTGACCTCCTTTATAGCTTAACCATTCTGCATTTAATTTATTTAATTCTGGTTTGTATTCTCTTACAGCATCACTTGTGTAAAATACATCTTCAGTACCAAATACAACAAAGTTTTTTGTTTCTGGATGCTTTAAATTATATGCATCAAAATCGAAGTCGTTGGCTATTTTACCGCCCCACAATGTAAGCGAGTCAATATGATGTTTGGTTTTTAAACTCCATCGACTTATTGTTGCTGTTCCTTGAGAAAACCCCAAAACATTTAGTTTGCAATTCTCATGTGCTTCACTTATTAACTCATCGATAATTTGATCTAAGAACATACAGTGATCTATAATTTCATCATTTCTCTTCTCTTTGGTCATCCAACTTGCACCAACACGACCAGAAAAGCCCTTTAAATAAAACTTATTAAATCCTTCTGGGGCAACTATATAAATGCCTTCTTTTTGCAGTGACTTAAATTTCTGAATAAAAAATTTTGCCAACTGTCCGTAGCCGTGACAAACAATCCAAATCTTTTTAGTGTCTTTATTTAATTCACCTAAAGAATAGTAATGTGCCGTTGTTTCTATTTTAATTGAGTGTTCTTTCATTTTACTCTTCTTTAATCAAGTCTAAAAATTGAGGCATTAAGTCATTGTCTATAGTAATAGATAACTGGTAATGCTCTAATTCCCATTTCTTATTTTTTAGCGATAAAACACCTGTCGATCTACATTCTCCCATCCATGTATCCAAGACTTCATCAAACCAAGCTATCGTATTATTCTTATTAAATCTAATATTTCTTTCTTTTGGAATAAAACTCCATGCTTTACCATTATCGAAATAAGTTTTAGAGAAATCTGAAAACTCAGTTTTACTCCATCTTTCCGAAATATCAGTTCCAATAAAAACACCATCATCAGCAATGAAATCAAAATAGCTGTCAAAATTTGTGCTTGCAGCATCTTTATGCCATTGATTTATTTTAGTATTTAGTTCTTGTGTTAAAGTATCTGTGTTTAAATTTGTACAGGAAACTATAAAAGTAGCTATTAATAGAATTGCTATTTGCTTCATTTAAAAAGTGTTTTACGTCCATATTCTTTACAAATAGGACAAGTTTCTGGTTTATGTCCTCTTGCTGGACAATATTCTCTTCCGAAGAAAATGATTTGTAAATGTAGTTTATTCCACAAATACTTTGGAAAAAGCCTCTTTAAGTCTTTTTCGGTTTTCTCCACATTTTTCCCATTACTAAGTTTCCATCTGTATGCCAGTCTATGAATATGTGTATCTACTGGAAATGCGGCCACACCAAAAGCTTGTGCCATTACAACCGAAGCAGTTTTATGTCCAACCCCTGGAAGTTCCTCCAAAAATTCAAAACTCTCTGGAACCTCTCCATTATGTTTATTAATAAGAATATGAGAGAGATCATAAATCGCTTTAGATTTCCTAGGAGATAAACCACATGGTCTAATAATAGCTTTAATTTCTTCTACATTTAGTTTAACCATATCGTATGGTGTACTTGCTTTTGCAAACAATATGGGTGTAATAGTATTTACACGTGCATCTGTACACTGTGCGGATAATAATACTGCAATAAGTAGAGTATACGTATCTGTATGGTCTAATGGAATAGGAGTCTCTGGATACAGTAACTCCAAAGTTTTTTCTATACTTTTTGCCTTCTGCTGCTTTGTTGTCAAATTCATAGTTTTCTGCATTAACATACTCCTTTGTTTATTTTAACATTGTAAGTATAGTGTATTTTTAGTCTTAAAATTAAATATCTGTATTCTAAATTAATCTCCCTATATTGTAGGCGTGCATAACAATATTATGAACTACATACTAAATACCTAATGACTGACTTGACTTACACTTTACCATTTAGTGAAATTAAAATGAATGACATCCTACAAGTAGGAGGTAAAAACGCATCTTTAGGAGAAATGATTCAGAATCTTTCTTCTCTAGGAATCGATGTTCCAGATGGATTTGCTATTACTGTTGTTGCATATAATTATTTTATTGAATACAATAATCTAAATGATTCTATACACGAAATTGTAGGTAATACGAATGTAGATGATGTAGTAGATTTGAGAAGAAATGGATTGAAAGTTCGTCAACTTATTAGAGAAGGTAAGTTTCCAGACGACATGTCGGAAGCGATATTGAAGGCTTACAAGAAATTATCCTTGCAATATGGGCCCGATCTTACCGATGTAGCAGTACGATCTTCGGCAACAGCAGAAGACTTACCAGATGCTTCTTTTGCAGGTCAACAAGAAACGTATTTAAATGTTAGGGGTGATGAAGCTCTTTTGAATTCAGTTCGTAATTGTATATCTTCTTTGTTTACTGATAGAGCTATTTCGTATAGAGAAATGTTCAATTTCGATCATTTTGAAGTAGGCTTATCTGTTGGTGTACAAAAAATGGTTCGTTCAGATTTAGCTTCCTCTGGTGTAGCCTTTTCTTTAGATACTGAAAGTGGGTTTAAGGATGTTGTTTTAATTAACGGAGCTTTTGGTTTAGGAGAAATGGTTGTTCAAGGTGCTGTAAACCCTGATGAGTTTTTGGTATTTAAACCTACTTTAGAAAAGGGTTTTGATTCCATTATTGAAAAGAAAATGGGTGTGAAGCAAATCAAAATGATTTACGGAACCAACCCTGGTCAAATGGTAAAAACAATTCCTGTTGAAAAACAAAATCAAAAGAAGTTTTGTGTAGACGATACTCAAGTTATCCAAATAGCAAAATGGGTTACTATTATAGAGAAATACTATACCGAGCTCAGAGGTGTTTATTGTCCAATGGATGTAGAATGGGCTATCGATGGTCTTACAAACAGATTGTTTATTGTGCAAGCTCGTCCCGAAACAATCCATTCTCAACGTCAAGGAGCAAATCTTATAGAATATAAAATTAAGGATGACAATCGTGCTGAAAAGAAAATTGTAACGGGGATTGCTGTAGGAGATAAAGTTTCTTCTGGTAATGTGAAAATACTTTACAGTTTAGACGGTAGAGATGGTAGTACAGATGGTGCAGATTTTAAAGCAGGCGATGTTTTAGTTACAGACATGACTGACCCAGATTGGGAACCACTAATGAAAAAAGCTGCTGCTATTGTAACAAATAAAGGTGGTCGTACTTGTCATGCCGCTATTATTGCCAGAGAAATGGGAGTACCCGCAATTGTTGGTTGTGGCGATGCTACAGAAATTCTTAAAAATGGAATGAATGTAACTATTTCATGTGCCGAAGGAGATACGGGTTTTGTATATACCGGAGAAATCCCTTTTGAAATTATCGAAACTGACTTGTCTGATTTGCCAGAAGTTTCTACTCCTATTATGTTAAATGTTGCTTCTCCAGACATGGCTTTTCAATTTAGTCATATCCCAAATTCGGGTGTTGGTTTGGCTAGACTAGAATTCATTATTAACAATTATATTCAAGTTCACCCTTTAGCTTTAATGAATCATAAAAAACTTAATGATCCAGAATTAACTGCATCAATAGAAAAATTAATTGAAGGTTATGAGGATGAAGAAGCTTTTTTTGTGAAACGCCTCTCTTATGGAATAGCTAAAATTGCTTCCGCATTTTATCCTAATAAGGTAATTGTTCGTTTTTCTGACTTCAAGTCTAATGAGTATTACAATATGTTAGGAGGGAAGTATTTTGAGCCTAGCGAAGAAAATCCTATGATTGGATGGCGTGGTGCTTCTAGATATTATTCTGATTCGTATAAACCCGCTTTTGGTTGGGAATGTAAAGCCATAAAAAGAGTGCGAGAAAAAATGGGATTGTACAATGTAACTGTAATGATTCCTTTTTGTAGAACTGTAGATGAGTTACATAAGGTATATGAAGTAATGGATGATTATGATTTGCGAAGAGGCGAAAATGGATTGGAAGTTTTCCTAATGGCAGAACTCCCTTCTAATATCATCTGTGCAGATTTGTTTGCTCCACATATTGATGGGTTCTCTATTGGATCGAACGACTTAACTCAATTAACACTTGGTCTAGATAGAGATTCTGCTTTAGTTGCCCATGTTTACGATGAGCGTAATCCTGCAGTAAAGAGGTCAATATCTAACCTTATTAAAACAGCAAGAGAGTACGGAGTTAAAGTAGGTATTTGTGGACAAGGTCCTTCAGATTTCCCAGACTTTGCA
>DKGK01000026.1 GCA_002453265.1 Flavobacteriales bacterium UBA6772 | reverse complement strand
GAAGATATAATAGGAATGGCAATTTCTCCCACTCCTTTTTTAGCGGCTTCAAATCGGTCCATACCTTCTTCGTTATACAAACGGTGTATGTTCTCTATAACTACAATCGCGTTATCTACCAACATCCCTAGTGCGAGAATAAGTGCAAAAAGAACAATCATATTCATAGTTGTACCCATACCGCCTAAAACCACAAAACTAATAAACATAGAAAGTGGAATTGCCAAACCTACAAAAAAGGCATTTCGGATTCCTAAGAAGAAAAGTAATACCAGGATTACTAATAGTACTCCAAAAATGATACTGTTTTCGAGGTTTTCTAACTGCTTACGTGTTTGCTCAGATTGATCGTTCGTAATAGAAATTCCAAGTCCTTCGGGTATAATATTAGCAAGTTTAGCCTGTTCTAAAATGGCCATTATCTGATCTGTTGCTTCTAGTAAATTCTCGCCACTTTTCTTTACTACATTTAGCGATACTACAGGTTTACTGTCTAAACGAGCAAAACTCTTGCGTTCCTCATAGCCATTTACTACATCAGCAATATCTTTAAGGTAAACAATGTTTCCTTTTTCGCTTTTTACAATAATGTTCTTTATCTCCGATGCACTTTTAAATTCTGCATCTGTACGAACCGATCTTCTAGAATTCCCCAATAAAATATCCCCACCAGCAATAGATACATTTTCAAAGCCAATAGCATCTTCAATATCTCTAAAGCTAATTTTATTACTCTCCATTTTATGGAGGTCTGTTTTAATAGTAATCTCTCTGTTTAGAAGTCCAGTTATGGTAACCTTAGATATCTCTGTAAGCGATTCTATTTGATCTTGTAATTCCTCAGCATAGATTTTTAAATCGTCTAAACTATAGTCTCCAGAAAGGTTAATGTTTAGAATAGGGAATTCCGAAAAGTCAATGTCTAAAACCATTGGCTCCATATCTAAATCCGAAGGTAAATCTCTTTTCGCTTTGTCGACCGCATCTTTAACATCTTGTAAAGCCGTTTTTACTTCTACATCAGTGTTAAATTCTACTATAATACTAGAGTTATCTTGTAAAGAAGTAGAGCTCAAATTTTTAATTCCTTTTACGGACTTTATTTGTTTTTCTAAAGGACGAGTAATGAGGTTTTCAATATCTGCAGGCGAGTTACCCGGATAAACCGTTTGCACCATAATCGTAGGCATAACGATGTCAGGGAAAAGCGACTTTGGCATATTGTTGTAAGAGAATAATCCAAAGAGTGTAAGTAAAGCAGTAAGAATAAATACCGAGGTTTTGTTTTTCAGAGAGAGGTTAGTCAGTCCGAAACTTCTAGTTTTTTGTTCCATAGTCTTATTCTTGAATCGCTAATTTACTTCCTCCAACAACCTCGTTGTATCCTTCAGTAATAATTACATCTCCTGGATTAAGTCCTTCTAAAATCATAGACTTATCTGTTTGCGAAAGTCCAAGTGTGATATAAGTCTTTTTAGCAGCACCATTTTTGGCAATAAAAAGGTAATCGCCTCTCATATCTTTTTTTACTATTTGCGAAGGAACTACCATTGCTATATCCGAGCTAAAGTCTCTAATTTCTAAAGAAGCTACTGAATTAGGTTTCAATTCACCACTTTTGTTATCCAACTCAATATTCACTCTAAAAGTTCTGTTGGCCGGATTTATTACCTGACCTATAAAGTTGAGTTTTGCCTTTCTGCTCGCTCCAATAGAATTGAATTTAATGTTCACAGGTGTGTTCTTCTTTAGAATATTAGAATAACGCTCAGCCACATCAGCTTCAATTATTACATTCTTAGCATTTACAATTCTAAAAGCGGGTCTTCCCGGAGCTGCTAACTCCCCAGTATTAACAAATATTTCTTCTAAAGTCCCATCTATAGGAGCCGAAATATTTAGTTTTTCTAGTTGTGCGGTCGCCGCAGCAAATTTATTTTCTAAAGACTGGAATTGGTTTTTAATTTGTAGGTATTTTAGCTCAGAGCCAATTTTTTGAGCCCATAAACTTTCTTGTCTCTCGAAAGTTGTTTTCGCTAGAACTAAAGCATACTCCAATTCTGTAACATTGTTTTGCATTACCTCAGAATCTAGGGTAATAATGGTCGTTCCTTCTGCTACCCAGTCTCCTTCGCTAGCTGAAAGAGCTGTTACAAGCCCACCCATTTCGGCACTTACCAATACATTAGCTTTAGAGCTTACCGTTCCGGGTTGTTCTATATAATGGTGAAAGGTTTCTGCACTGAGTGTTTTTACTCTTACTGGAACCTTTAATACTTCGCGTACTGCATGAGTACCAACGAGTTCTTTTTCGAGACTTTTAATAGATCCTTTAAGGTTTACTAATTCCGATTTTAAGGTTTTTAGTTGAGTCTGTTTTGCCTCTATGCTAAGTTCTTGTTCTCCACAAGAGCTTATTAATAAGGCTGCTGTACTAAATAATATAACTAGTTTTTTCATCTTTATTTTCCTAGAGAACGTTGGTAGTTCAGGTTTGTAATTAATAGATCGTATATGCTTTTAGAGAAATTGGTATTGCTTTGTAAGTACTCTGTACC
>DKGK01000006.1 GCA_002453265.1 Flavobacteriales bacterium UBA6772 | reverse complement strand
GTTAAAGGAGAATTACACAAAACCAATGCGCGTACCGCAGAAATGTGTAAACTCGTAGAAAACTCTTCTAGAGATGTGCAGATTGCTTTTGCAAACGAACTTTCTATAATTTGCGACAAGGCCGATATTAATGTGTGGGATTTAATAAATCTCGCCAATAAACATCCTCGAGTAAATATACTACAGCCTGGTTGTGGCGTAGGTGGACATTGTATTGCAGTAGATCCATATTTTATTGTTTCGGACTATCCAATGGAAACAAAAATTATTGGAACAGCTAGAGAGGTAAATAACTACAAATCTTTTTGGTGTGCAGAGAAAGTACAGAACGCTAAATTGGAGTTCCAACTCAAAGAAGGACGTAAACCAAGTATTGCAATGATGGGCTTGGCTTTTAAACCGAATATCGACGACTTAAGAGAGTCTCCTGCAAAATACATCGCACAAAAAGTACTTCAAAACGCAAATAATGAAGCTTACTATATAGTAGAACCGAATATTGAATCGCATACAGTATTTAAATTGACCGACTATAAAGAAGCGGCAGAAAAAGCAGACATTATCGTCTTTTTAGTTGCACACGATGAGTTTAAAAACCTAACTATTCCAGCTGAGAAAATCGTTTTAGATTTTTGTGGGATAAAAATTAGGACTAAATAAACCCTTTCATTTACTCAAAATAAGTGCAGTTTCTAGAACTCTTTAAGAATAAACTTGTCAAGAATATATCGTGGCTATTTTTCGATAAAATATTCAGGATGACTTACGGGATATTTGTAAGTGTTTTGGTGGCGAGATATTTAGGTCCTGTTGCTTTTGGAGAACTTAACTTTTCCATTGCTTTTGTATACGTTTTTCTGGTTATCTCTAGCCTAGGGATGGAGCAAGTATTAATAAGGGAGCTCACCCTCTCTAAGGAAGATAGAAATAAAATAATATCGACCTCTTTAATTATGAGAGGTTTGGCATCTATCATCATATACCTACTTGTTGTAGTAATGGCTATTCGCTATAATCCAGATATAAGTACTCATTTACTTATTATAATTATAGGTACTCAAATATTATTACAAGTTACTGATGTATTCTTCGCTGTATTCATGGCAGAAGTCAGCTCAAAATATGTGGTTTTGGCGAGGAATATAGGCTTTCTATTTTCTGGGTTAATAAAAGTAGTATTTGTATTCATTAAGCTCAGTCTTGTTTGGTTTGCATTTGCAACAGTAGTTGAGTTTTTTGTTTGCTCTTTACTGATCATCTGGTTTTTTAAGAGAAAAACAGATATCCAAATAAGTTTAAAGTATTGGGATAAACAGATTGGAAAACAAATTTTAAATAGCTCTTATCCTCTGATTATTTCGAGTGTTTTTTATGTTATTTACACGAAGCTAGATCAGGTAATGTTAGGCTATTTAACAAGTTCCGACGAGGTAGGGTATTATGCTGTGGCAGCTAAACTATCAGAAGTCTGGTACTTTATCCCTTCTGCTATCGTAAATTCTTTTTATCCAGAATTAGTTAAACTTAAAGAGCAAAACACAAATAGGTTTAAAGGTTTAATAATGAATCTAATGACTGTATTGACAGCATTAGCGCTTAGTATCGCATTGTTTTTCACCTTCTTCTCCGAAATACTTATAGAGTCCTTATATGGAGCCGAATATATTGCGTCTGGTAAGATTTTAACCATACATATTTGGTCCTGTCTTATTGTCTTTTCAGCTGTCGTGAGTGGTGCATGGTTTGTTATTAATCGACTCGAAAAATATTCATTTTATAGAACAGGAACTGGGGCTATTGTAAATATAGCTTTGAACTTCATGTTAATACCTGTATATGGGGCATTGGGAGCTGCTGTAGCAACTTTAATTGCAAAATTTATTGCATCGTATCTAATGAACGGAATGTTTGCAAAAACAAAACCTGTATTTTTACTGCAAACTAAAGCGTACTTTAATGTAATGAAAATTCTACCTGTTTATAGAATTTCTAAAAAACTACTTCATGATGTTAAGTTCAGTCAACGATTTGAAAAATAAAGTTCTTAAAGAACTATCCGCTCAAATAACTGGAGATTATGTCTTATTGGACATCCCGAATCATAAAAACATCGGCGATCACCTTATTTATAAAGGAGAGTTAGACTTTTTTAGAGAAATCCCTTTTGTATGTAAAGCTCAGTCCAGTGTTACCTTTAATTTTTCAGGTGAAATAAAATCAAATATAATTTTGTTGCACGGCGGTGGAAACTTCGGTGATTTATATCCCATGCATCAACGGTTTAGAGAAAAGGTTATTTGCGAAAACTCTAATAAACGCATTATTATATTGCCGCAGTCTGTTCAATTTAATAAGGAGTCTGAGGCTATTGAAAGTGCTAAGATTTTTAATCAACACCCCGACCTTACTATTTGCGCAAGAGACCAATATTCTTTTGAATATTTGAAAAAGTACTTTGGGAACTGTACTATAATTATGGTCCCAGATATGGCTTTCTGTTCTCAATATAAAAAACCTAAACAAGCAAGTAAAGACCTGCTGATTATGAAGCGTAGAGATTTTGAGATTGGCAATTCTGATGAGGCTAAAATAAGTAATGATTATTCAGTATCTGACTGGACCACATTTGAGCCTACTATAAATGAAAGTATAGCTAAATACTACGAGAAAGTAAACAATAAACTTTCGAAGGTATTCTTTAGTCTAATTAAACAAGATAGTGTGTTTGGTCTATTCCCTTTAAGAACAGAAAAAGAATACACACAACTAGGCATAGATCTAGTCTCGCAGTACCGATTTGTTATCTCAACTAGATTACATGGCCATATATTATGTATGTTACTAGGCATACCCTCTATTATAGTTGATAACAGTTATGGTAAAAATAAAAGGTTTTACGATACATGGTTAAAAGATGTTGAGAACTCATATTTTGCCAAAACAATAGAAGAAGCGCTTGAACTTTATAACAAGATGAAAGATGAAAAATAATCCCCCTTTTTTATCTATCGTTGTTCCCGTATACAATGTTGAGGACTATTTAGTTCGATGCTTTGACTCTTTCCTTTCTCAATCATTTATTGATTGGGAAATGATT
>DKGK01000109.1 GCA_002453265.1 Flavobacteriales bacterium UBA6772 | reverse complement strand
GAGCGAGAGACGAGACTCGAACTCGCAACCCTCAGCTTGGAAGGCTGACGCTCTACCAATTGAGCTACTCTCGCTTATTATAATAGTGGTGGGAGAAGGATTCGAACCTTCGAAGGCTAAGCCAGCAGATTTACAGTCTGCCCTCGTTGACCGCTTGAGTATCCCACCCCAAATATTATTCAGTACTTTAAAGAACTAAGAGCCGATGGAGGGACTCGAACCCACGACCTGCTGATTACAAATCAGCTGCTCTAGCCAGCTGAGCTACATCGGCAATTTCTCTCTTAATTTTAACTGCATAAAAAAGCAGCCTCCGTAAAAGAGACTGCAAATTTAGAAAACTTAAACTGTACTACAAGCAATGATTCACTTTTTTTTCTAAGCTACTGTATTCTGCTTTTCTTTGTAGCGCACAAGAGACCTTCTTAGTGCTTCTGTAGCGTTATCAGCAGCTTCTTCAAAAGATTTTGCATGCTTTTTAACCACTAATTCTTTTCCAGGAACACTTATTTTTAATTCAATATACTTATTTTCTGTCCCTGGCGATGCTTCTGCCTTTAAATATACGTCAGCATTAACTACATTATCGTAATATGTGTCTAGCTTATCCATTTTCTTTTGGATAAATTCTAATAACTTAACGTCTGCGGTAAAATTAACCGAATGAAACTCTACTTTCATACTCATCCTCCATTTTAATTGCCCCTTGGATGGGCTTGTTTATATATATCTTTTAATCTTTCTGCAGAAGTACGCGTGTAAATCTGCGTAGAAGTTAAACTCGAATGCCCAAGTATTTCTTTAATAGCATTCAAATCTGCACCATCGTTTAACATATGTGTTGCTAAAGCATGCCTAAGGATATGCGGACTCTTTTGCTTCACTCCAGTTACTTCACTAAGATAGGTATTCACTATGCTATATACAAGCTTTGGATATAAAATATTCCCAGATTTAGTTAAAAACAAATTTACCCGATCACTAAGCATCTCATTTCTTCGGGTATGCATGTAAAATTTCAATTCATTTAGATGCGTATCCAAAAGTGGAATAATACGTTCTTTTGAACGTTTACCCATAACCTTCAATTGCTTTGATTCAAAATCTACATCCTTTATTTTCAGACTTATCAATTCCGAAAGACGTATTCCTGTAGAGTAAAACATCTCTAAAATTGCTTTATCTCTGGCACCTTCGAAATCTTTAGAAAATTCTCTATGATCTAACAAATAGACCATTTCATCCTTTGTTATAAAAGATGGGATGGACTTATCAGCCTTTATAGATACAATTTTCAACATTGGATTAATCGCTGTTAAATCATTTTTTAATGCGTATTTATAAAATTGCCTGAGTGAGCTTAACTTTCGATTAAGCGATCGCTTGGAGCAAGAAGATTCAATTAACGACATCATCCAAGATCTTATCATTACCGTTGTTACATGAAATAATTTACTCTCGTATTGGCTTATTATATAATCGTTAAACTGAATTAAATCGGTTTTATACGCGATTATAGTATGACTAGAATAGCGTTTCTCGAATTCTAAGTAATTTAAAAATATCTGAATATTTTGCATAAAAAAAACGCTTTTGTGTAAAAATACACAAAAGCGTTTTAACTATTATAAAAGTATAGACTAAGCTTCTTCAGCTTGTCTTAACTGCTGAATATAAGCAGCTTTAATCATCTTCTTTCTTCTTTTAACAGAAGGTTTAAGGAATTCTTTACGAGCACGTAACTGACGCATTCCGCCCGTTTTGTCGAATTTTCTTTTGAAACGCTTTAAAGCTCTTTCAATAGCTTCACCTTCTTTTACAGGAATAATAATCATGTGTATACTTATTTATGCTGTTGTTTTTTCTTATCTTCTTTCGGATGGCAAATATACAAATTTGTTTTAAAATTCAAACAAATGATCAATATATTAGCTCAAAAAGTTAATCTTACTCGTTTAGAATCAATTTAGAAATAACAATTTGCTGTATTTCAGAGGTCCCTTCTCCTATTGTGCATAGCTTTGCGTCTCTGTAAAACTTCTCTACAGGGAAATCTTTTGTATAACCGTAACCACCAAATATTTGAACAGCCTCATTTGCTACACGCACACAAACTTCAGAAGCGTAGTATTTAGCCATTGCACCTTCTTTAGTCATTTTCTGACCTTTGTTCTTCTTATCAGCAGCACTGTAGATTAACAGCTCAGATGCATCAATTTCGGTAACCATATCGGCTAACTTAAATGCGATTGCTTGATGTTCGCAGATTGCTTTACCAAACTGAACTCTTTCTTTTGAGTATTGTAAGGCTGCTTTATAAGCTCCTTTAGAAATTCCAAGCGACAAGGCTGCAATAGATATTCTACCGCCATCAAGCACTTTCATTGCTTGAATAAAACCATCACCTACTTTCCCTAATAAATTACTTTCTGGAATTCGACAATTGTCAAAAACCAACTCAGCAGTTTCCGAAGCACGCATTCCTAATTTATCTTCTTTTTTACCTGAGGAAAACCCTGTAGTTCCTTTTTCAACTACAAAAGCAGACATTCCATGTGAATCTCCTTTTTCGCCAGTACGAACAATTACTACTGCAATATCTCCTGATTTTGCATGTGTAATAAAATTCTTAGATCCATTTAAAACCCATTCGTTGCCTTGTTTTACGGCGGTGGTATTCATTCCACCAGCATCCGAACCTGTATTGTGTTCGGTTAATCCCCAAGCACCAATATGTTCTGCTGTAGCCAATTTAGGCAACCACTTTGTTTTTTGCACTTGCGATCCAAATTGTAAAATATGTCCTGTACACAACGAATTATGAGCTGCAACAGACAAACCTATAGAAGAATCAATTTGAGAAATCTCATCTATTACAGTAACATATTCATCATAAGTTAAGCCAGAACCACCAAATTCCTCAGGAACTAAAACACCCATTAAACCGAGTTCGCCTAAAGCTTTAAATACATGAACTGGAAATTCTTGAGAATTGTCCCAATCCATCATATAAGGCTTTATATGCTGTGCACCGAAATCTTTAATAGTTTCGGCAATCATTTTTTGTGTTTCAGAATACGAAAAATCCATAACTAGTAATTTACAAGTGATATAATATTATTTGAAATTGAGTCTAATTCTGCCTCCGCATTTAAAAAAGTTAGATTTACTAAAAAGGCAAAACCTACAGGTTTAGCTCCAGCTAAATAAACCAAATCGGCAGTTGCTTTAGCCGTACCTCCAGAAGCCAATAAATCGTCGTGAATTAAAACTCTTGCGTTTTTCTTCAGACAGTTTTTTTGGACTTCTATGGTAGCAGATCCATACTCTAAGTCGTAGGACTTAGAAAAGGTATCGCCTGGGAGTTTTCCTTTTTTACGAATGGGCACAAAAGGAATGTTTAATAGCTGGGCAATAGCAGGACCAAACCAAAAGCCTCTACTCTCCACTCCTACAATAACATCTATATTTAAAGGTTGAATACGTTTTGCGAAAGCAGCAATTACCTCACCATATAATTGCATATCCATTAGTATAGGACTAATATCTTTGAATACAATTCCTGGTTTAGGATAATCGGGGAAATCTCGGATTACACGCTTTAATTCAGCTTCCATCATTCTAACTCTAAATAGAATGCAATTTTACGGAATAATTCTTCGTCAATCAAGGGAATACGCTTCAGATCGTTTATACTTTTATAAAAACCGTGATGTTCTCTATATTTAAGAATCGACTTTGCTATTTTATAGGATATATATGGATGAGAGGATAAGTTCTTTTGACTGCAAGTGTTAATATTTATCTTTATAACATCCTTTATAGAAATCGATAGATAAGGTCTTATTTGTTTAAATAATAGAGAATCGATACCGTAAACCTCTAATAATTGTGTTTCTGTATAAAAGCCACCTAACCAATTTCTATATCTCACTATACGTGATGAGAATACTTTACCTATGCCTTTTAATTTACTAAATTCTACAGAATCTGCCTGATTCATATTTATAAGAACAGGCGTAACAATTTTATTTGATATAGGTTTACTCCTTTTCTTAGTGGGATAAGTTTTGTAAGATTTAGTAGGCTGTTTTTCTGAAATTGTATCAATCCAATTAGTTGAGGATTCTACAAATTCGTAATTCATAGGCGTAAATGATGAAGACAAAAAATGATACGCAAGGTTTCCGGACACCAAAAGACAAAGAAAGACGAATAATGCGATTCGTTCATTTTTATTAAAATACAAGAATTTAAATATCGATTTCATATACAACTATTATATAGGTGTAAATTAAGCAAAGTATTTTAAACAAAAAAGCCTTTCCATATCTGGAAAGGCTTTTAAGGTAAATTGTAAAACAACTTATTTAAACTTTTTAATAGCACCACTTTTTACACGAGCCATATAATCACGTAAATCCTCTCTAACTTCACCCGAAAGCAAATACAATCCAAGGATATTAGGAAATGCCATGGAAAGAATCATCATGTCAGAAAAGTCGATTACAGCACCTAAACTAACTGAAGAACCAACGATAATAAACAATAAGAAAATCAATTTATAGGAATACTCTGTAAATTTAGACTTACCAAATAAATAAGTCCAAGCTTTTAATCCGTAATAAGACCAAGAGATCATTGTAGAAAAAGCGAACAAGAAAATGGCAACTAACAATAGCATAGGGAACCAAGAAATTACTGATTCGAATGCTGAAGAAGTTAATTGAGCTCCTTCAATACCAGTAATTTCATGATGGCCAGTAATAATAATTACTAAGGCTGTCATCGTGCAAATTACAACGGTATCGATAAAGGGTTCCAGTAAAGCAACAATACCTTCCGAAACAGGTTCATTCGTTTTTACAGCAGAGTGGGCAATTGCAGCAGAACCTACACCAGCTTCGTTAGAAAATGCAGCACGTTTAAAACCTTGTATTAAAACTCCTACAAAACCACCTTTAGCAGCATCAGCAGAGAAAGCAGAATCTATAATAATTCCAAAAACATCAAATATTTGATCGTAGTTCATTATAAGAATAAACATAGAAGCTCCTACATAAAGTACTGCCATAAAAGGAACAATTTTCTCGGTAATATTGGCAATACTTTTAATTCCGCCAATAATGACTGCTCCTACTAAAATAGCTAAGATAAATCCGAAGTAAACACCATTCCCTTGCAACATAGAAAACTGACCTTCTAATTGAGAAAAAGCTTGATTTGCCTGAAACATATTCCCACCACCAAAAGAACCACCAATACAAAGTATTGCAAAAAGCCCTGCAACTAGCTTACCCAAAAAGGGTTGGTTCTTTTTTTCGAATGCTGTATTTAAATAATACATCGGACCACCAGAAACCTCTCCATTTTCATCAATTTTACGGTATTTAACGCCTAAAGTACATTCTACAAACTTTGAGGACATACCTAATAATCCGGCAACAATCATCCAGAAAGTAGCTCCAGGACCTCCTAAAGAAACAGCAATAGCTACACCCGCAATATTCCCTAAACCTACGGTAGCAGAAAGTGCTGTAGTTAAAGCTTGAAAATGCGAAACCTCTCCTTGATCATCTGGATTATCGTAATCGCCTTTCACCAATTCTATAGCGTGTTTAAACCCTCTAATATTTATAAAATTCATTCTAATAGTAAAGAAAACAGCTCCTACCACTAACCAAATAACAACAATAGGAATTCCCATAAAAGGTTCCCAAAAAATTACGGTTGACATTACCTCTACAATAGGCTCGAAAAGTGAATTTATAACCTCACTTGCACCGTTGTCGGCTTTGAGCAATTGAGGCAGAAATAATAAAAGGGCTAATAACTTTTTCATTAT
>DKGK01000009.1:24659-24913 GCA_002453265.1 Flavobacteriales bacterium UBA6772 | reverse complement strand
CTTTACGGATGGCACTATGGTTTCGGTTTAGCCGGAATTGGAATGTTATTAGGTCAAGTTGTTTATATGGCTGGACAAAAACACCTTTCTGAAGTTGGTAACTTATTAAAGCATACTGATAACCCAGAAGCAAAAGCTAAATTTGATCAACCACTTACAAAAATTGAAAAAGACAGAGTAATTGTTCTTTTACTTTCCTTCTTAATTGTTATTGTTTTCTGGGGTGCTTTTGAGCAAGCTGGAGGTTTAATGAA
>DKGK01000009.1:6424-24249 GCA_002453265.1 Flavobacteriales bacterium UBA6772 | reverse complement strand
TTTATTATCTTATTAGGTACTACCGTTGCAGGATACTGGGTTAAACGTTCTAGTAAAAACAAAGAAGCTTCTTCTTTATTTAAGATGGCTGTTGGTACTATGATTATGGGATTAGGTTTCTTATTTATGACTGCTGCATCTGCACAGTTCGAAGCTAATGGAGAGTCTGCAATGTACTGGTTGGTATTTGCGTATTTATTCCACACAATTGGTGAACTTTGTGCTTCTCCTGTATCTTTATCCTTCATTACAAAATTAGCACCTGTAAAATACGGTTCTATTATGATGGGTATTTATTTTGCAATGACTGGTTTTGGAAATAAACTAGCAGGTTTACTTGGTGAATCTGCCGCTGAATTAGGCGAATTTGTCATCTTTACTGGAATTGCTGTTTTCTGTGTAATATTCGGATTGCTAATCCTTACATTACTTAAGAAATTAAAAGCAATGACACATGGTGCTGAAGACAACGAAGTAGAGTTGAGCTAATATATAACTATTCAAAGCCTCTCCTTTTAAGGAGAGGCTTTTCTATTTTAAACAAACTTATTATGAATACTACAAGCAACGACTTTTTCAAGTCTAATGTACTCGGACATCCAGCAGGACTTTTTGTTTTGTTTTTCACAGAAATGTGGGAACGTTTTTCGTTTTATGGAATGAGAATACTTTTAGTTATTTTCTTAACGGCTGCTATTGGATCCGACAACCCTGGTTTCGGAATGGAAATAGAAGAAGCTGCAGCTGTATATGGTACTTATGCAATGTTGTTATACCTCACGCCTATACTAGGTGGCTTAATAGCAGATAAATTATTAGGGTATAGATGGGCTGTCGTTATTGGTGCAATCATTATGACTCTTGGACACGCTGCAATGGCTATGGAAACTCATTTTTGGGTTTATGTTGGACTTGGGTTATTGGTTATTGGAACAGGTTTTTTTAAACCAAATATGACCTCGATATTATCTGAAATGTATAAAGATGTACCAGAGAAAAAAGATGGAGCTTACACTATTTTCTACATGGGTGTAAACGCTGGTGCTTTCTTTGGAATGATGCTTTGTGGTTATTTAGGTGAAAAAATTGGTTGGGCGTATGGATTCGGATTAGCAGGTATTTTCATGCTTTTAGGAACACTTCAATTTTGGTTGGCTAAACCTCTATTTGGTTCTATTGGAGAAGTACCTTCGAAATTAGCAATGAGCGAAGTAGAAAAAGTTGTAGATCCTTTAGATAGCGATACAAGAAATCCATTTACAATGCTAGATAAAATCTTAATTGGTTTCTCTTCTGTTATAGGATTAGGTTATGCTATTAACGACCCATTGTCCAAAATCGCTAACTTCGATATGTTTGCTTTTGCTAATACAGAAATCTTAGAAGGTCAGTATATAATGGTTTTATTCGCTTTAGCTGCTTTCTTATACATGGTTATTTCACGAATTTTACGATACGACCCAATTGTTAGAGATAAAATGATTGCAGTAATCATCTTTGCATTCTTCACCGTTTTCTTCTGGTTGTCTTTCGAACAAGGTGCCTCATCTTTGGTTTTATTTGCACGTGACTCTGTAGATAGAACGTTAGTAGGTGATTCTGCCATGATTTTTAAAATCGTAAACACACTATTGACCATTATACCTTTAGTTATAATATCTTATGTGTTATTCTTATTAGGAAAACAAACTTGGAAGAAAATACCCGCGTCTAATATCGTTCTCATTATCACCTTTGCTGGTGTATGGGCAGTGTCTTTATGGATGTTAGGCAGAGATTTCATGTCCGATAATACCGAAATTCCTGTTTCATGGTTTAGTATCTTAAATTCATTCTTCATCATTGCTTTTGCATCTTCTGTATCTAAATGGTGGGAATCTAAATACAATCCTACTGCAGCAGTAAAATACGGCTTGGGATTAATTGTAATGGCAGCAGGATTTGGTTTTTTGGCTTTTGGAGCTTACGGAATTGAAGCTGGTATAAAAGTGAGTATGGTATGGTTAATTTTAGCTTACCTTTTCCACACACTTGGTGAGTTATGCTTATCGCCAGTAGGACTTTCCTATGTATCTAAATTAGTTCCGCCACGTATGATTGCTTTCATGTTTGGAATGTGGTACTTGGCAATTGCTATTGGAAATAAGCTAGCAGCTGTTTTAGGTGGACAAATAGAGCATATTACCAACGAATATAGTTTATCTACTTTCTTCTTAATCTTTACTATTGTACCAACAGTAGCAGGAATATTAGTAATGACCTTAAATCCATTATTAAAGAAATTAATGCATGGCGTTAAGTAATTGATTTAAACTGCTTTGTGATTTCATTAAGTTGATTGCTAAGTATTTACATTAAAATTAAATCTTAAATTCAGCCTCTAATTTCAACCTTCAACTTAAAATACATATCTTAAACTACAATGGAATAATAATTGTAGTTTTGAGCCTTAGAATATACCAAAATGAAAAAAACACTCTCTTTATTAGTTGCATTAATCTGCTTTTCGACTCTAACTTTTGCACAGCCTGATAAAATACATTGGCGTACTGTAGAAGAAGTTGCTGCATTACAACAAAAAGCACCTCGTAAAGTTCTTATGGATGTTTATACTTCGTGGTGTGGTCCTTGTAAAATGATGATGAAAAACACTTTTACAAACACTAATGTTATTAAGTATGTAAATGAAAACTTTTATGCTATAAAATTTGATGCTGAAGGTGGAGCTGATGTTACTTTTAAAGGAAATACCTACCAGAACCCAGACTTTAAACCAAATGCTAGAGGACGTAATAGTCAACACCAATTAGCAAGTGCATTTGGTGTAAATTCTTACCCGACTATTATTTATATGGATGAGGAGATGAATGTAATTGCACCTATAAAAGGGTACCAAACTCCAGATAAAATAGAGTTGTACTTAAAATTATTTGCCGAGAATATTTATTTAACAGTTCAATCTCAAGAAGACTTTCAGAAATTCCAAACAGAATTTAAATCTACTTTTTAGAGCTTAAATCAATTTCTACTAAACCCTTATAGTTCACTAAGGACTCCTGTCCTTTTAATGGTTTAGCCATCATATTAGAACTGTCGGCTAAGCCAACACCCGCATACAAAAGACGCGCTTTCTTCTCGATAGCGTGCTTTTTCATGTTCGCCATCCAAGATTCATTATAATTCTGAGGGTCCTCTGGAAAACTTACTGTGCGTACAAGTACAAAAAACAATTCCTTTTCATTCTTTACACATACAAATTGTGGAGACTGTCCAAAATCGCTTTTAACAGCCAAAAACTCAAAGCCGTTTTGCTCTAGATGTTTCCCCACATGGTTCATCCCCATCTGATGAATTTCCTGATTATTCAATTCCATAATATACGTTTTTAAACTAATCTCTTAAATACTTCTTGTCTATATAAAAAGTCCCAAAAGGAATAATTGATGCAACAAGAATAATTACGGTTGTTTTTAGATTCCATTTTTGATCAGCTCTCATAAAAATTGCAAAACCAATATAAGCCACAAATAACAAACCATGAGGCATCCCTAGCATTTTTACATAACTTGCATCACCTAATGTGTATTTAATTGGGGTTGCAATAAACAAAAGGAGTAAATAAGACAAAC
This sequence comes from Flavobacteriales bacterium UBA6772, assembly GCA_002453265.1. Lineage (GTDB taxonomy): Bacteria > Bacteroidota > Bacteroidia > Flavobacteriales > UBA7430 > UBA6772. The sequence continues at coordinate 20,620 of DKGK01000009.1, read as the reverse complement.
CTTCTAAAAAAGCAATAAAGCGAAATAGTTTCATACTTGAGTATTTATTTGGACAAAGTTAAACTTCTTTTTTGAGGTGTTCGTTGTCGTTCTAAAATTAGCTGAATAATAAAAATGGATGTTTAGTTTGAATCAATAATAGTATATTATTGATGATTTTAAAACCATAAAATTTGTTGGATTAATCATAATTTTTTTTTAAAATAAAACTAGGTATAGTTACCTATTTCGAGATTAAAAAAAATGTTGTTATCTTTAATCGTCCCATTTTTTAATGAGTATTCATTCTAAATCGACTTGTTTATGGTAAGAAAAGTACAAATTTCTGCTAAAATGACTGTAGGGCAATTAATACGTAATATTGATACATTATTCTTAGATCCTACAGACAGTACATTCACCAATTTTGAGGTTTTATCTGCCGAAGGCTTACCTTTGTCTTTACATAAATCGGTTGAAGAGGTTTCTGACTTAGCTTGTTTTAAATATTGTGAAATCATAGTAAACTCTGAGAATGTTTTTGAAACAAGCCGTGATTTTGAAAAAAAAGCGGGTTTATATATTCAAGTTGACAGCTTAGTGAATAGTCTTTTAATTTAATATTTTTGTTTTTTTGTGTTGTTTTAGTTTTACTCCTTGCTTTATGCTTGGAGTTTTACTTTTTAAGGAATTTTAGTTTAAATTTGTAAACTATAATTAACTACTCTATACACATGTCAGACGATAAAAAGGTCATTTTTGGAATGCACAAAGTTTCTAAGCTTATTCCAAGCGGGAAACAAATTATAAAAAACATTAACCTATCCTTCTTTTACGGAGCCAAAATCGGTATTATCGGTTTAAACGGTTCTGGAAAATCTACTCTATTAAACATTATTGCTGGTGTAGATAAAGACTTTAAAGGTGAAGTATATTCTGATAAGGACTTTTCTCTTGGCTTACTTGAGCAAGAGCCAATATTAGACGACACTAAAACGGTAATGGAAATTGTGCGCGAAGGAGTACAAGACATCGTTGATGTATTAGATGAGTTTAATGCGATTAGCGAAAAGTTTGGAGAGCCTGACGTAATGGACGATCCAGATGCTTTTCAGAAACTAATTGACCGTCAAGGTGAATTACAAGATATTATAGACGCTAAAGGTGCTTGGGAATTAGATAGTAAACTCGAAAGAGCTATGGACGCCCTAAGAACACCAGATGGTGATGCTCTTGTAGCAAACCTTTCGGGTGGTGAGCGCAGGCGAGTTGCTTTGTGTAGATTGTTATTAAAAGCACCAGATGTTTTATTATTAGATGAACCTACCAACCACTTGGATGCTGAGTCTGTACAATGGTTAGAAATACACTTACAACAATATAAAGGAACCGTAATTGCAATTACCCACGATAGATATTTCTTGGATAATGTAGCGGGCTGGATTCTAGAATTAGATAGAGGTGAAGGTATTCCTTGGAAAGGGAATTATTCTACTTGGTTAGAGCAAAAAACAAAAAGATTGTCTCAGGAAGATAAACAAGATTCTAAAAGACAAAAAACATTGCAGCGCGAACTCGATTGGGTTCGTATGGCTCCAAAAGCGCGTCATGCTAAAAGTAAGGCTCGTTTAAATAATTATCAGCAGTTACTAGCTCAAGAAACGAAGGATAAGGAACAGAAATTAGAGATATTTATCCCTTCTGGACCTCGTTTGGGGAATAATGTTATTGAAGCTAAAAACGTAAGTAAAGGCTTTGATGGTAAATTGCTTTACGGTGACTTAAATTTCAATTTACCTCCAGCAGGTATAGTTGGTATTATTGGACCAAACGGTGCTGGTAAAACCACTATGTTCCGTATGATTATGGGATTAGAAACGCCAGATTCTGGTACTTTCGATGTAGGTGAAACCGTTAAAGTTTCTTACGTAGATCAAGACCATAAATCTATTGATCCAGAAAAAACAGTATTCGAAAACATTACAGATGGGCTCGATAGTATGGAAATGGGCGGTGTAAAGCTGAACTCTAGAGCCTACGTTTCTCGTTTTAATTTTGGTGGGCAAGATCAAAATAAAAAAGTAAAAGTCCTTTCTGGTGGAGAACGTAACCGTTTGCATTTGGCTATGGCTTTAAAGCAAGAAGGAAACGTCTTACTTTTAGATGAGCCTACCAACGATTTAGATGTAAATACACTTAGAGCTCTAGAGGAAGGCTTAGAGAATTTTGCTGGTTGTGCAGTGATTATTTCTCACGATAGATGGTTTTTAGACAGAGTTTGTACTCACATACTTGCTTTCGAAGGAAATTCTGAAGTTTACTATTTCGAAGGTTCTTATTCGGATTATGAGTCAAATAAATTGAAGCGTTTGGGTATTTCTGAGCCAAAAAGAATTCGTTATAAGAAATTGATGAATGATTAATAAAATTGACATTTTAGCTATTGGTGTTCATCCCGACGATATTGAGTTGGGATGCGCCGGTACTATTGTAAAACATATTAAACTTGGTTTTTCTGTAGCTGCAATAGATTTAACTCAAGGTGAGTTAGGAACTAGAGGTAGTTCGCAACTTAGGTTACAAGAAGCGACCGAAGCTGCAGAAATAATGGGCTTGAAGTTTAGAGAAAATCTAAATTTTGAAGATGGTTTTGTAACTGCAGACAACAAAGAATATCAAATGGAGCTGATTAAAAAAATCAGAAAATACCAACCCAAAATTATTCTTTGTAATGCAATTAGCGACCGTCATCCTGATCATTCACGTGCTTCGAGTTTGGTTTCTAATGCTTGTTTTTTAGCTGGCTTACCTAAAATAAAAACGGTGTACCAAAATAAAGAGCAAACTGCGTGGCGACCAAAACAAGTTCTACACTATATACAGTGGGATCCGATTAAACCTGATTTTGTGCTGGATATTTCGGATTATATTGAAACTAAAGTCCTCGCTGCAAAAGCTTATAAATCTCAGTTTTTCAATCCTAGTTCCGATGAGAAAACAACGCCTATTTCTTCTCAGCAATTTATAGACAGTGTTTCGTATAGAGCTTCCGATTTAGGACGACTTATTGGTGTCGCTTATGCTGAAGGTTTTACTAGCGATAGGCTTATTGGACTCGATAACTTAGATTCATTAGTATAATTAGTCCGGTTTAGCTTGCATCGTTTTATATAAATGTAGTGTTCTAAATTTAAAGAATAGAGTAGAGGGTTGTCGTGATAAAAATCATAAATTTGTTTGCTTGATAATATGTATTTTTGAATTTACTTATTATTAGCTTTAAAAGAATATACTTTTATGAGTCAGAAAGATTTGATTGAAGAAATCAATAGTAAATACAAAGACTTAGGAGAAAATCCTGATACTTATTTATCTGGAATGCGTTATGCTAAACCAGTAAATTATTGGGATTACTGCGAGATTGATGCTTTATTAACACTACAGAAACCCAAAACCGAGATACCCGATGAGAGTGTGTTTATCATGTATCATCAGGTAAATGAATTGCTTTTTAAAATGATTCTTTCTGAAATTGAGCAAGTTGCCAAAACAAATAATATAGAACTTAATTTTTTCGTAAGTCGTTTGGGGCGTATTAATCGTTATTTTGATGTGTTAATTTCTTCTTTTGCCATTATGAAATATGGAATGGAAGTAGAGCAGTACATGAAATTTAGAGATGCCTTAACTCCAGCTAGTGGATTCCAATCGGTACAATACCGTAAAATTGAAATTGCTTGTACCGACTTAAATAATCTTATTGATGCTCGTTATAAGCATAAAGCAGATGAGTTTGTTGGACTACAAGCTAAAATAGACAACCTATATTGGCAAGCTGCTGGAAAAAATCATAAGACAGGCGAGAAGAGTTTAATGCTTTCTATGTTCGAAGAGAAATACGGTAAAGAATTACTCGATACCGCTACAGAATACGAAACAAAAAATTTAAGAGCTGTTTTTAATTCTTTAAGTGAGGAAGATAAACAAAGCCCAAAATTGATTAAAGCGATGAAGGCTTTAGACAATAAAATTAATATTAAATGGACGATGACTCATTATCGCACTGCAGAACACTATTTAGAATCTAGTGGAAAACCAGTTGCTGCTACAGGAGGATCGCCTTGGAAAAAATACATGCATCCGAAGTATCAAAAAAGAATCTTTTTCCCAGAGTTATGGTCTAAAGAAGAATTGGATACTTGGGGGTACGAACACGAAGAATAAAAACAGATGGGAGCAGAAGAATTAAATGTTCTTTTTCAAGAACGAATTGATGCAAACGACAAGATTGAACCGCGCGATAATATGCCCGAGGAATATCGAAAGCATCTTATTAGACAAATGTCGCAACACGCACATTCCGAAGTTATAGGAATGCAGCCAGAAGGAAATTGGATTACAAGAGCTCCTAGTTTAAGAGCTAAGAAAATTCTTTTGGCAAAGGTACAAGACGAGGCTGGACATGGTCTTTATCTATACAGTGCTACCGAAACTCTTGGTATTACTAGAGATGAACTTATAGAAAAACTTCACCAAGGTAAAGCCAAATACGCTAGTATTTTTAACTATCCTGCTCTTACATGGGCAGATATGGGCGCTATTGGTTGGTTAGTAGATGGTGCTGCGATTACCAATCAGGTATCGCTGCAAAAAACATCTTACGGACCTTATGCCAGAGCCATGGTGAAAATATGTAAAGAAGAAAGTTTTCACCAACGACAGGGATACGAGATAATCGCTTCTATGGCTGCTGGTACGGATGAGCAAAAAGAGATGGCTCAAGACGCACTTAACCGTTTTTGGTGGCCTTCTTTAATGATGTTTGGTCCGCACGATAGCGATTCTCCACGTTCTGGAAACGCGATGAAATGGAAAATTAAAAGAGAATCTAACGATGTTTTAAGAAAACGTTTTATCGATAAAACAGTTTCTCAAGTAGAATTAATAGGTCTTACTGTTCCAGACAAGGATTTAAAGTGGAACGAAAAGGAGCAATCATACGATTTTGGTGCCATTGATTGGGATGAATTTTGGGCGGTTATAAAGGGTGGAGGTCCTTGTAATATCAAACGTTTAAAACACCACAAAAAAGCACATACCGATGGCGAATGGGTCCGAAAGGCTGCAGCAGCTTATGCTCAAAAACAAGCAAAGAACTAAACGATGAGCGAAGTAAAAGATACACAAGGACAGTTGTGGGAAGTATTTATCCAAACTAAAAAGGGGCTTCCTTTTAAGCATTTTGGATCGGTACATGCTTACGACAAAGAGATGGCAATACAAAATGCACGCGATTTATATACGCGTAGAGGCGAAGGTAGAGGTATGTGGGTAGTTCCTGCAGATGCTATTGTTGCTATAGATTCTTCTGACGATGAAAGCTTTTTCGATCCTTCTAACGATAAGGTTTACCGTCATCCTACTTTTTATGAACTTCCCGATGGGCTAAAAAATATGTAAGAATGGATAATTTAAATTTATCTAAATTTTGCATCAGACTAGGTGATCACTGTTTAATAATGGCTCACCGCCAGTCTGAATTGTGTAGTAACGGTCCTTTTTTAGAAGAAGATATCGCACAAATTAACTTGGGCTTAGACCTACTTGGTCAGGCTGAAGCACTTTTAATTTACGCAGCTAAATTAGAAGGTGGTACTCGTACTGCAGACGATTTAGCTTTTAGAAGACCAGAGCGACAGTTTCACAATTTCATGCTTACCGAGCAACCTAATACAGATTTTGCTTTTGTAATAGTACGTCAGTATATTATGTCTTTGTATTTACTAAAAACTTATCAAGCACTTTCTAAAGTAGAAGATGATACGCTTTCTGGAATTGCGTTAAAAGCTTTAAAGGAATTAACGTACCACGAACGTCATTTTGCTATGTGGTTAAAACGCTTAGGCGATGGTACCGAAGAGAGTCACGAACGTACACAAACTGCAATTAACGAGTTGTGGATGTTTGTTGGTGAGTTATACGAAGAAGATGAAATAGACTTCATGGCTCAAAAAGCTTCTTATGCTCCTACAGGTATAGAAATGAAAACTTTCTTGATGGAACATATTACAGCTAAATTTTCTGAAGCTACCCTCGAAACTCCTCACTCTATTTATATGACTACGGGGAGTAAGAAAGGAATTCATACCGAATATTTGGGCTATTTACTTACCGAAATGCAATACTTGCAAAGGGCTTATCCTGATGCGAAGTGGTAGTTTAAGATGACTAAGTTTACTCCTATAGAAAAGGTTTATCAGCTTTTAGCTGAGGTTCCAGATCCAGAAATTCCTGTGGTAAATATCATAGAAATGGGTATGATTAGAGATGTAATCATACATGATAATAGCGTAGAGGTTTTTCTTTGTCCTACCTATAGTGGCTGCCCTGCAATGGATATGATTGATGCTATGGTGAAGGAAAAACTAGCCGAACATGGTTTTGTGAATACCGTGGTTACGTTAGTATATAAACCTGCTTGGACCACAGATTGGATGAATGCTGAAACCAAAGAGAAATTGAGGGTTTTCGGTATTGCTCCTCCATTAGGAAATGCGAGTTCTAAAAAGGGAATGCTTAACCAAGAGTTGGTGGCTTGTCCGCAATGTAAATCTACAAATACAGAAATTAAGAGTATGTTTGGTTCTACCGCTTGTAAGTCTCTTTATACTTGCACAGATTGTTTAGAGCCTTTCGATTACTTTAAGTGTATTTGATTTTATGTTTAAGAGTGAAGGTTAAAGTTTATTTTGAATAAGAGCTTTAATTGTAAATTACAAAAAACTGCCATCGAATTCGATGGCAGTTTTTGTATGTTTATCACAGTAATTATTCGGCGAGTTTAGTTACTGTAGCTTTGGTAATTGGCTTGTGATTTACGGGTATAATTTTTTTAGCTACATATTACCTTTATAAGAAAGAATCAACATTATAGTAAATAGTATTTATATTCAATCCTTCATTTAATTCATTTTATATTAAAAATATAATATAATTGAAATTATATTTAATAAGCAGTATATTTTCGTTAAATATATTTATTATGATAGCTCTAGTAACAGGAGATGTCTTTAATTCGAGAGGTTTAGAGCCCCCAATTTGGTTAGATGATTTGAAGTTAGTTTCAATTAGTTTTGGAGATCAACCTAGTAGTTGGTTTTTTTTAGAGGAGAAAGCTTTCAACTTAATGTGGATGTTATGGATGCTTTACTTGCGAGCTAACTCATTAATTACACCTGAAAAGCAACTTAAAAATATTGATGTTCGTTTAGCCATTGGTATAGGAGAGGTTTCTTATAAGTCTTCAGTTGTAGCAGAGTATAACTCGAGTGCTTATGTAAATTCTGGGGAGAGCTTCTATTCATTAAAAAAACAGAATTTAACGATTAAATCGCCATGGATAAACTTCGATAGGTCGATGAATATTATTATTCAGTTTGCAATTTTACTATTGATGGTTGTGCTACTAACATGGCTTTAATTGTAAATAATGTGCTGCAAAAACAGAAAATAATTCAAAAATAACTAGCTTTAAAACTTAATAAAAAACAAAGAAATATTAGCATTTCGCTTAAAAATGCTGGTTTTATACAATTAAAACAAATTTTTAAATATTATTCTTACGAAATGAAACGGTTATGTTAGTCTTATTAATAAAGTTTTTGTTGGCTCATTGCATTCCCGATTTCCTTTTTTGTATTTGCATGTATTATTTCATTTCAGCATTTTATTTTTACTGGTAAAATTTCAAACGATCTATTGGCTTGGAATTATATTTATAGTGCTTAGCCATTATGCTATTGATTTAGCCAAGCTATATTTGCTAGATATAATGGACATAAGGTGCTTTTTTTTTAATCGATAAAATTGCTCACCTATTGGTTGTTGTAGCTGTAGTATATTCATATAATTACGATCAATTTAATATTTCAAACCTCCTATTATCTAACTATTTACCAGTTGTTTTTATTTGTATTGCTTAGCACTATGGTGTCAGCTGTTTTCTGAAAATATTTATGTCTAAATCGAATATGTACGCTACATATAAAGAGGATTTTCTGCTGTATGGATCATAGTATATTCCTGTGCTAGAGCCTTTGTTTGTTTATACTTTTGTTAAATTATTGAGCTTGTATAGCTTTTTACTTGCTGCGAAGTTTGTTTTTAGATTCGGAGATTTATCTAGAGCAAAAGACCGTAAACTTACTGAGTACATTTTAATAGGAACACTTATTAGTTTTGGCTTAGCAATTCTTGCTGCTTTGAGTTATTTGTTCCTTTTAAGTCAAATTGATTAAAATAACTCCCTGCTGCTATAAAAGAAACTAACTGCTTAACTTATATTTGCATAAAAATAGCAATAACATGAGACAGCAGATAGTTGCAGGAAACTGGAAAATGAATTTGAATCTTCAAGAAGGAATAGATTTATGTAAGACCATTATAGCACTTACATCAGATGCAACAAGAAAAGTAATTATTTCTGCTCCCTATATTCACTTAGCTTCTTTGGTAACACTTTGTAAAGGAACCAATGTAAAAGTTGCTGCCCAAAATTGCCATCATGAAATATCTGGTGCTTTTACAGGTGAAATTTCACCTGCTATGTTAGCAGATTTAGGCTTAGAATATGTAATTTTAGGCCATTCTGAACGCAGAGCATTTAATGCAGAAACAAACAGTTTATTAGCTAAAAAGCTAGACGCTGCATTGTCTCAAAACCTAAAAGTTATTTATTGTTTTGGTGAAACTTTAGAAGAACGTAAAGCAAATAGTCACTTGGATTTAGTGACTCAACAAATTACAGAAGGCTTATTTCATTTAGAAGCGGACACTATTAAAAACATAGTTTTGGCATACGAACCTGTTTGGGCTATTGGTACTGGAGAAACAGCTACAAGTTTTCAAGCGCAAGAAATGCACACTCATATTCGTAAAGTAATGACTGCTAAATACGGATCTGAGATTGCAGAAAACTGTTCTATTCTTTACGGAGGTTCTTGTAAGCCTACTAATGCTAAGGAATTGTTTTCTCAAACAGATGTTGACGGTGGATTAATTGGTGGTGCTTCATTAAAAGCCACAGATTTTGTTTCAATTATTAAGGCTTAGTTTATGAATTATATTGAAGTTAATTTTACGATTACTGCTAACGAATCTGCAGAAATTAATGCTCAAATGGCTCGTGAAATTTTAGTGGCAGAACTTGGTGCATTAAATTTTGAAAGCTTTGTAAATACCGACACTGGTTTGCAAGCTTATGTACAAGAAGCCGATTTTGTAGAAGAAGAAATAAGCGATTTGTATATCCTTCATAATCCAGACTTTTCTATTACTATGGAAGTTATTATTATAGAACAGCAAAACTGGAACGCCGAATGGGAAAAGAGTTTTGAGCCTATAGAAGTTGATGGTAAATGTATTGTTAGAGCTCCATTTCACGATAAAAAAGAGGTGGACTTTGATATTGTTATAGAACCAAAAATGTCTTTTGGTACAGGGCACCACGAAACAACGCATCAAATGATTACTCAGTTGTTGAATATGAATGTAAGCGGTAAACGTGTTTTAGACATGGGCTGTGGTACAGGAATATTAGCCATTTTAGCATGTATGAAAGGTGCAAATTCTATTACGGGTATTGATATTGATAAATGGGCTTATGAAAATACACTAGAAAATATTCGCAAAAATAAATGCTCTCAAATAATTGTGAAGCAAGGAGGTGCAGAGCTGTTAAACAATTGTTCTTATGATATAATTCTCGCTAACATAAACAGAAATATTCTTTTAAACGATATGGAGGCTTACACAAAAACAATGCGTACAGGATCTCAAATTGCTTTTTCTGGATTCTACACCTCCGATATTTCTCATATAGACACCAAAGCACGTACTCTAGGATTACGCCTTTTAAGACAAAGTGAAAAAAATAACTGGGCTGCTCTCGTTTATAAAATGGGCTAGTTGTTCAAGTAGAATAGAAAAGTCAAAATAATCAATGTGTCAAAAGGATGTTTTAAGAATGGATGTCATTCCCTTCTACTTGCTCCCTATTTCCCTTGTGTTTTATTGCCGACCCTTATTTTAGTTAAAGAAGCGTTTAAATGAGCCTAGCAAAATACTGTTTGAGCTTGTAGACCGGGGGCTAGCGAGTTCATTTTGGTATCCACTTTAAAGTTTCTTGGACGTTAAAAATGAATTATAAATCATGAGTTCCATTAAAAATCGAAACACACGAATAAAATATTCATGATTTTTGGTTTTTTTCATCAAGAAAAAGAACTAGCATAAATGTTTTTGTCTTGTATCGTAACGGATAATCATAAAAGCTAATTCATCAAACATGTATTATTAAAAAAGAGTTTGTTATTTTTGCACTACAAAATCAAGACTAACAATAAATTACACATATAATGGGGAAAGGATTCTTTCAAGTGCCAATCGCTTCATGCGAACCGGTACAGTCGTTTGCACCAGGTTCAAGCGAACGTGAAGCAACAACCGCAGAATACGCGAAAATGATGTCAGAAGTAATCGATATACCAATGTATATCGGTTCGGAAGAAGTTCGTACAAACGATCTTGCTGCCATGACACCTCCACATCAACACCAACATGTAGTTGGTAATTACCATAAAGGAAATGCTAGCCACGCTAAAAAAGCTGTTGAGGCTGCTTTGGCTGCAAAAGAAGATTGGGCGAATATGAAGTGGGAGCACAGAGCATCAATATTCTTGAAAGCTGCCGATCTTTTAGCAGGACCTTTCCGTGCACGTATGAATGCTGCTACTATGGTAGCACAGTCTAAAAATGTACATCAAGCAGAAATAGATGCTTCTTGTGAGCTTATCGACTTCTTGCGTTTTAATGTGCAGTACATGACTGATATTTTTATGGAGCAACCAGAATCGTCTGAGGGTGTATGGAACCGTATGGAATTCCGTCCTTTAGAAGGGTTTATTTATGCAATTACTCCTTTTAACTTTACTTCTATTGCAGCTAACTTATGTGCTGCTCCAGCCTTAATGGGTAATACTGTTGTTTGGAAGCCTTCTGATGCACAAGTATATTCTGCTCAAGTAATTGTAGATTTATTTAAAGCTGCTGGTTTACCAGACGGTGTAATAAATGTTATTTATGGAGATCCAGTTGAGATTTCTAATGAGGTATTTGCTAGTCCAGACTTTGCAGGATTACACTTTACGGGTTCTACAAATGTGTTTAAAAACCTGTGGAAGCAAATTGGTAACAATATACATAATTACAAAACTTACCCTCGTATCGTAGGAGAAACTGGTGGTAAAGATTTTATCATGGTTCATAAATCTGCGGTTGCTAAAGAAGTAGCTACTGCAATTGTACGTGGTTCTTTTGAGTTTCAAGGACAAAAATGTTCTGCTTCATCTCGTGCTTATGTGCCTTCTAATTTATGGGAAGAAGTAAAGGAGTATTTAGTTGAGGATTTGAAGACTATTAAAATGGGTGCTCCAGACGATTTATCTAATTATGTAAATGCAGTAATTCACGAAGCTTCTTTCGATAAAATTACTTCTTATATAGATGCTGCAAAAACGGATGCAGATGCTGAAATTATTGCTGGTGGTAACTACGATAAATCGGTAGGTTACTTTATTGAACCTACAATTATATTAGCTAAAACACCTCGTTATACGACTATGGAAACGGAATTATTCGGGCCTGTAATGACTATTTATGTTTACGACGAGAATGATTTTGAAGCGACTTTAGATATAGTAGATTCATCTTCTGAATACGCTTTAACAGGTGCTATTTTCTCTCAAGATAGATATGCAATTGCATTGGCTTCTGAGAAATTAAAAAACTGTGCAGGTAACTTCTATATTAACGATAAGCCTACTGGAGCAGTTGTTTCTCAACAACCTTTTGGTGGTGGACGTGCTTCTGGAACAAACGATAAAGCAGGTTCTTTCTTGAACTTATTGCGTTGGGCTTCTCCTAGAACAATAAAAGAAACCTTTGTTACACCTACAGATTATAGATACCCTTTTTTAGGATAAATTAAATACGAAAGCCTCCGAGTAATCGGAGGTTTTTTACTTTTATGGAAAAAGAAAATAAAACAGAAATTCAGCCCAACAACCCATTACATGGAGTTAAGTTGGTAGAGATTTTGGAACACTTAGAAGATAAATTCGGATGGGAAGAAATGGGGGAGCGTTTAAATATTAACTGCTTCTTAAATAATCCTACTTTTAAATCGAGTTTAAAGTTTTTGAGAACGACCCCTTGGGCTCGTGATAAAGTTGAACGTATGTATTTGAAGTCTATTACTAAAAGATAGTATTAGTGTAAACGAAAAACCCCAGAATACTTTTGTATTCTGGGGTTTTTCGTTTTATAGCGTTTGTACTAATCAATAGTAAACTGATAAGGCATTCTAACTTGAATCCCTTTAAGGTGTTTCATGTCGTTTATAGCCTTGTAGTGCTTGTACTCATCTCCAAGAGTATATTTCATTATAGAAGCAGAAAATCCAGTTTCTAATTCTTCTAGTAATTGTTCTAATGGGGCTTTTAATTCTGGTAACTCAAATAGTCTATACTCATCCATTTCTGCTAATTCTGCAGCTCCTTTTATAGCCTCTTCTAAACCGCCGAAAGCGTCAATAAGATTTATGTCCATTGCGTTAGAACCACTCCAAACTCTACCTTGTCCTATAGCATCTACACTTTCTTGAGTCATCTTTCTACCGTTTGCCACTTTCGAAGTAAAGGTTTCATATACTTCTACCACACTTTGGTGAATAATTGCATATTCTTCTTCGGTAAGTGGGCGGTTGTTAGAGCCTAAATCTGCAAATTTATTGGTTTTCACCTGATCGAATGTAAGTCCTAATTTATCGGTGTATAATTCTTCAAGATTCATCATAATCCCAAAAACGCCAATTGAACCAGTTATAGTACTGGGCGATGCATAAATTTTATCGGCATCGCAAGCAATATAATAACCTCCCGAAGCAGCAACATCTCCCATAGAAACTACCACAGGTTTTTCATCCTTTGCTAAGCTCATTTCTCTCCATATTACATCCGATGCCAAAGCACTTCCTCCAGGAGAGTTTACACGTAATACAATTGCTTTTACTTTTTCGTCTAAACGTGCTTTTCTAATCGCTTTAGAGATTCGTTCAGAACCGATAACAGTTTCTTTTCCTTCTCCAGATTTAATCTCTCCTTGTGCATAAATTACAGCAATTTTATCCTTCTTAAATTTATCTCGTGCATTTTCATTCTTAACACGTTTGTATCTGGAATGACTAATAAAGTTTAAATCATCAAATTTATCCTCTTCCATTAATTCAACTAAGTGGTTTTGTATTTGATCTCTGTAAAAAAGTTCATCTACAAAGCCTAATCGTTTAGCATCAGCTGAATTTTTAACATCGAAATTATCAATTATAGTATTCAGTTCTTCTGAACTAAGTTCTCTGTCTTTAGCTACATTAATTAGAAACTGTTCCCAAATAGAACCCATATAAGTTTCTACTTGCTCACGGTTTGCATCACTCATTTTAGTAAGCATGAAAGGTTCTACCGCAGATTTAAATTTACCATGTCTGATAATTTGAGGTTCCACACCAATTTTTTTCAAAGCATCGGTATAAAACATTATTGTACTATTAAGTCCTTTTAACTCCATAGCACCTTCTGGGTAAATACAAATGGTCGTAGAAACAGAAGCTAAGTAGTAGGCTCTCTGGCTATAGTACTCAGAATAAGAAGAAATAAATTTTCCAGATTCTTTAAAGTCAATTAAAGCATTTCTAATTTCTTCTATGGTTGCAAATCCAGCACTTAAGGAGCCCATTTCTAAGTAAATACCTACAATGTTTGGGTCGTTTTTGGCTTTTGAGATGTTACTTAAAATATCGTTTAAACCCATAGCCGACTCTGATGAACCCATAAGTTCTCCATAAATATCGAAAGGGTTTTCTGCAACACGGTCTTGAATAGTACCGCTCAATTCTAATTTTAGAATATGTGCTTTATCTAGTGTTAGCTTTTCAGATTCACCGCTAGAAGCAATAATACCAATAATCGCAATTAATGTAATACAGCCTAAAATTAGTCCTAAAGCTGAGGCAAAAGTGAATTTTAAAAATTGTTTCATGTGTCGTTTTTTTTATGGTAAGTGTATGGTTTATTCAATTCTTTCGTAGGCTCCAATATCGGG
>DKGK01000009.1:0-6006 GCA_002453265.1 Flavobacteriales bacterium UBA6772 | reverse complement strand
GATAAGGTGTCTAGTTCATAATTGTATTCATAGGCGTCCATTTCTTGTACAAAATTAGGATCTTCATTATAGGTGTTTGAAACGAAATGTGCTGAGTTAGAAATGTCAAAATCACTTTCTTTTAATTTCATCAAGCAATTATTAAACTTGTAATTAAACATTGTTTCTTCAGTTTCTTCAATTCCTAGTTCACTTTGTATTCTTCCGTAAATAATACAGTTTTCAAAGTATGCACGTTCCATAGGTCTAAGGATCTCATTTCCATCAACATCTTCATAAAAATTACTCATTCGTATAGAAGGAGCTTGGTGAGCCGAATTATAATTGGCAAAAGTACATTGGCTAAAACGATAACTACCTCCAGCAAACAAATACAAGTCGTGCGTTCCATTATCGCTAATTTGGCAATTAGAGGCTTCTATATTACTAGAGTAAGCAAGAATTCCATAACTACTATTATTCGCGATAATAGTATTTTCTAAACGTAAACTAGGTTCAAAAGCATTCGCTACAGTATCTATTTGTAAACCAATCGTTCCATTTTTGATAGTAGCATTCTTAATTTCATTATCTAAACTACCTCCTGCTAACCAAATCCTTCCCCATTGTCCGGCTAGGTCTCTATAGTATTCATCTAATCTATCCGAGGCTATTAAAACAGGTTCATCTATAGTTCCTAAAACTTTTAAACTTGATTCTTCTAAAACAATAATATTGGAACTGTGATGCAAATTTACATTACTACCTGCTAAAATTGTTAGCGAACCACCTTCGTGAACAATTACATTTCCATAAATTACATGAGGTTTGTCACTATTCCATATAGTTGGTTCTGTAACACTATAAAAAAATAAACTATCATTCTCTATTTCTGGATCTTCATTTTCAAAAACAAAATATGAATTGTTATAGTAGAAATACGCATCCTGTCCCCAAGCAACTAAATCAATATCTTGTGTTTTTCCATTAGTAGAAAAAGTAATAGAATCTGTTCTAATTAAAGCCTCATTTGTATCGTTAGGATCTATTGTTGCCTCAACAAATATGTGTAAGCTATCTTTAGATCTTAAAATTACATCGTTTGCATAGTCCTTTTGCTCGCCGTCTATATTAAGTCTGTACGGTGAATTACCCGTCTTAGCGAGTCTAATTTCGTCAATTCTTACATCTTCATCTAGGTCATTATAAACCTTAATCCTTTTGGTAATGCTACCAACCGAAGTGAATATAGTGTCGAATACCAGTGTATCTACAGAGAATCTGAGCTCTGTTGTTCCTTGAAAATAACTGTCTGGTTTACGACAGGCAGAAAAAAGAATTATTAATAGAACCAAAGTCCTAAATAGTGTTTTCATATTGCTTATATTTGCGATGCTAAGATAGGAAACGAAACGAAAAGAAATTTATTTTTAAAATAATCGATTTGTGTTTTTCGTTTTTGAGAAATTTCCTACATTTGCAATCCGAAATAAATAGAGAACAAGATGAAAACGGGAATACATCCAGATAATTACAGATTAGTTGCAGTGAAAGATATGTCGATTGGCGAAACTTTCATAACTAAATCTTGCGCAGCAACAAAAGAAACAATCACAATTGATGGTACTGAATATCCATTAATAAAACGTGAAATTACAAATGCATCTCACCCATTTTACACAGGTAAAATGAAATTAGTTGATACTGCAGGTCGTATTGATAAATTCAAAAATCGTTACTCCAAGTTTTCTAAATAAGATTTACTTTTTGTTACCGAATTATAAAAGAGCTCTGTTTACAGGGCTCTTTTTGTTTTTTGATTTGTTTTGAATAAACTGCCTATATTCCTAATTAAAAAATACTTATGCGATATTTATTATTCGACGATCAAAATCGTTCAAACCTCCTTCCGCTTGCTTATACTCGTCCAGTAGCTGAGTTTAGAATTGGGATACTTACCATTACCGAAAAATGGGCTCATTACTTACCAAGTGAGTCTGTTCTTGGTGGTTTTGTTACCGAAGCTTATCTTCAAGCTAAATACCCTTCGGATGTACAAGAGGATCAAATCTGGATTAATGGAGCCATTTGTCCTAATAATGAATTGGTAAAGGATGTACTAGCTTTAGATTTTAACGAAGCTTTATTTGATGAGGATGAAAATATAATTGCCTTCCGATCTGGTAATTTCAAAGAATCTTTAGATTGTGTAAAATCATATACTGATGTTTCTTTTACTCATATTTTAAATTCTTGGGATATATTCAGTCATAATGGAACTGAAATTACAGCAGATTTTAATTTACTGACAAAAGATAGGGTTTCAGAAAAAGCAAATGCTACGAATACTATTCTAGGAGAAAATAATCTTTTTATTGAAGAAGGTGCTTCGGTGTCTTGTGCAATTATAAATGCAGAATTGGGACCTGTTTATATTGCCAAGAATGCTGTGGTTATGGAAGGCTCCATTATACAAGGACCTTTTGCATTATGCGAATCTGCTCATACTAAATTAGGGGCTAAAATTTATGGACCAACTACTGTAGGACCTTATTCTAAAGTAGGAGGGGAGCTTAATAATGTAGTTATATTTGGTTACTCTAATAAAGGACATGATGGCTTTTTAGGGAACTCTGTATTAGGAGAATGGTGTAATATTGGAGCAGATTCTAACAACTCGAATTTGAAAAATAATTATGCAGAGGTTAAATTGTGGGATTACGAAATAGGTAGGTTTAAGTTAACAGGTTTACAATTTTGTGGTTTAATAATGGGCGATCATTCTAAATGTGGAATAAATACCATGTTTAATACAGGAACTGTAGTTGGGGTAAGTGCCAACATTTATGGCGCTGGATTTCCACGAAATTTTATTCCCTCCTTTTCTTGGGGTGGTCCACAAGGACAAACAACCTACCAAATAAAAAAAGCGTTCGAAGTAGTCGAAAAAGTTATGGAACGCAGGTCGGTAATTTTTAATGAAACAGAGAAAGCTATACTGACAAAAGTTTTCGAATTGTCGGAACAATATAGAGCTTAGTTACACAAACACGCCCTTTTGTCAGTTATAGCCTTTGGCATATACTTTGCCAATTGTGCATATAAGGGCTTATCATTGCATTTACAAAGCTATTTTAGAAAGAAAAAACTATGGATACGAAAATAAAAATACTTGATGAACTCTCTCTTTCAAAGGTATTAGACCAAGAAGCAGAGCTAATTCCATTAATGACACAAGAAGATGAGGAGCGGTTAAATGCCGAGGATATGCCAGATGAAATTGCCGTTTTACCATTGAGAAATACGGTTCTTTTTCCTGGAGTTGTTATTCCAATAACTGTAGGTAGAGACAAATCCATTAAATTGATTAAAGATGCAAATGAGGGTGATAAAATAATAGGTGTTGTTGCTCAAAAGGATGCAAAGGTTGAAGACCCTAAATCGGAGGATTTAAATGTTACGGGTACTTTAGCAAAAATTTTGAGAATTTTTAGAATGCCCGATGGTAATACCACTGTTATTATTCAGGGTCAAAAGCGTTTCGATATACAAGAGTTTACGCAAGAAGAGCCTTACTTTAAAGCAAATGCTACTACTTTTCAGGAAACTAAACCTGCTAAAGGAGATAAGGAATTTAAGGCTTTAGTAGAAAGTGTTAAAGATGTAGCTCTACAAATCATTAAAGAATCTCCAAATATTCCTTCTGAAGCTTCTTTTGCGATTAAGAATATTGAGAGCGATTCGTTTTTAATAAATTTTGTTGCTTCTAACATGAATATTGATGTTAAGACGAAGCAGAAATTACTAGAACAACCTAACCTTGAAGAGCGTACAAGAACATCATTAATTCATTTGAATCATGAGGTTAATATGATTCAAATGAAAAATGAAATTCAAAATAAGGTACGAGTAGATTTAGACGAACAACAAAGAGAGTATTTTTTAAATCAGCAATTAAAGCAAATTCAAGAGGAACTTGGTGGTAATACACACCACGAGGAAGTTGAAGAGATGCGTCTTAGAGCTAGTAAGAAAAAGTGGTCTAAAGAGGTTTCTAAGCAAGTAGAGAAAGATTTAAAGAAGTTACAGAGACTTAATCCGCAAGTGCCCGACTATTCTATACAACGCAATTATTTAGAGACTGTTTTAGAATTACCTTGGAATCATTATTCCAAAGATAAATTTGATTTAAAACGTGCTGAGAAAGTTTTAGATAAAGACCATTATGGTTTAGAAAACGTTAAAGAACGTATTATAGAGCACTTGGCTGTATTGAAAATTAAAGGCGATATGAAATCGCCTATCTTGTGCTTGTATGGACCTCCAGGAGTTGGTAAAACTTCTTTAGGAAGGTCTGTTGCTGAAGCTTTAGGTAGAGAATACATTCGTATGAGTTTGGGTGGTTTACGCGATGAATCTGAAATTCGTGGACACCGTAAAACTTATATCGGTGCAATGCCAGGTAGAATAATTCAATCTATTAAAAAGGCAGGTACTTCAAATCCTGTTTTTGTTTTAGATGAGATTGATAAACTTGCTATGGGAAGCCAAGGAGATCCATCGTCTGCTTTATTAGAAGTTTTAGATCCCGAGCAAAATTCTACTTTTTACGATAATTATTTAGAGATGGATTACGATCTGTCTAAAGTAATGTTCATCGCAACTGCAAATTCATTAAATTCCATTCAACCTGCTTTAAGAGACAGAATGGAGATTATTGATATTAGTGGTTATACGATGGAGGAGAAGGTACAAATTTCTAAAAAACATCTTTTACCAAAACAACTCAGAGAGCATGGTTTAGGTAAGGATGCTTTAAAGCTTGGTAAAAAAGAATTTGAGCAAGTTGTAGAAGGTTATACAGGTGAGTCTGGTGTACGTGGATTAGATAAGAAATTAGCTAAGCTCGTTCGTTATGCTGCTAAAAGTATTGCTATGGAAGATGAATATGAAACTAAATTAAACTCAGATTTAATAGTTGATATTCTAGGTCCTAAGCGTTATAGCAAAGATAAATACCAAAACAACGACGTAGCTGGAGTTGTAACTGGCTTAGCTTGGACTTCGGTAGGTGGTAGTATATTGTTTATCGAATCTAGTTTAAGTCCGGGTAAGGGGCGTTTAACGCTTACTGGTAATTTAGGTAAGGTGATGAAAGAATCAGCAGTTTTAGCTCTTGAATTTATTAAGGCTAATCACGATAAGTTTGGACTTAAACCTGAGGTGTTTTCAAAATGGGATATTCACATTCATGTACCTGAAGGAGCTGTTCCAAAAGACGGTCCTTCGGCAGGTATTACTATGTTAACATCTTTAACATCTCTTTTTACTCAGAAAAAAGTAAAGAAAAGTTTAGCTATGAGTGGTGAAATTACGCTTAGAGGAAAGGTTTTGCCAGTTGGTGGAATAAAAGAAAAAATACTTGCAGCCAAAAGAGCAGGTATTAAAGAAATTATTCTTTGTAAAGACAACGAGAAAGATATTCTAGAAATTAAACCTGATTATTTAAAAGGACTTACTTTTAATTATGTTGATAAAATGATTGATGTAATAGGTTTGGCGATAACAGACAGTAAAGTTGTAGATGCAAAAACAATCTAAAGTATTTTAATATATAGTAAACCCACTCATTAATATGAGTGGGTTTTTTTTTAATAAAACAGGTTTTTATTCTTCTAGAATTAATTTGTGTAGGGCAGAATCATACTTACAATATTAATGTTTTGAGTCATTAGTTTTGTAATGATTTTAAATACAAAATTAGGCGTAATAAGCAAAAATGATTACTTACATTATCGAAAATTGAAATACCATGAACTCAGCTCTAAATGTAACTAAGCCTGTAGCAATTACAGTGACTGATAAACTACAATCGTTTACGAAAGGAAATGATATAGAGGAGCTAATAGAATCTCTATTACTCGGTAATTTTGTACTTATAAATGGCTTTTATAGTGATGGCTTATTCTTACTAAAAGAAATACACAAGCACCTGAATTCAAAATTACCTAATAAGACTTTTAAGGA
>DKGK01000087.1:2057-3676 GCA_002453265.1 Flavobacteriales bacterium UBA6772 | reverse complement strand
TTAACGCTACCGCGCAGCGGTCGATTTTTTTTTTGGAAATGGTAAAATAGGGAATAGGGAAATGGTAAAACAGTAAACAGAAGCCAGAATGAGGAATTAAAAAGCTTATGCTTGTTTAATCTGCTGTAAGCCAAATTTGAATATAAAATAGCATACCTAAAAAGGTTTATATATTTATATATAAACCTTTTTTTTGTGACTTTACCACAGCCCACTAGCTTTTAGGTTTTTATGAATGCTCGCAATATCTTCGGGGATTTCTGCAAACAAAAGCCAGTTTACATCTAAGCCTTGGTTTATTGCCGTATCCATTACTATTTCGTTTTCCGAAATTAATTTACCTAATGTGATTAAATCAGGTTTAAAATCGAGTAGTAAATCGTTATCCATTTTGTTAATGAGTATAAGTACTTTATACACACGAGCAATAATAGCGGTACAAAACTTATATAGCTTAGCGCGTGGTCTTGCTTTTGCTATATTGTCTTTGTTTAATTTTAGTACTTCGTTTAGTAACAATAAATTTAAACTGGCATTCCCATATTTGTCTTTTGTTGTTCGTACATGATCTGTTATGTCAGCACTTAAATGCCTTACATCTACGTTTAAGTAACCAATTGAGTAATAGTTATTACTCATTCGAGCTACTTGGCTAATAATCAGTTTTTCTACAATAAGTCTATGCTCATCAACAGAACGAGTGTCCACCAATTCAAACATTAATCTTTTGGCTAAATTTAAATCCTTTTTTAATAAACGTACAATGAGTTTGTCCTTTTCCTTTATAGGTAAATGTCTTAAAGCTTCTTTAAATTCTGTAGAAAAAGGGTGCATTTGTGGCTGTTTTTGAGTTTGAAAAATAGTCAAAATAGTCTTTCTGTCAAAAAGTCTTTTAAAGAATGATTTTTTTCTCTGTGAATCTCTGTGTAATTTTTTTTGTACAACATAATTTGTACAACAGTCATACCTCATAACACATCAAAAAACTAACCTCTAATCATTAACTTCTAACAATTAACAATTTTTTTCTTGCAGTCATTCCTCAAAGCACATTCAATAAACTAAACTCGCTCTATAATAGTAGCATAACCTTGCCCCACACCAATACACATAGTACAAAGAGCGTAGCGTTTGTTTTGTTTCTTCAATTCTAAAGCAGCAGTTTGAATAATACGCGTTCCCGAAACTCCAAGAGGATGCCCCAAAGCAATAGCACCTCCATTTGGGTTTATGCGTGCATCGTTATCTTTTAAACCCATTTCTCTAATACATGCTAAAGCTTGAGCAGAGAAAGCTTCGTTTAATTCTATTATATCCATATCGTCTAAAGTCAAGCCAGCCTTTTTTAAAGCTTTTTCTGAAGCCTTAACAGGACCAATTCCCATAATGCGAGGTTCAACACCAGCAACGGCAGAACTTACAATTTTAGCGATTGGCTTTAAGTCGTATTTCTTAACCGCCTCTTCCGAAGCTAGAAGCATTGCTGCAGCACCGTCGTTTAAACCAGAAGCATTTCCGGCAGTTACAGTTCCATCCTTTTTAAAGGCTGTTCTTAGTTTACCTAAAATCTCTAAGGAACTATTGGCTTTTATAAATTCATCTTTCGAGAAGATAATAGG
>DKGK01000087.1:0-1655 GCA_002453265.1 Flavobacteriales bacterium UBA6772 | reverse complement strand
TTTGGCTGCTTTTTGCTGAGAGTTTAATGCAAATGCATCTTGATCTGCTCTAGAAATATTATAAAGTTCAGCTAAGTTTTCTGCTGTAGAGCCCATTCCTTCTGTTCCATACATCGCGTCTAGCTTCTTATTCACAAAACGCCATCCAAAACTAGAATCGTGCATCTCTACATCTCTACCAAAAGGCTTCGATGCTTTAGAAGTTACCCAAGGTCCACGGGTCATGTTTTCCATTCCTCCGGCAAGCATAAATTCTGCTTCGCCTAATTGTATAACTCTACTGGCATTAATAATAGCAGACATACCCGAAGCACACAAACGATTTACCGTTTCGCCAGGAACTGAGTAGGGAAGTCCTGCAAGTAATGCAGACATACGTGCTACATTTCTGTTGTCTTCTCCTGCCTGATTGGCACATCCCATAATTACATCTTCAATAGAATCTGCAGGTACGTTTGGATTTCTAGCCATTAGTGTTTTAATAACTAAAGCTCCTAAATCATCTACTCTTGTGGTTGCTAAAGAACCTCCGAAGTTTCCAAATGGAGTTCTTATTGCGTCTAGTATATATGCTGTTTTCATAATTTTAGTTGAATTTTTAAATAAGAAGATAAAGGATTTAGAGAATTTAAGTAGTTAAGATTTTTTTGCTAATGTCTAACTGTGTTTATACTTCCCAATTTTTACTTGTTCTATAAACAGTGCCTTTAAATAGTGCTACTGTTTTATCTTCTTGATTTGTAATGGTAATCTGATAAACACCAATCTTATTCGAAAGGCTCATTTCTTTTGTGTTCGTAGTCAGAACATCGCCTTCTTTACAAGCATGTGTATGCGAAATAGAAGTTTCTACTGAAACTGCTTTTCTTCCATTACCGTTAGAGGCAAATGCCAAGGCACTATCTGCTAAAGAATAAGTAATTCCGCCATGTAAAATATAAAATCCGTTTAGCATTTCTTTGCGAACCGTCATCTGTAATACCGATGTTCCAGCACCATCTTCTATACGTTTAATACCTAGCCATTGACTAAAGGCATCGTTCTCGTACATTTTATCGACTACTCTCTTGGCTACATCGCTCATTAGAAAAAGTTTTTTTGCTCGCGTACCATCTTTCTTAATAATGGACTTGGGCGGTATCGATCTTCACAATAATTAGTATAAAGTTCTTCTAGCTGAGCTAAAACGGTGTCCAAACCTTTTTCATCAGCCCAAGCTAATAATCCCTTTGGATAATTTACGCCTTTAGTCATAGCCAAGTCGATGTCTTTTGCCGAAGCGATGTTTAAGAATAAAGCATCAATTGCTTCATTGATCAACATAGCCACTACACGATCAACTATTTTTGTTCCTAAAACTATATCGGTATTTGGTTCTGGTTTTACAGCTCCTTCGCTATAATCGTAAAATCCGTGACCAGATTTTCTACCCAAACGCCCTGCTTCTAATAATCTCTTTTGAGAAAAGGAAGGTTTATAACGTTGGTCGTAGAAGAACTCTTTGAATACGGTTTCNNTTCACAATAATCATTATAAAGCCCCTCTAAAGTAGCTAAAACTCTATTTAAACCAATTTCATCAGCCCAAGCCAATAATCCTTTAGGGTAATTCACCCCTTTAGTCATTGCTAAGTCTATGTCTTTTGCAGAAGCGAT
>DKGK01000081.1:12383-12567 GCA_002453265.1 Flavobacteriales bacterium UBA6772 | reverse complement strand
AAATATTGTTGAAAAATCTGCTACTGGTGCAGGAACAAACATTATTGCTGGACTTGCAACTGGGATGATTTCTACATTCCCTACTGTAATTTTATTTGCAGCTGCTATTTGGTCTTCTTATGCTTTTGCTGGTTTTTATGGTGTAGCTATGGCTGCTTCTGCAATGATGGCTACTACTGCAATG
>DKGK01000081.1:0-12090 GCA_002453265.1 Flavobacteriales bacterium UBA6772 | reverse complement strand
GCATTAGCAATGAATGCTGTTGGTAAAGCGGCCATGGAAATGGTGTACGAAGTAAGACGTCAGTTTAAAGAGATTCCTGGGATTATGGAAGGTACTGGGAAACCAGAATACGATAAATGTGTNNGCAATGATGGCTACTACTGCAATGCAGTTAGCAATTGATGCTTTTGGACCTATTGCAGATAATGCAGGTGGTATTGCAGAAATGAGTAATCAAGAGGATATCGTAAGAGAAAGAACAGATATTTTAGATGCTGTTGGTAATACAACTGCTGCAACAGGTAAAGGTTTTGCCATTGCTTCTGCTGCATTAACTTCTTTAGCTTTATTTGCTGCTTTTGTTACTTTTACTGGAATTGATGGAATTAACATCTTTAAAGCTCCAGTATTAGCTATGTTATTTATTGGTGCTATGGTTCCTGTTGTATTCTCTGCATTAGCAATGAATGCTGTTGGTAAGGCTGCCATGGAGATGGTTTACGAAGTAAGACGTCAGTTTAAAGAGATTCCTGGAATTATGGAAGGTACTGGGAAACCAGAATACGATAAATGTGTTGAGATTTCTACCAACGCTTCTTTAAGAGAAATGATGCTTCCTGGAGTTTTAACAATTGGTTTTCCTTTAGTTATTACTTTCCTTCCAATGTTATTTGGAATGGACAACCTTATGATCGCTGAGATGTTAGGTGGTTATATGGCTGGTGTTACTGTTTCTGGTGTACTTTGGGCTATTTTCCAAAACAACGCTGGTGGTGCATGGGATAACGCTAAGAAATCTTTCGAAGCAGGTGTTATGATTAATGGAGAAATGACTCACAAAGGTTCTGCTGCTCACGAGGCTGCTATTACTGGTGATACTGTTGGAGATCCATTTAAAGATACTTCAGGTCCTTCTATGAATATCTTAATCAAATTAACTTGTTTAATTGGTTTAGTACTTGCTCCAATTTTAGGAGAAGGACACCATACAGAAAATTCATCTATTGAAGAAGTTACTCCAGTTGAAATTACAATTGAAGCTACAGAAGCTTTAGTTGAAGCAACAACTTTAGTGATTACTTCAGAAGAAGTTTCGAACTAATTATTTTATCCTTCGGGATTTTATTAAGTATAAGTAAGGAAAGACCTTCTCGCAAGAGAGGGTCTTTTTTTTTCTGTTAATTTTATTTTGAAAAGTTTGAGGTCGAAACTTGAAATCAACCTGTTAAATACCTAAATTAACCTTTTCAACCTTCAAACTAAATAATGAAAAATAGAGCCATACGTAATATAGCCGTTTTAGGGTCGGTAGCCATTGCTGGAATTATAAGTNNAATGCTAAGAAATCTTTCGAAGCAGGTGTTATGATTAATGGAGAAATGACTCACAAAGGTTCTGCTGCTCACGAAGCTGCAATTACTGGTGATACTGTTGGGGATCCATTTAAAGATACTTCAGGTCCTTCTATGAATATCTTAATCAAATTAACTTGTTTAATTGGTTTAGTACTCGCTCCAATCTTAGGGGAAGGTCATGCAGCAATTACACATATTGAAGAAGTTCCTCGAGTAGAGATTACGATCGAAGCTGTAGCTACCGAAGCTGTAATTGATACTTTAGTGATCGATTCTGTAGAGCTAGCTCAATAAGGAAATTCGTTCTTTAACCTTCGGGTTCTAAAATAAAACAAAGGCCTTTTCGATTTTCGAGAGGGTCTTTTTTTATACTCTAAATAGTAACTGGATTTCACCACTCACTATTTTTACCCTAAATTAACCTTTTCAACTTTGAATCTATACAATGAAAAATAGAGCCATACGTAATATAGCCATTTTAGGATCCGTAGCCATTGCTGGAATTATAAGTGTTCAGATTTATTGGATTAGTCAGGCTTTAAATTTACAGCAAGATAAATTTCAAGAAGATGTATTTATTTCTTTAAAGAAGGTTGCAGAGGATATTTCAGAATACAATCAGATGGATTTTCCGGTAGAAAATCCTGTGAAACAAATTTCGTCCGATTACTATATCGTAAATATTAGGGAGGCAATAGACGCCAATATTTTAGAATTATACCTTCGTAATGAATTCACAAAACGGAATATTCAAACCGATTATGAATACGCTATTTACGATTGCTCTAGCGAAAAAATGGTGTACGGCGAATATGTCTCATTCAAAGATAAAAAAAACGAAACCAATATAGGAGAGCTCCCAAAATATGATGAGTTTATATATTATTTTGGAATCAACTTTCCTAAGAAAACATCTTACCTACTCGCTGGGAATAAATTATGGATTTTCTTCTCTTTTATACTTCTTCTTACGGTACTCTTCTTTGTGTATGCATTAAGTATAATACTCCGCCAGAAGCGCTTATTTGAGCTCCAAAAGGACTTTATAAACAATATGACGCATGAGTTTAAAACACCAATCTCAACTATACATATTGCTTCGGAGGCTTTACTAAACGACAAAGCCATTTCATCGGAAAAAAGCCTCAGTAATTATACTCAGATTATAAAGGAACAAAACGAACGTTTAAATAGACAGGTTGAAAAAATCCTTCAAATCGCAGCCTTAGAACGCAGAGAAATAGATTTAAACTCTGAAGAAATCGCCTTGCATCAATCCATAAATTCTATAGTAAAGAGTGTGGAATTGAGTCTTGAAAAAAGAGGTGGTTCTATAAATACAAGCCTACTTGCAAAGAACGATTTGGTAAACTGCGACAAACTTCATTTAACCAACATCTTATATAATATTATAGACAATGCCATAAAGTACAATCATCAAAAACCATCTATTTCTATAGAGACTACAGAAATGGAAAGGTTTTTGTGTTTAAAGATTTCTGACAATGGAATTGGTATCCCTCAGGAAGAATTAAGTAATGTAAAAAGCAAATTCTTTAGAGTTCCTAAAGGAAAAGTTCACAACGTAAAAGGATTTGGCTTAGGCTTATATTATGTAGATCAGATTTGTAAAGCACACAACTGGCAATGGACTATTGAAAGTGAGCAAAACAAAGGTACAAGCGTACTGTTTAAAATTAAAAAATAAATATGGCGAAGATTTTATACGTTGAAGACGATTTGAGTTTAAGCTTTGTAACACAAGATCAGTTAGAAAAACGTGGCTACGAAGTTTTTTCATGTGAAAATGGTCTCGATGCCTTAGCGCTTTTTAAGAAAGAAATCTTCGATTTATGTGTGTTCGATGTAATGCTCCCTAAAATGGATGGCTTTGAATTGGCAAAAAAAATAAGAGAGACAAATAAGCATATTCCTATTTTATTTTTAACTGCTAGGTCTATGCAAGAAGATAAGCTTGAAGGCTTAACAATAGGCGGCGACGACTATATTACAAAGCCTTTTAATATTGAAGAACTCTGCCTTAAAATTCAAGTCTTTTTAAAGCGTAAGCTCGTAAATAAACCCATTGAAGAATTTTACCAAATTGGTCGCTTCCTTTTAGATGTAAAAGAACAAAAGCTTAAAAATGGAGCAGACGAAAGAAAGCTCACACTTAAAGAAACAAAGCTTTTATCGCTGCTTGTTCAAAAAGTAAACACGATTACTAAAAGAGAAAATATATTGGTAAATCTTTGGGGTAAAGATGATTACTTTCTTGGTCGTAGTTTAGATGTATTCATTTCTAGACTTAGAAAATACCTTAGCGTAGATTCCTCAATACAAATTGAAAATATTAGAGGAGTTGGATTTAAACTTGTGGTTTTAGAAGAGCGTAACAAAATTTAAAAAAGAAGATAAGGATTTATTGATTTAGTGAAGATAAGAAGGGCAAGTAGAATTAAGAATACTGTTTCCACTTTGCCATCTTCAAATCCACTAATTTTCAAATCATTTTCCTAGTACAAGAATTTATTATACGGATACCGTCTGGTGTGAATTTCTTTAACCAATTCGTAAACAGTCGTTTTAAACTCGTTCCAGTTTTGTTTTTCGTGAGCTGAGATAAAAATACAGTTGTTATTCATTTTAGACATCCATGTTTTTTCCCAATCGGCTAAAGAATTATTCCCTCTAGTTCTTGGCGTTAAATCGTCCTCCTCTTTTTCGGTGTAAGAGAATAAATCTATTTTATTAAACACCATTAAAGTCGGTTTGTCGGATGCTTGTATTTCATTTAAAATCATATTTACCGATTCTACTTGCTCTTCAAAATGCTCGTGAGAAATATCTACTACATGTATAAGAAAGTCCGATTCTCTAACTTCATCTAAAGTAGATTTAAAAGATTCTACCAACTGTGTAGGGAGTTTTCTAATAAATCCAACCGTATCGGAAAGTAAGAATGGTAAATTTTCAATGACCACTTTTCGCACAGTGGTATCTAAGGTAGCAAAGAGCTTGTTCTCTGCAAAAACTTCGGATTTACTAAGAGCGTTCATAATTGTAGACTTCCCTACATTGGTATAACCAATAAGCGAAACACGTATCATTTGCCCTCTGTTTTTACGCTGCGTAGCCATCTGTTTATCGATGGTTATTAATTTTTTCTGAAGCATAGAAATACGATCACGTATAATACGTCTATCGGTTTCAATCTCAGTTTCTCCAGGTCCTTTCATTCCAATACCACCTTTTTGTTTAGAAAGGTGCGTCCATAAATTGGTTAATCGGGGTAACAGGTATTGGTATTGTGCTAATTCTACTTGGGTACAAGCATGAGCTGTTTGTGCTCTACCTGCAAAAATATCTAATATAAGATTGGTGCGATCTAGCACCTTTTTATCGCCAAAAACTTCTTCAATATTTCGCTGTTGCGATGGACTTAACTCATCATCAAAAATGATAATATCAATATCGTTTTCTTCTACAAAAAGAGCGATTTCTTTTATTTTACCCGATCCTATAAAAGTCTTAGGGTTTGTTTTAGAAACCTTTTGTGTGAAGCGTTTTATTGTAGTGGCTCCTGCCGTTTCTGCTAAAAACGACAATTCATCTAAATATTCTTTAGATTTCTTTTCGTTTTGAAGCTGCGTTATTATTCCAACTAAAACAGCTTTTTCTCCTGTGGGTACTATTTCTACTCTTTGCGACATAAATGTGTTTTAGATCCAAACTGACCAAGGGATTCTACTCAAAATTAAAATCAAAGCAATAAGGTAATACACCGATTTTACTTTGTGCTTTAAAGTGTCTGCTATATCTTTTTTAGATTTAGAATGAGCCATGGTAATAAATACAATGGCAATAATCATCATTAAAGGATGCTCTAATGCATACAAACGCAAAGTAGCATCTTTCATGGCAGCTCCCATATCGCTTAAAGCAGTTAAACTTTTAGGACTAATAAAATATAAAGCAAAGCCTATAAGTAATTGAATATGGGCTAAAATTAAAACGATTAATCCATTCTTGCGGTGTGCATCCGTATGAGCTTGATTTGTACGATACGCAATAAACGATTTAACCAATGCCAATACCAAAACAGTAAGCAGTAAATAGGGCAAAAAGCTGTGTAAGTGTTTTAATCCTGTGTACATAGTTTGGGTTTTAATTCAAGCAAATTTACTAATTTCAATCAGCATTTGTAAGAAACTTGGCTAGCATTCGCATAAATATATTAATTTTACCTTTTTAAATAATTACTATGATGAGATACTTATACCTCTTACTCTTTTGTTTAGGGACTGTACTACAAGCCTTAGCCCAACAGAATTTTCCTGTAAATGGGGTGACTTCTACCTACAATGCAGTGCATGCATTTATTGATGCCGAAATACATGTTGATGCTCATACGAGTATGAAACGAGCAATTTTACTTGTTAAAAATAAGGAAATCATAAATGTAGGACAGTCTATAGATATTCCAGAAAATGCTATTATTCACAACCTGGAAGGTGCTCATATTTACCCTTCCTTTATCGATCCTTATACAAATTACGGATTGTTGGAAGTTGAAAATACAAAATGGAATCCTCGACCACAATTAGAAAGTAATACTCCTGGGGCTTATTCTTGGAATCAAGCTTTGATGCCAGAGTTTAGAGCTTCAGAAAATTTTTCACCCAATAATAGTGTAGCAGAATCCTATATAGAAATGGGTTTTGGTACCGTACTCTCTTTTAGAAACGATGGAATTATAAGAGGAGCTTCTGCGGTGGTTAGTTTGGCTGATGGAAAAGCTCAAGAGTTACTTGTAAAAATAAATAATCTAGCTCATTATTCATTTTCTAAAGGGAATTCTCAACAAAATTACCCAAGCTCTTTTATGGGTTCTATAGCCCTTTTACGTCAGTCTATTTATGACGCTATTTGGGCAAAGCACAATAATGATTATAGTAATTTGAGTTTGGTAGAGTTGCATAAAATATTAAAGTTAAAACCAATTATAGAACTCGATAATCATTATGCTATTCGCAATGCAACTGCTTTAGGCGAGGAATTTAAAATGAATTTTATTATAAAAGGTTTGGGCGATTCGTATTTGAGTATAAATGATCTTAAAAACACAAAAAGTCAGTTTATTGTACCCTTAAACTTCCCTAAAGCTTATAATGTAAGCGATCCTTACGATTGTTTAGATTTGAGTTTAGAGAAGATGAAACACTGGGAATTGGCTCCTGCAAATGCTTCTTTACTGGCTTCTGTAGGTGTTAGTTTTGCTTTTACAGCCTACGACTTAAAAGATAAAAAAGACTTTTTAAATCACCTTAGAAAAACTGTTGACTACGGCTTGTCTAAAGAAGCAGCTTTAGAAGCCTTAACTACCGTGCCAGCAAAAATGTTAAATATTGCCGACGAATACGGATTACTTAAAAAGGGAATGAAGGCTAATTTCTTGATTTTTGATCAAGAGCTCTTTAATCCCAAAAGTGAGTTATTAGAAAATTGGGTGCATGGAGTAGGGTATACCATCAAGCTAAAAAATGAACATGATTATAGAGGTTCTTATATTTTAAAAATTGATGGAGCTATTTTACCCCTTGACATAAGTGGAACGCCAGAAAACCTGAAAGCTGAAATTACGACTAAGGACACTTTAAAGGTTTCATTTAAAGTCGAAAATAAATTGGTGCATATTTCTTATAAAGATAAATATAACGATGTAATTCGGTTAAGTGGGCAAGGAATTGATCCTATAGAAGGCGAGGGGCAATTGGCTAATGGAGATTGGGTTTCGTTTGTAATGAAAAGAAAAGCTGCTTTTGTAGAAATACCAAAAGAAAAGAAAGACAACAAGCAATTGTTTAATGTAGATAAAGTTACATTGATAAATGAAATGGGTGAACAATGGGCACCCAATATGGCTTATGGTTGGACTGAAAAGCCTAAGCAAAATGCTGTTTTATTTACCAATACTACCCTTTGGACTAACGAAACCGAAGGAATTATAAATAATGCTTCTTTGGCAATTTACAATGGAAAAATTATTGCGGTAGGAAACGAAGCGGTTGCTTTAATTAGAAATAAATACGACTTCGAAATTATTGATGGAGAGGGCAAACATTTAACTTCAGGAATAATAGACGAGCATTCGCATATAGCTCTTAGAAGTGTAAACGAAGGTTCTCAAGCGAGTTCTGCAGAGGTTAGAATGGCGGATGCACTTAGACCAAACGATATTAATATTTACCGACAATTAGCTGGAGGAGTAACTTCGGCTCAATTGCTTCACGGCTCTGCAAACCCTATTGGTGGTCAAGCAGCTTTAATAAAAATGCGGTGGGGTGCAAGTGCTCAGGAAATGCTTTTTGAAGAGGCTAAACCTTTCATTAAATTTGCTTTAGGAGAAAATGTAAAACAAAGTAATTGGGGTGCTTATTCTCGTATTCGTTTTCCACAAACTCGTATGGGCGTAGAGCAAGTTTATTTTGATGCCTTTACTAGAGCTAGAGCTTACGAAAAAGAATGGAATACTTGGTTTAAATTATCTGCTAGTCAGAAAAAAACAAGTAAAATGCCTCGTAAAGATTTAGACCTAGCTTGTATTTTAGAAATTCTAAAAGATGAAAGAGAAATTACTTGCCACTCTTACCGTCAGTCGGAAATTAATATGCTGATGCAAGTTGCAGATTCTATGAATTTTACACTTAATACTTTTACGCATATTTTAGAAGGTTATAAAGTAGCAGATAAAATAAAAGCACACGGAGCTGGAGCTTCAACATTTTCTGACTGGTGGGCTTATAAATACGAAGTAAACGATGCCATTCCTCATAACGGATCTATCTTAAACGATATGGGTATAGTTACTGCCTTTAATTCTGACGATCCCGAGATGGCGAGGCGTTTGAATCAGGAAGCTGCAAAAGCGGTTAAGTATGGAAATACTAGCGAAGAAGATGCTTGGAAGTTTGTAACCTTAAATCCTGCTAAACTCTTGCATATAG
Organism: Flavobacteriales bacterium UBA6772; assembly: GCA_002453265.1. GTDB lineage: Bacteria > Bacteroidota > Bacteroidia > Flavobacteriales > UBA7430 > UBA6772. The sequence continues at coordinate 3,749 of DKGK01000081.1, read as the reverse complement.
ATGCTACAGTTGGTAGCTTAAAAACAGGAAAAGATGCCGATATTGTACTCTGGTCTAACCATCCTATGTCTGTTTATAGTAAGGTGGAACAAACTTATGTAGATGGACGCTTGTATTATTCTTTGGAATTAGATGCAGAAAATAGATTGCGAAATAATACCGAAAGAACTCGATTGATACAAAAGATGCTTGCTGACAAAAATGAAGGTAAGGCGATTCAGAAAATTAAAAAAGACCGCTCGTACCACTTTCACTGCGACACTAAAGAATAATGACCAAGATGAAGAACCTACTGTTTATATTAAGTACCCTTTTTGCCTTACAGGCCTTTGCACAAACCCCAGCACCAGATCAAAGTAAAAGGGTTTTGTTGTACGGAGCTACTGCCCATATTGGCAATGGCGAAATTATTGAGAGCTCTTTAATAATTATAGAAAATGGTAAAATTTCGACTATAGAAGATGCCAGTAAAATTAGAATTGATATTTCTGATGCAGATTATTACGATGTAATTGGCAAACACGTTTATCCAGGTTTTATTTTACCCAATACAACTTTAGGTTTGGCAGATATTGATGCTGTAAGAGCTTCAAGAGATTTTGATGAAGTGGGAGAGTTGAATCCACACATCAGAAGTATTATTGCTTATAATACTGATTCTCCAGTTTTACCTACCATTCGTACAAATGGTGTTTTAGTAGGGCAAATAACTCCCCAAGGAGGAATGATTTCTGGGACTTCGAGTATTGTAGAGTTTGATGCATGGAATTATGAAGATGCTTTGTACAAAGAAGACGATGGAGTCCATTTAAACTGGCCTCAAAGTCCTCGATTGGATCGAAATCATAATCACAGTGAGGATTCTAAAGTTGAGTATAATGATGATTTGCTTGACTTAGAGCATTTTTTTAATAATGCTAAAAGCTACTATCTTTCTAATAAACCAAAACTAGATATTACTTTTAAGGCAATGGAAGGAATTTTTGATGGATCCAAACAACTTTTTATTCATGTTAGTTCTGCTAAAGGAATAAAACAAGCTGTTTTATTTGCTAAAAAAATGAATGTTCAAAAATTGGTTTTGGTTGGGGCTGAAGAGTCTTGGCGTATAGCGGATTTTATTGCAGAAAATGAAACCCCAGTTATATTAAACAGAGTCCATCGCTTACCAACATATAAAAACGATGCGGTAGATATGGCTTATAAAACACCAAAAATATTACAAGATGCGGGTGTTTTATTCTGTTTAGATTACGAAGGAGATATGGAAAGAATGGGTTCTCGAAACTTGCCTTTTACCGCCGGTACTGCTGTGGCTTATGGCTTAACAAAGGAAGAGGCATTAACGAGTATTAGTTTAAGTACCGCTATAGTTTTGGGAATTGAAGAAACGGTAGGAAGTTTAGAAATTGGAAAAGATGCAACCTTATTTGTTTCTGATGGTGATGCTTTAGATATGATGACAAACCGTGTGACTTTAGCTTTTATTAGAGGAAAGAAATTGGATTTAGGTAATCATCAAATCGATTTATACAACAAATACTCACAGAAGTATAAGCGGAATTTGGAGATTGAAAATGGGTTAGAATAAGTTTTTATCAGTACAAAAATTGTTTATTTTAAAATTCATTTTCAAGCTGTTTCACATGAAATTTAGAGTACTTACTAGCCAAGAATTAGAGCCTTTAAAAGAAGATTTTATAAAGTACCTTTCTGCCAATACAATTACGGGCGAAGATTGGGCTTCAATAAAAAAAGATAAGCCAGAAGAAGCAGAAACGCTTTTGGCTATGTTCTGTGATATTGTCTGGGAAAAATCGCTTGAGAAAATTAATTTCTTAGAACATCGAGATCAAAAATACTTAAAAGTATTTCGTTGTTCGAAAGCGAAAATTGAAATGGTAGGTTTTGCTGTAATGGCAGAAAATGCTCCTTCCTTACTAGAGAATGAAACCTTTGATAAATTAGGCTCAGGGGCTTTACAATTCTCCGCTTTAAAAGCTGAATTCTATACTTCCGAAAAAGCATCAAATGATCTAATTATGGAAAAGTTTAAGATGATGGAAGAGGGTTGTGTTCCGTGCGAAGAGGCATACTTTTACGGAATTAAATCTTTAGTAAAATAGAGGACTGTATAATAAGCGAATTTGTATTCTACTTTTTTCTAAGTACTTTTTCACCAAACCTATTCTCCTAGATTCTTACTCCTTTCTTTATTTTTTTCACTTCTCTCTTTTCTTTACAAGCCCATAAGCCATGCAAGAGAAGTTCCGCCAAGGCTTTTGGCTAGACTTTTTAGTCGGTCAGAAAAATCTGTTTCCATAGGATCGTAAGGAACTAAAATTGGATTTCCTAAACTATCTGTTTTATAGAGAATATTGCTTTTATTACTTAGCAGCGAATCGCTAGGCATTCCGAAGTAAAATCCAAAAACAGAATTTGCTCCTAAAGCATCAGAATATTTCATTGCGTCTCTAACACCTCTTTTTAATTGACGAACAATAAGACTGTTTTTTTGATCAATTTCTAAAAATGCGACATCATCAGAGAAAAAGGTAGCTGAATAAGGGTCATCATCTACATCGGCATATAAAATAAAATCACTTATTTCGGTTATATGGCATTCAACAATACTTCCATCCTTTAAATGCACAAAATCTTGTGCATTTAAAGGAAATGAAAATAGCAATAAAAGTGCACCTATATAGTATAGGAGAGTATGGAGTAAGTTTTTCACCTTAAAAAGGTAAGAATTTGTATTGGTTATTCCAATAGACGAATAAACTTTTTAGTCAATCAATTTTATATCTACTTGAACCAAAGATTTGAAGCTTTCAATTCTAGCGTTTATAGCATCTTGACTCAAATACGCAATTTTGTCCGTTCCGAATTTCTCTACTGTAAGAGAAGCTAAAGCAGAGCCATAAATAATTGCACGCTTCATATTGTCAAAAGACAAATCTTTTGTTTTGGCTAAGTAACCAATAAATCCTCCTGCAAAAGTATCTCCAGCTCCCGTAGGATCAAATACTTCTTCTAATGGAAGTGCGGGAGCAAAAAAGCAGTTTTCTGTTTGGTCGAACAAAAGTGCTCCATGTTCCCCTTTTTTTATGATGAGGTATTTAGGACCCATTGTCAAAATCTTTCGCGCAGCTTTAACTAAAGAATATTCTCCAGAGAGCTGTCTTGCTTCCTCATCGTTTATGGTTAAAACATCTACCATACTTATGGTTTCCATAAGAGAGTCTAGTGCAATATCCATCCAAAAATTCATGGTATCGAGTACAACGAGTTTAGGTCTGTTTTTTAGTTGAGTAAGTACTTTGCGTTGAACAGTAGGATCTAAGTTTCCAAGCATCAAAAACTCGCAGTCTTGGTAAGATTCTGGTACTACTGGGTCGAAATCTGCTAATACATTCAACTCTGTAGCTAAAGTATCTCTACTATTCATATCTGTATGGTATTTTCCTTCCCAGAAAAATGTTTTACCACTAGGCACAATTTGCACACCTTTTGTGTCCATTTTATGATCGCTTAGAATTTTGGTGTATTCTTCAGGAAAGTCATCTCCAATAACCGAAACCACTTTTAGTTGGTCTGTAAAATATGAAGAAGCTATACCTATATATGTAGCTGCACCACCTAAAATTTTATCGGTTTTGCCAAAAGGGGTTTCAATTTTATCGAATGCTACGGTTCCTACAATTAGTAAACTCATGCTTGAATGTTTTTTGCAAATATATTCTTTA
>DKGK01000071.1:6012-7973 GCA_002453265.1 Flavobacteriales bacterium UBA6772 | reverse complement strand
GGCGTTATCAAGTATGGTAAAGCTTTCGAAGAGGACATGGAAAAAGGTGGTTGGGATCTTACGAAAGTAGATCACAAAGAATTAATTAATTCTCAAGCTACTTTAGTATTCGGTCAAATGAACGAATCTCCAGGTGCACGTGCTCGTGTGGCTCTTTCTGGTTTAACATTAGCAGAATATTACCGTGATGGTGAAGGAGATGGCGCTGGTCGTGACATCCTATTCTTTATCGATAATATTTTCCGTTTCACTCAAGCTGGTTCTGAAGTATCTGCCTTATTAGGTCGTATGCCTTCTGCAGTAGGTTACCAACCAACATTGGCAACCGAAATGGGAATGATGCAAGAACGTATTACTTCTACTAAAAACGGTTCTATTACATCGGTACAAGCGGTATACGTACCTGCCGATGACCTTACTGATCCTGCTCCAGCGACAACTTTCGCTCACTTGGATGCAACAACAGTATTGTCTCGTAAGATTGCTGAATTAGGTATTTACCCTGCGGTAGATCCTTTAGATTCTACTTCTCGTATTCTGAACCCAGAAGTATTGGGTGATGTACACTATAAATGTGCTCAAGATGTAAAAGAGATTTTACAACGCTATAAAGAGCTTCAAGATATTATCGCTATTTTAGGAATGGACGAATTGTCTGAGGAAGATAAACAAGCTGTTTTACGTGCTCGTCGTGTACAACGTTTCTTATCTCAACCTTTCCACGTTGCTGAACAATTTACAGGTCTTCCAGGAGTGCTTGTAAGTATCGAAGACACTATTAAAGGATTCAATATGATTCTTGACGGTGAATTAGATCACTTACCAGAAGCTGCTTTTAACCTTGTAGGTAATATTGAAGAAGCGATAGAAAAAGGTGCTAAAATTTTAGCGGAAGCTAAAGCTTAATAAATTTCTATGTTAGTAGATATTATCACACCCGACGCAAAACTATTTTCTGGAGATGTTCTTTCTTTAAAACTACCTAGTACAAATGGTAGCTTCGAGATCTTGAATGATCACGCGCCGATTATTTCAACTTTAGCGGCTGGTGATATTACAGTATCTCTAGATAATGGCCAAACGGAATCTTTCACGATTCACGGAGGCGTTATTGAAATGCAAAACAATAAAATTATCGTTTTAGCTGACTAAGCTTTATACGTTACAAATATTAAAGAGTCCCTTTTTGGGACTCTTTTTTTTGCCCTAATAAATTCCAATCTTCTTCAGATAAATTAAATTTAGCCATTAAATATCGACGAATAATAGCAGGACATTTATGTCCAAAGTGATTCAACTTTAAAATTGCTGATTCCCAATCATCTATAATCTGAATTGCCAAGTCTTGGGTAACACTCCATTTATTTATATGTCTTGGGATTTCACTTTCAATGGCTCTAGCTTAACTATCTATTATATGCACTACTGTTTAGGGATGAAATGTTGAATTTAAATGACCTGCAAAACTGTTTAGAAAAGTGTTTTTGAAATTAGAATTTGTGAGGAGACTTCTAAATAATAGAGTACTCCAAGCTTGATTATGAAACTCGGTACTACCATCGTAAAGCAAAATCAATGGTGTTGTGCTCAAGCCCTCCAGGAAACCCCCAAATGGGTGCTAAAGCAAAACCCAAATCTGTGTCGTGTAAAAACCATCGCCATTTTGATGGTTCATTTTTTGCCCGCCAAAATTTTACATTTTTACCCGGCCAATCTGTATTTGCAAAATAGATCTGAGCACAATAATAATCGATGAAGTTGAGTAAATCAATCCAATTTTGAATTTGCTTGTAATTTGAATCGTTTTGTAAATCATTGTTTTTTATAAAATTAATAAGCTCAGTATAATGGTTATTGTCAGCAGATTTAACCTGAGAATCGTTCTCTAATAAATCAATCTTACCAGTAAGTTTAAGGTGGTTTTGTTTCAGATAATGTTTGGAGAATTTTTCTCTAAAATT
>DKGK01000071.1:0-5629 GCA_002453265.1 Flavobacteriales bacterium UBA6772 | reverse complement strand
TACTACTACTGGCTGATAAGCTTGGTGATCGATATGCGTGTTTTCATTAAGGTATGCATTAATCCGTCTCTTAGCATTGTAATACTCCAATCTTGTCCAGAAACCCGTAGACTAAGTAATTTAAAATCTATAATTGGTATTGACAAAAAAAGGATACTTAAATTGCTCCTTAGAAGATATATTAAATGTTTTTTGAGCTTGTTTTCTACTACCACCATCACTTACATTCATCAAAGGAGTTTGATTTAGAACTAAAGAGTCTTCAACAAAATAGCTTAATTGAATCCCTATTTTTTTACCAGAAAAATAGTTAGCTTTTAGACCTTGCCAATTTTCGCCAACACCTATTTCTTCTACATAAATACCCAAAGAGTCATCCCATAAACCAACATTACTAGCAGTAATTTCTAGAACTGGTAGTTGATGATTCGATTTAGAGAAATCAGCTTAGTCGCAAGAAACAAGTAAAACAATGCTGCTTAGTACAGCACACAAATGAAAATTCATAAGTCTAATATAAAATTAATGTAGGTCTCTTTACAAAATATAATCTTTTCAACACTATCTTTACCCCATGTCTAAACCAGAATCTTTAGAAGAAAAACTTAAAGTTAAATTAGAACATCGAAAGCAAAACAACAGCTTTAGAAGGCTAAAGAATAGCGATGATTTAATAGACTTTTGTTCGAACGATTATTTAGGGTTTTCACAAACTCTCAATGTAAAACACACCACAATCTCTGGAGCAACAGGCTCTAGACTAATTAGTGGTCATTCGAGTCAATTTGAAGAACTAGAAATTAAAATTGCCAAGTTTCACAGCTCAGAAACTGCTTTACTTTGCAACTCTGGCTACGATGCAAATATTGGTTTGTTTTCCTGTATCGCAGACAAGGGCGATACTATTATTTTCGATCAATACATACACGCAAGCATAAGAGATGGAATAGGCCTTTCTAAAGCACGTTCTTTTTCTTTTGAACACAATAATTTACCTTCTTTAGAAAAAAAATTACAGCAAGCTAGCGGTTGTGTTATTGTAGCCGTAGAATCTATTTATTCTATGGATGGCGATTGTGTTCCTTTAGAAGCAATCATCACTTTATGTGAAAAACACAATGCACATATCATTTTAGATGAGGCACATGCAACAGGTGTATTAGGCGATAATGGAGAAGGATTGGCGCAGCATTTACAAGTACAAGATAAATTATTTGCAAGAGTTCATACCTTTGGAAAAGCAATGGGATGTCATGGTGCCGTAATTTTAGGCTCAGATTCACTTAAAAATTATTTGATAAATTATTCCCGATCTTTTATCTATTCTACTGCTCTAGGTGCACATAGTTTAAACTCTATAGAAGCCGCGTATAGGCAACTTAATGTAGGTGATGAGATCATACAAGTCCAACAAAATATAAGCTTATTCAAATCTTTACTTTCTAGTAAATTAATAAGTCGATTAATAGAAAGTGAGAATCCAATACAGTGCTTTTTAATTCCTGGAATAAATGAAGCTAAAAGAGTAGAAGCCGGATTACGTGCAAAAGGGTTAAATTGTAGAGCGATACTTCACCCAACAGTAGAAGAAGGAAAGGAAAGAATTCGGATTTGCATTCACAGCTTTAATAGTGGACAAGAAATAAAACTTTGCGTTGATTGTTTAGAAGAATTAATCAAATGAAAAAATACTTTATAACTGGTATAGGAACGGATGTTGGGAAGACTATTGCAGCATCTATTATTACAGAAGCTTTAGAAGCTGACTACTGGAAACCTATACAAGCAGGCGATTTAGAAGCTAGCGATACTTTAAAGGTAAAAGCTTTGGTCGAAAATGAATCGACCGTTTTTCATAGGGAAGCTTACCGTTTAAATCACCCAATGTCTCCGCATGCAGCGGCAGAAAGAGATGGTGTAGAAATAAATTTACAAGGTATAAAGCTACCCAAAACTCAAAACCATTTGGTGGTAGAAGGTGCTGGAGGTTTATTGGTTCCACTAAATAGAACAGAGACTATTTTAGATTTAATTAGCCAATTAAATTGTGAGGTAATTCTAGTTTCACGTCATTATTTAGGAAGTATAAATCATACGCTTATGAGTGTAGAATTACTCAAAAATAGACACATTTCTATAAAGGGGATTCTCTTTAATGGTCCAGAAAATAAGGACACAGAATCTATTATACACGAAATTACAGGACTTACTATTCTTGGTAGAATAGATGAATTGGAAAGGCTCAATAAAGGAGTAATTAAGTCTATTGCACAGGAATTAAAAAATAAATTACTGTAGGTTTAAATCCTATAGCTTATTGCTGAAAAAATGACTCTAGTAGAAAAAGATCAAAAATATATCTGGCATCCGTTTACACAAATGAAAACGGCTGGCGCAGCATTACCGATTGTAAAAGGAGTGGGAACACTACTTATAGACGATAAAGATAACTCGTATATCGATGCCATTTCTTCCTGGTGGGTTAATCTACACGGACATAGTCATCCGTATATAGCCGAAAAGGTATATGCTCAAATGCTACAATTAGAACATGTGGTTTTTGCTGGATTTACTCACAGTCCTGCTGTAGAACTCTGCGAGAAATTATCGAAACATTTACCTTCCAATCAAGGCAAATTCTTTTTCTCTGGCGATGGTTCATCAGCAGTAGAAATAGCACTTAAAATGAGTGTGCAGTACTGGAAAAATAAAGGCGAAAGTAAAACTCGCTTTGTAGCATTAGACGGTGCTTATCACGGGGAAACTTTTGGAGCTATGTCTGCCGGAGCCAGAAGTATTTTCTCTGCACCCTTTTCAGATTTATTATTCGAAAGCACACATATCCCATTCCCTAAAGATGAAGAAGCTGCAGTAGAAAGTTTAAAAGTAGAATTAGCGAAAGGAGACGTAGCCGCTTTTATTTTTGAGCCTCTTATACAAGGTGCTGCTGGAATGCGTATGTACAAGCCCGAAACACTAAACAAGCTAATGAAGGTTTGTAAAGATGCAGGTGTTTTGTGTATTGCCGATGAGGTAATGACTGGTTTCGGTAGAACAGGAACTATATTTGCGGTTAATCAAGTAGCGGAAGAACCCGATTTTATCTGCATGTCTAAAGGATTGTCTGGAGGAACACTTCCACTCTCTTTAACAACTTGTACAAACACTATTTATGATGCTTTTTTAGGCGATGATATTCAGAAAGCATTCTTACACGGACATTCTTTTACAGGAAACCCAATTGGTTGTGTTGCTGCTATTGCAAGTTTAGATTTACTTGAGAAAGAAGAGTGTCAAGAAGCGATGAGAAATATTGCGGCGAGACATAAAATATTTGCAGAGCGTATTAAATCGCTAGACATTATAAAAGACATCCGACAAACAGGAACTATAATCGCAATTGAATTAAAAGCCGATTCTTCAGGTTATGCCAGTACAATTAGACAGCAATTATACCAAAGTTTTTTAGCTGAAGGGGTGTTATTAAGACCTCTTGGAAATGTAATTTATATACTTCCGCCTTATTGTATTACGGAGCCAGAATTGACTAAAGTATATGAGGTAATAGAAAAGAAGTTAATAGAATTAAAGTAGTTAAGAAGAACTGTCTAACTAATCATTATAATTAATTTTCAAACTAGAAATCTACTCTTCTGAGAATTCTACAAGTTTACGTCTGTAGTTACTAAATAACTTAGATTTTGAAATAAATCCAATATACTCTCCATGACAGGTTACTGCTAAATTCCAAGCTCCAGTTTCTTTAAATTTAGACATTACTTTGTCCATAGGGTCGTAAAGTTTTATAGAACCTAAGGGGTCGTGCATTAAATCCTCAACGGTAATTTGTGTATATAAACTATGGTCGAACATTACTTTTCGTATGTCATCGAGACTTATAATTCCTAAGAATATATTCTTCTCATCTACTACCGGAAAAATATTTCTTTTAGAATCTGCAACTACTTTTACCAGATCCCCTAAATTCATTTCAGGATGTATAACAGAGAAGTTTTTTTCTACTAATTTCTCTAACTGCATCTGCATCAATACAGCCCGATCTTTATTATGGGTCATTAATTCTCCCTTTTGTGCTAATTGTAAGTTGAAGAGTGAATGTGGAATAAAATATTTTGAACTCACATAAGAAATTGCTGCCACCGTCATAAGTGGAATAAATAGATCATATCCACTCGTAATCTCAGCAATCAAGAAAATGGCTGTGAGTGGTGCGTGCAATACTCCGGCGATCAAACCAGCCATCGAAACCAAGCTAAAATTACTTACAGACAATTCTATCCAGAAAAAATGATTAATAAATTTAGCAAATACATAACCTAGTCCAGCACCCAAAAATAGGGATGGAGCAAACACTCCTCCAATTCCACCTACACCTACAGTTACAGAAGTAGCGACAATTTTAAACAATAACATGATCAAAATTAAGACGAATAAACGAGTATCTGTTGTGCATATAGATTCTATATAACTACCTGTAATTACCTCTTGTCCTTTATCTGCTAACAATAAATTTATGGTTGAGAAACCTTCCCCAAATAGTGGCGGTATAAGAAATAGTAAAATCCCCAAAAATAAACCACCCCAAATAGCACGACTAATTTTGTGTTTTATCTTTTTTAATAGGGTCGTGGTTTTATAAAACACCTTAGAAAATAATACCGAGAGTAATCCACAGCAAACACCTAATAAAATGTAAAAAGGCATATTGGCAATATTAAAAGTATCTACATTCTCAATATGCAAAATTAATGCATCTCCTATAATTAGGCGCGAAGTAATAGTTGCAGAAACAGAAGCGATGAGCAATGGAATTATAGATGCCATTGTTAAATCTAACATCAGCACTTCCATTGCTAAAATAAGTGCTGCAATAGGAGCATTAAAAATACTAGCAATTGTACCTGCTGTAGCACAGCCTATTAAGAGCATTCTATCCTTAAAGTTAAGATGTAAAACCCGAGCAAAATTAGAGCTTAATGAAGAAGCACTAGAAGCTGCGGGCGCTTCCAGTCCAATAGAACCACCAAAGCCAGCAGTAAGTATAGAAGATATGATCGACGAAAACATGTGATGTCGCTTCATTATACCACTTCGCTTGGCGATAGCATAAAGTATAGTAGGAAAACCATTACTTTCTGGTTTCCTAACTATATATTTATTCCAAAGTACTGTTGCCAAAATTCCTATTAATGGAAGTACTAGTAATGTGTAATGATGCCAGCTAAAAGCCTCTGTAGCGTTTCTTAAAAACCCCCCTAAGCTAAGTGCAGTATTCTTTATGAAAGCTGCAATTAATCCAGAACCTACACCAACAAGCAAACTCATCATTAGGATAAATTGCTTGTGGGAGATGTGCTTTACTCTCCAAATTAAAAACCGTTTTAAAAGACTTTGTTTAGGCATTTAATTGCTAAAGATGTTTATCTATTAAAGTTCTAATTCCTTCGTTAGAAGGTCTTGGAGCACGTACGGTAATAATATTTCCATTGGTATCGAAAAGCATGAATCTTGGAATACCATTAATTTTATAATCCTTCGCTATTTTACTCCACCCAGAAGCAAATAGCTGTACGCCTCCCATTTCTTTTTCTGCTAACATATTCTTCCA
>DKGK01000103.1 GCA_002453265.1 Flavobacteriales bacterium UBA6772 | reverse complement strand
ACTTCTCCTCTAAAAATACTATGGAAAAAGTTGAATAAGAATATAAATTGAGCTGCTGCACCAAGAATAGCACAGACCGTAACAATTTGGTTTATGTCTTGTAAACCGTCGAACATTGGGAAAGCAGAATTGCTATAGTAACGACGAGGTAAACCTGCTAAACCTAAATAGTGCATTGGGAAAAAAGTACCATAAGCAGAAACAATTGTTAACCAGAAGTGAGCATAACCGAGCTTCTTGTTCATCATTCTACCGTACATTTTAGGGAACCAGTGGTAGATACCAGCGAGCATACCAAATATTGCAGATAAACCCATTACAATATGGAAATGACCTACTACAAAATAAGTGTCATGCACATTAATATCTAAAGCTGAATCTCCTAATACAATCCCCGTTAATCCACCTGTAATAAAAGTAGAAACTAATCCAATAGAAAACAACATGGCTGGTGTAAACTGTAGATTCCCTTTCCAAAGAGTGGTGATATAGTTAAAAGCTTTTACAGCAGAAGGAATCGCAATTAATAAGGTAGTAAATGTAAATACAGAACCTAAGAAAGGACTCATACCAGTAATAAACATATGGTGAGCCCATACAATAAACGATAAGAAAGCAATACCTAAGATAGATGCAACCATTGCTCTATAACCGAAAATTGGCTTACGAGAATTGGTAGATATAATTTCTGAAGTAATCCCTAAAGCTGGTAAGATAACAATATAAACTTCTGGGTGACCTAAGAACCAGAAAAGGTGCTCGTATAATACTGGTGAACCACCTACATTACTTAATACCTCACCTTGGATCATTATATCCGATAGATAAAAACTTGTACCAAAACTACGATCAAAAAGTAATAATAAAACAGCAGAAACTAATACAGGAAAAGAAAGAATACCCAGGATAGCAGTAACAAAGAATGCCCACATAGTAAGTGGCAATCGAGTCATTGATAAACCTTTAGTTCTTAAGTTAAGAATAGTAACTACATAATTTAACCCCCCTATTAAGGAAGAAGTAACAAATAGAGTCATAGAAATTAGCCACAAAGTCATACCTAAACCAGAACCTGGTATGGCTTGAGGCAAGGCACTTAAAGGTGGATAGATAGTCCAACCAGCAGCAGCTGGTCCTGTTTCGACTCCCAAAGATATTAACATTATTACTGATGACATGAAAAAGAACCAGTAAGAAAGAGCATTTAAAAATCCTGAAGCCATATCTACAGCACCAATTTGGAGAGGAATTAATAAGTTACTGAAAGTTCCGCTTAAACCAGCTGTAAGGACAAAGAAAACCATCAGAGTCCCATGAATGGTAACTAGAGCTAAATACATATTTGGATCCATAACGCCACCTTTAGCCCAATCACCTAATACGAATTCAAATATAGGATTTGGTTGTCCAGGATTAGATAGTTGCATTCTAAATAAAACTGACATAAGCATAGCAATAACTCCCATAATAATCCCAGTAATAAGGAATTGCTTGGCAATCATTTTATGATCGGTACTGAAAACGTACTTTGAAAAGAAATTCTCTTCGTGGTGGCCGTGATCTGACATAGTTCTAAATTTATATTGTTAGTGGTTATTTGTTTTAATTATTTGATGCAGCAAAAACAGTTTGCTCAGCAATCCATTTATTGTAATCTTCTTGCGATTCTACAATAACTTTAAGCTGCATATTGTAGTGAGCAGCACCACAAACTTTATTACACAACAAAACGTATTCAAAGTCTTCATTTTCTGTTTCTACTCTCATTTCTTCTGTAGTGATGGTAGGCTTAAATACAAAGTCTGTATTCATACCTGGAACGCAGTTCATTTGAACACGGAAATGAGGTAAGTAAGCAGAGTGAATAACATCTTGCGAACGGAATTTTAAATGTACTGTTTTATTTACAGGTAGGTGTAATTCCCTTACAATAACATCGTCTTCTGCAGCAAGTAATAAATCTTTAGGAGTGGTAGATATTAGAGCGGTAAATCTAGCTTTTTTTGCTTCCATCTTAGATATTCGAGTTTTAATCTTTGCTTGCTTAATAGAATTCAATTCTTGAGATAATTGAACTTTAGCTTTCGCAATATTAATATCTAAACCTGCTACTTGCGTTGTATAAGCAGATTCGGCTATAACACCTACAGAATTTAAACCTCCAATAAAACGAACATTTGCAGCTCCTAAGTTATTATCTTGACCAGCATAACGAACAGTCCAGTCAAATTGTCTTCCATAAACCTCAACGACAAGAGCATCGCCTATATTACTGCGATCCATTACTTTAGACCAAGTCTGTAAACCGTAAACTATTAAAACAGTTAAAACTATTGCAGGAACAGCTGTCCAAATAATTTCTGCTTTATCGTTATGAGAAATAAAGGTTGCAGTACGGTCTTTACGCCCTCTATATCTATAAGATAGGTAGAATAAGATAGGTTGTGTAATTAAGAAAACGATGATGATTAGTCCCATTGAAAGGTTCATCAAGAAATCTATTTCAACACCGTGTTCAGAAGCTGAAATAGGTAATAAAAGATGATTCCACTTGGCAGTCATAATAAAGAACGAAGCCATAAACAAAACACCGAAAGTTAGTAAAAGCTTCCCTTGAGTATCGTTGTCTTTATCAGTAACATCAGACTCCTTTATACCTTTAATCTTATTGGCAAGTTCGAAAATCCTAACCACTTGGGCTATAGCAATAACTACAACAATTAGTGCTACTATGATTAATAATTCTGTCATGGTTGTGTTTTATTTGAATTGATATTAAATTATATGTGGAAGTTTTTACTTTCTTCTAACATAGGATGGTTCTTAGGAGTAAGCTCCATACTTGCTAGTTTTTTAGTTACAACTCTAATAAATAGACCCCCTAAACCAAGGAAAGTTCCAATTTCAACAAATCCTAAATGCCAGTGTCCACCAACAGTCCCTGGCATAATCATTACGAAGAAATCTAAGTAATGACCTACAAGGATGATAGAACCGACAGTAATAACGAAACCTGAAACACGTTTAGCATCTCTAGAGATTAACATTAATATAGGCACTACAAAGTTAAGTACTAAAGCTGTCATAAATGGCACACTATATTCGTCGAAACGAGCATTGTAATAAGTTACTTCTTCTGGAATGTTAGCATACCAAATAAGCATAAACTGAGAGAACCATAAGTAAGTCCAGAAAATACTAAACGCAAACATAAACTTAGCAACATCGTGCATGTGGTTTTCGTTAACGTGCTCTAACTGACCTTTACTTTTTAAGTGTACTACAACCATAGACAATACTACAAATACGGTTACCATCATACCGGCAAAAACATACCATCCGAATAAGGTTGAGAACCAGTGCGTATCGATAGACATAATCCAGTCCCAAGCCATCATTGAAGATGTTACTGCAAAGAATACAATAAATATAGCGGCTACTTTAACACTCTTGTTATAGTAGTCTAATCCACCATTTTTATCTTCTAATAAAGAAAGGCTAATTAATTTTTTAAGACCAAAATACCAACCAGCTAAATAAATAACAGCTCTAAGCATAAAGAAACCGAA
>DKGK01000091.1 GCA_002453265.1 Flavobacteriales bacterium UBA6772 | reverse complement strand
TCGGCAATGCAAGTGCAAAGAGGTCTGGGAGCTTCTAAGGTTGCAGTGCCTTCTATTGGAGGAACGATTAATATTATATCAAAATCTACGGATGCACAGCAAGGTGGAAACATTAAGATGTCTACTGGAAATAACGGGTATCAAAAATATGGTATGACGCTATCAACAGGGGTAATGGACAATGGTTTTGCCGTTACTGCTTCTGCAGCTAAAATCTCTGGAGATGGTTATGTAGATGGTCTTCAGTTTAGTGGTGTTAATTACTTCTTGAATGTTTCAAAGGAGTTAAATGATGCACATAAATTATCTTTTAATGTAATTGGCGCACAACAGACGCACGGTCAAAGATACAATGCGAGAACAATTGCTCAGAACAGAGATACCGAACAAGGAGGGAAAAGATTTAATCCAGATTGGGGGTATAGAAATGGTGCTGTAGAAAATATTTCTTATAATTTTTACCACAAGCCTCAAATTTCTTTAAATCATGATTGGGTTATTTCAGACAAAACATTTTTAACAACAGTGGTTTATGCCTCTTTTGGAACAGGTGGAGGAAGAAGACTTTATGGTTCTGGGAAATTTACAAATGATAACTACAGGTTGGGGGATTCAGACCAACCAATTGATTTTGATAAAATTATTCAAGAAAACAAAGACAACGGAGCTCTAGGTTCTACAGATGTTTTTGCAGCTTCAAATAATGACCATAACTGGTATGGTGTTCTTTCTACTTTAAATACAGATCTTTCAGATAATTTAACATTAACTGCAGGTTTAGATGGAAGATATTATGTGGGTTCTCATTATTATTCAATTACAGATTTATTGGGCGGTGAGTTCTATTTAAACCCAAGTAGTAACGATAACAATAAGAATACTGCTTTAAAAGTTGGTGATCGTTTTAACAGAGATTATGAAGGAAGGGTTTTGAGGTATGGAACTTTTGCACAACTAGAATATTCGCAAGATGCTTTATCTGTGTTCTTGTCTTCTTCAATCTCAAATACGAGATACGGAAGATCTAGTTTTTTAGATGATTCTTCAAATCCAAATGGGAACGTTTCTGACAATGCAAACTTTTTAGGATACGGTGTTAAAGGGGGCGCAAACTATAACTTAGACGATACGAACAATGTTTTTGCTAATATTGGATATTT
The DNA here is from genome assembly GCA_002453265.1 of Flavobacteriales bacterium UBA6772. Classification (GTDB taxonomy): domain Bacteria; phylum Bacteroidota; class Bacteroidia; order Flavobacteriales; family UBA7430; genus UBA6772. Next base: position 2,547 of record DKGK01000091.1, on the reverse strand, counting down.
TTCTAGAGCACCTTTCTTAACCGGAAGTGTTTTCTTAAACAAAGAATCGGTAGAATTAAATTCAGAAGCGATCAACGAAAAAGTTTTTAGTGCAGAAATAGGATACGGATACAGAAGCGAGAAATTTAATGCCAATGTAAATTTATATAGAACTTCTTGGTTAGATAAATCAATTACTGCAAGACAGCTAGATCCAGACAATATTGGTCAGTTTTTAGAAGCAAACATAGCAGGTTTAGATGCATTACACCAGGGTATTGAATTTGATTTTGTTGCCAAGTTAAGTGCTAAATTAAAACTTACAGGTATGTTTTCTTTAGGAGATTGGACATGGCAAAGTGATGTGCAAGGACAATTGTTTAATCAAGCAAATGAATTAATCAAAGAGGTAGTTGTAAATGCAAAAGGCTTAAAAGTAAATGATGCAGCGCAAACAACGTATGCTTTAGGAGTAAATTATAAAGTATTAGATAGAACAAACTTATTTATAGATTATAACTATGCAGGTGACTTGTATTCTAAGTTTAACATTACAAGAAGTATAGACAGAGAAAACACTTGGAAAATGCCAGGATATCATTTAGCCGATTTTGGTTTTAGACACGGGTTTACTATTGGAGATTTTTATACAACCTTATCTGGTAAAATGAATAACATCTTTGATGTTGAATACATTTCTGATGCATTTGACGACGGGACACATACAGCTTCTGGAGCCAACGTTTATTACGGTGCTGGAAGAACATTTAGTTTGGGGTTAAAAGTTAATTTTTAAAAAATACAATCATGAAAAAAATTCTACTATTATTAACAGTTTTTTCAATGGTATTCGCTTCTTGTGAGCCATTAGAAATGATCAATGCAGAGGTTGACGCAATGCCGAACCCTATTGTTGGAGATGCAGAGTACACGCTTACAGGGGATGATTACGAAGAATTAGAATTAAACTATGGGAGCTTTGGTTCAGAGGATGCAGCAAAGTCTGCTATCCCACCATTTTTAACTGAAATGTTTCCTGTTTGGGGGAAGAATTCTTCAGTGTTACTTAATTATCAATTATACGTTGGAAATGCAGCAGGGATTAGTGATTATACTGATTCTGAAGACTATTCTTTAGCACTTACAGATTATCCTGGGAACGCAGACAATGCTGTTGCTTTTTATGAAAATGAAAGCCCTGCTGAATTATTACCAGGTATTTTAGCTTCCGGAGTTGCAACTGCAGTAGAGGGAGATGTAGTTTTAGCTAAGTACAAGCAGTATGTTGGTGAAACGGTTAATGGGATAACTGAGTTTTATGCGGCAGATTTTGCAGGAGCAGGAACCTTATTAGATTACGAAGCAGTAAGCGTTAGTGGAGATCAGGTTTGGGAAGGAACAAATTATGGAGCTAAAGTAACAGGCTATTCTGGTGGACAAAGATTGGAAAATGAAGATTGGTTAATCTCTCCGCAGATAGACTTAGGTAGTTTTCCTAATTCATCTTTTGAAGTAAGTCAAATTTACAACTATGGAGATGTTTCCGGGATTAGTGTTTTAATTTCAGCTGATTATTCAGATGATGTTGCGGCAGCAACTTGGGATGTTATAGAATTAACGAATGTTCCTGACGGAACATCTTGGGATATATACGTATCTGATGCTTATAGTTTATCAGCTTATAACGGGGAAACTATAAATATCGCTTTCAAATACACTTCTTCAGATTCTAATGCTGGTACGTATGAAATCGTGGATGTATCTTTAAAAGCACCAGGTGTAGAGGGTGTTACAGAGCGTAAAACTGCCTTTTATACTTATGATGGTAGTTCTTGGGACTTATCTAAAGGTGTTTACTACTTAAGTGATGCAGATTTCGATTCTATGGGCGAAGCTAGTGGGCAACCAGGAAAATATAATAACTTTAGTAGTTCAATATCTCCTGACGATTATTTGTTAACTTTCTTAAGTAATAAATACCCATATGCTTTAGAAGGAGATGATTTATCTGTTATCTATAAGTATTATTCTAGTAATTCAGGAGCTCAATTAAGAGGGAACCTATATACATTTATGAACGGTGCTTGGTCAGGTTTCAAATCTACAATTAGTACATCGTTACAATTTGGTCACGACGGTGCCACTTGGGTGCCAGATAACACGATTAAGTATACACTTGTTAGAAATGCAGATTATGAGTATATGTCAGCTCAATTGACGGGTAATTCTGATTTTGATAATGTTAGTTTGGCAAACCTTGCTAGTTATGGAGATTTTGATTATAATTGGAGAGATGAGCAAATTCATTTTGCATTGGCACTCTTTTTAGATTATTTAGATCCAAGTGCTGCTAATGGACAGAAGTACATTTTAACCTATGTTATTTATGACAGTGGAGAAAATGACTACCAAACAAGCTTTATAAAGACAGACGGAGCTTGGGTTGTGAATGACTAAAAAATAAAATAATATTTTCTAAAAACCACCTCATTCGAGGTGGTTTTTTTGTTTTAAAAATGAGTAACTTTACACTTCATTCAAAACACAAAAAGCATGAAAGAGATTCAT
>DKGK01000008.1:24444-25664 GCA_002453265.1 Flavobacteriales bacterium UBA6772 | reverse complement strand
TCTTCTTTATATCTTTCACTAAATTAAGTTCTTCCGCAAAATATTGGCAAAAACGACGCATGTCACCAGCCATTTTCTCGTCACCAGTTGCACGCTCAAAGGTATCGGTCATTGCTGATAGAGTTTGGTGAAAAAAGGTTTTCATTTCATCTACCTTCATATCTTTAGTCCAAAGATCAATGCGTAAGGAGTTTTGCTTTTCGGCATCCCAAAGAGAGATCAAAATGGCTTCTGATTTTTGGTTTACTTCTCCAGCATCTTCTGCAGTCCAATATATTTGCTCAGGCACTTTATTTTCATCTAAGCTAATTTTGATTTTAATTTCCGACTCTTTCATTTTTAGTGTTTTGGTTTGTAATGTGATTTACGTAATATTTTTTGAGCATCTTGCTCAACGATTAACTCTGTTAAACTTATTTCGGGATTAGAAGACATATACGACTCTACAATTTTCCAACCAATAAACTGCCCTATTCTACCAGGAGTATCACCATCGAAATTGGTGTAAAATTTTGAAAATGGAGCATCTTCTATAAAGCGTTGTTTATTTTGATGACTAGAAGAAAACAATAATTTATTTTCTATAAAATACGCCCAAACATTGGCTTCATTAGCAATACACCATTCCATTTTAGAGCTCGGATAGCTCATAATTATTTGAGGTTTACTAGCGGGAAGCATCAAAGATGACAAATAATGAATTTTCCCATAGTGAAGCATAGAAGCTAACAAACTATTATTTTTTAAGAGCGGTATATTCGACGTAAAATAAGCATGAAATACATGTGAGACAATATATTTTTTATTAAAAGACTGTTTTATGTATTCTGGTGCCGTTTTATAAAAATGAGATTTTTCACCTAAATATAAATCTAGGGCAATTAATAGTGTGTTTTCTGAAATGATGATGGGTTCAAGATTCTCAAAATTAGAAACCCAAGTATATACTTTTAAGCTATCGTGATTAGGGAAATAGTGATAAAAATAGTTAAAAGCCCGCCTTAACTTAGAATCTAAGGCATTTGTAGATCCATAAACTGAATCCACCGCAGCATACAATTCTCTAATCTGAGGATCGAAAAATCTACTTTTTAACAGCTGATCGTCTTGCCTCATTTCAAAAAATGCAGGAAAATCGTTTTTAAGTTCAATCAGTTCGGTAGTGAGATGAGTACTATCCATCGCAAAAAAACGATGATCAAAATGAGCAATATCTAATA
>DKGK01000008.1:3149-24021 GCA_002453265.1 Flavobacteriales bacterium UBA6772 | reverse complement strand
AATTTTAATATGCAAAAGTAATAAATGCTACAAGATTATATTAAAAGAAAATAGATATTCGTAGAAATTCATTTTTATTAAATTTGCAGCACATATACTATAGCTTATGAAGACCTCGAAGATTAGTAAACATATTACAAATTGGTTACAAGAATACAGCAATCAATCTAACACAAAAGGTTTTGTTGTTGGAATCTCTGGTGGAATTGATTCTGCCGTAACCTCTACTCTTTGCGCATTAACAGGTAAGAATGTTTTGTGTTTACTTATGCCTATCCACCAGCATAAGGCAGAATTTAAACGATCTACAGAACATGTGGAATGGTTAAAAAGTGAATTCCGAAACGTTATAGTCTCCACAGCCGAACTTACGGAGACTTTCGATAGCTTTTCTTTGCTAATACCTACAGAACTACAAAACGATTTAAGTATGGCTAATGCACGTGCTAGATTACGCATGACTACGCTCTATACTTATGCCGGAGCAAAAGGGATGTTAGTTGCAGGAACTGGAAATAAAGTTGAAGATTTTGGGGTTGGTTTTTTCACAAAATACGGCGATGGTGGTGTAGATTTAAGTCCTATTGCAGATTTAATGAAATCAGAGGTATTTGAACTTGCAAAAGATTTAGGAATTATAAGCTCTATAAGAAATGCAGCACCCACAGATGGACTTTGGGAAGATGGAAGAACAGATGAAGACCAATTAGGTGCCACTTACGATGAGCTAGAATGGGCTATGAAGTGTTACGAACTTTCTACAGAAAACAGCTTTGAAGGAAGACAAAAAGAGGTTTTTGCAATTTTTAGTAAGTTACATAGAGCTAATCGTCATAAAATGGATTCTATCCCTATTTGCACAATACCAAACGACCTAAAATAAACTAGTTACATTTAAATACAACATCGATCAGGTGAGAATATTAAAACTTTATAACAAGCTTTAATACATCTAACAACTTTTGTAATTTAAATTGACCTCCTAGGAGCTCAACTCTTTTTTTGTTTGATTCGAAACCTAAACTTTCAATAGTACAAGCCTTAAGATTTACTTCATCACATTTTAATTGCACCTCAACCAATAAGCTTCCAGATGATTTCCCATGGATGGAAACTAAAATGTGGTTTATATGATGATTTCTAAATTTATCGATAAGAGCTACAATAATTCTATACAGAGAAATCTCTATATCTTTATCGATATTTTTTTCGATAGCACACTTAAATTGAATGTAACGCCTGCCCTCTTTTTGAATACTCGAAATATATGACCTTAAAGAAGGTTCAATACCATACTCCATCATAGTACGAGGCATTAAACTCGTAGAAATGTACCTCGTATTCTCTATACTTTCTTGAATATAACTTTTAATAAAATTAATTGAATCTTGTAATTGTAGATCTTTAACATCTTTAACTTTGAGTTCAATTATAGCAACTTGCATCATTAATGCAGCTAAAGATTGTGCTAATCCTTCATGTAAATCTTCTGCAAACAACTCTCTATCTTGCTCGTTTGAAGAAATTATAGATCGCATTACATTACTTTCTAAAATTTTAGCCTTTGTAATATCTCTTCTAATAGAAATGTATTTATAGGGTAGTCCTTTTTCATTTACAAAAGGTATGATGGTTGTGTTTACCCAATAAATAGAGCCATCTTTCGCTCTGTTTCTTATTTCATCGTTCCAAACAGAACCTTGTCTGATTGTATTCCACATACCAATCCAAAATTCTGAAGAGTGATAACCTGAGCTTACAATCCGCTGATTCCGACCAATTAATTCTTTACGAGAGTACTTAGATATTTTACAAAATCGATCGTTTACATAAGTAATATTCCCTTTAGGATCAGTTATGAGAACAATAGAGGACGAGTCTAAAGCGAATTTAAATTCATTCATTTTCAGAAGAACATCCTCTAGTCTATCATTTTTTTTATTTAACTCCTGAATATTAACAACACTACTTTCGAGCTCTTCGCTCAACATATTTAAACCTATTGCGATGGCATCAAACAAACCACCGTCGTCATCTAAAGCAGTAATTCTATTAGAGAAATCTAAGCGTGCTAAAGAAGTAATCATCTCAATGATATTTTCTAAATTTTCTTCTGTTTTTAAAGATTTCATTTTTTTAAATTAAGACTCTAAAAAATTTTTAAGCCAAATAATTGCTAAATCCTTATCTGAAAATAATCTGGTTGGAAATTTAGTTTTATTTAATCCAATAAAAAAATTACCAATTAATCGAGACATTGGTGAGCTTACAAGTAAAGCACAAGCAGACTGAACTTTAGCAGCTTCATCGCCTGCAAAATATTCTCGACAGGCTTTAGACGCACCTTTAGATGCTTGAATATCGACTACTACAGGTACTTTTTTTTCTACAGATAATTCTTTAATAGCCTTTATGTTTTCAATAGCATCTTCAATTTCCATATAAATGGATTTGTGTACGGTACAAACAACAACACCCGAAGGATGTAGTACTATTTTTTCTGTACGTGTTGTAATTTCCTTCATGATGCTAAATATCCCTTTCCTAATTATATAAATACAAAAAAATAGTACTTAATCTACTTGCCAAGTATTTACTCCGGCTAGCAGTTTATCTAAGTCAGGACTTCCTTTTTGAGCCTTCACTAGATTAAGCTGCTCATTTAAAGCTTCCTCATACCTAAATCTATCTTCTTGATATAGAATTCCAAATGGTCTAGGTAAGGCATTTTCTTTAGAAGGATCGTCGAAGAAACGAGTTAGAATATTTGCTTTATTTCTACATTTCTCATCGTGAATCCACAAATCAGAAAGGTTATAGTCCTCAGAGCTTATATTTACAATTCTAGGTTCAAAACCATCTAAAACAATTCCTTTATCTTCTTTAGCACCAAAAACTAAAGGCTCTCCGTGTTTTAAATAAATACTATTATCTTTTTTCATCTGCTTATCGGTAAACCCACCAAAAGCACCATCATTAAAGATGTTACAATTTTGATAGATTTCTAAAAGGGAAGTTCCTTTATGTTGCTCCGCACGAATCAAAATCTCACGCATATGTTTCGGCTCTCTATCAATTGTTCTAGCAATAAATGTTGCTTCTGCTCCCATACAAAGAGCTAAAGGATTAAATGGGTGGTCTATCGATCCCATTGGAGTTGACTTCGTTTTCTTCCCTACTTCGGAGGTAGGAGAATATTGTCCTTTAGTAAGTCCATAAATCTGGTTATTAAACAACAAAATATTTAAATCAAAATTCCTTCTTAAGAGATGAATCAAATGATTTCCTCCAATAGATAAAGAATCTCCGTCTCCTGTAACTAGCCAAACGCTCAAATCTGGCCTAGCAGCTTTTAATCCACTTCCAATTGCAGTAGCTCTTCCGTGAATAGAGTGCATACCAAACGTATTCATATAATATGGAAAACGAGATGAACATCCTATTCCAGAAATGAAGACAATATCTTCTTTGGGCAAACCCAATTCGGGCATGACGCTTTGTACTTGTTTTAAAATTGAATAATCACCGCAACCGGGGCACCAGCGAATATCTTGATCGCTTACGAAATCCTTAGCTGTTAATTTTACAACTTCATCTTTTATGTCTTGTGCTTTTGCCATAACTATTGCTTCAACATATTAAGTATTGCTTGTTTAATTTCTAGTGCATCAAATGGCACCCCTTTAATTTTATTTAAAGGTTTTGCATCTACCAAATACTGATCTCTTATAAGAGTTATAAACTGACCATTATTCATTTCAGGAATCAATATTTTGTCAAACTTAGAAAGTAAATCTCCTAAATTCCTTGGCATAGGTTGAATGTACTTAACCTGGGCATGTGCAATATCTATTCCTTCGGTAGCTAATTCTTTAACTACTGTTTTTATAGAACCATAAGTCGAACCCCAGCCCAACACTAAGAGTTTAGAGTTCTCTGTTCCACTATCAAAATATTGTAAGGGTACATGATTGGCAATTTCAGCTACTTTTTGAGCTCTGATTTTAACCATATATTCATGATTTTCAGGATCGTAAGAAACGTTACCAGTTTCTTTATCTTTTTCTAGACCCCCTAATCTATGTTCCACTCCTTTTGTTCCAGGGATAGCCCATTCCCTCACTAATTTCTCATTCCTTTTATAAGGTAAATAAGAAGGATCTTCTGGAGTTCGTTCTTTTGCAAATTGAACTTTAATTTCTTTTAAATCCGAAGTCTTTGGATATCTCCATGGCTCTGCACCATTCGCGATATAACCATCGGTAAGTAAAAAGACTGGAGTCATAAATTCGATCGCAATTCTACACGCTTCGAAAGCCATAGTAAAACAATCTGATGGAGAGGTTGCAGCAATTACAGGAATTGGGGCTTCCCCATTTCTTCCGTAAACAGCTTGCATTAAGTCTGCTTGTTCTGTTTTGGTAGGTAAACCAGTAGAAGGGCCACCTCGTTGAACATTTACAACAACTAGAGGAATTTCTAACATCATAGCTAAACCAAGAGCTTCACCTTTTAAGGCAATTCCAGGCCCAGAAGAGGCTGTTACGGCTAAATCGCCACCAAAAGAAGCTCCTATTGCAGCACAAATCCCGGCAATTTCATCTTCAGCTTGAAAGGTTTTAATACCAAAATTTTTATGTTTTGCTAGTTCGTGTAATATATCCGAAGCTGGTGTAATAGGATAACCTCCGTAGAATAAATCCAGTTTAGCTTTATGTGCTGCTGCAATTAAACCTAAAGCTGTAGCCTGATTCCCAATAATATTTCTGTAAGAACCTGCGGCCATTTTTGTAGGCTTCACTTCGAATCTATTAGAAAAAGTTTCGCAGGTATCTGCAAAATGATATCCTGCTTTTAGTACTGTAATATTTGCTTTTAGTATTTCTGGCTTGGTTGCAAATTTAGACTTTAAAAAATCTATTGAAGAGTCCACTTTTCGGTTATACATCCAGTAAACAAAGCCTAAAACAAACATGTTTTTACACCTGTCTCTATCTTTGGTTCCTAAAGTAGATTCTTTTAAACTTTCTCGAGTTAGCTTAGTGATATCGAATTCATGAACTTTAAAGTCCTCTAAGCTACGATTGATTAATGGATTATCACCTTCCTTAATTCCCGCCAAACGAAGATTTCTTTTATCGAAACCAGAAGTGTTCAAGATAATAGTGCCTCGTTCTTTAAGACGAGATAGATTTTTCTTTAATGCTGCAGCATTCATAACAACCAACACGTCACATCTATCGCCAGGAGTATAAATATCTACCGATCCAAAATGAATTTGAAAACCAGAAACCCCGGCAATAGTTCCCAAAGGTGCACGAATTTCGGCTGGAAAATCAGGATATGTACTTAGGTCATTTCCAAAGAGTGCTGTATTTGTTGTGAATTGAGTACCCGTTAATTGTATTCCATCGCCAGAATCTCCGGCAAAAAGTACGGTTACTTGTTCAAGTTTTTGCTGAACTTGAGTCATAATATTCCTTTTAAGCGTCTATATTAACTACCGATTTAATTTCGGGAGCGTATTTTTTTATCGATTGCTCAACACCTGCTTTCAATGTCATTTGATTTACATTACAAGTTTGACAAGAACCGTGAAGTTGAACCTTAACTACCATTTCTGGAGTTACCTCAATAAGTGAGATATCCCCTCCATCAGACTCTAAATAAGGTCTAATTTCAGCTAAAGCTTTTTCTATATTTTTGACTAAGTCAGATTTAATTTCTACAGCCATGTGTTAGTTTTTATTTTGAACAACCGTCCATATTCGTAATTTCTACTACTGCAGTAGGTTCCAATGTTTTATTTCTAAGCTCTACTTGCTCAACTACGTTACGAGCTAAGCTCATAAATGCAGCAGAAGAAGAACTTTCTTCTTGTAATACTACAGGGCGACCGATATCTGAAGCTTCTCGAATTACTTGAATTAAAGGAATTTCTGCTAATAAAGGCAAATTTAAATCGTCTGCTAAATTCTTAGTTCCGTCTTTCCCAAATATATAGTATTTGTTATCTGGAAGCTCATCTGGGGTAAAGTAAGCCATATTTTCTACCAAGCCCAAAACAGGTACTTGAATAGTATCTAATTGGAACATACCAACTCCTTTTTTAGCATCTGCTAAAGCAATAGTTTGCGGTGTACTTACAATTACAGCTCCAGTAACTGGTACAGCCTGAACTAATGAAAGGTGAATATCTCCTGTTCCTGGAGGTAAGTCAATTAATAAAAAATCTAGGTCTCCCCAATAAGAATCTTTAATTAATTGATTTAAAGCTTTTGTTGCCATTGGACCTCTCCAAACAACAGCTTGAGAACCTGGAGCGAAAAACCCAATTGAAACTAATTTCACACCGTAACTTTCTATAGGAATCATTACTGATTTCCCGTTTATATTACGTGCTTCAGGTCTCGACTTTTCTACATCGAACATTATATGCTGAGAAGGCCCGTAAATATCAGCATCTACAATCCCCACTTTATAGCCTTGCTTTTGTAATGCAACTGCTAAATTTGCAGTTACTGTAGATTTCCCTACACCACCTTTACCAGAAGCTACAGCAATAATATTTTTTACACCTTCTATTTTCTCACCTTTTATTAAATTAGGGTTTTCTACTTGCTTAGCTTCAACCGTTATTTTAATGGTAATTTTAGCTTTTGCGTAAACCTGAGCGTGTATTGCTTTTAGTATATCAACTTCAACTTGTTTTTTAGCGTGTAGGGTTGGGTTCTTAATAGTTAGATCCACATTTACATGATCGCCAAAAATAACAATATTTGTCACTAAGCCATTTTCTATCAGCGACTTATCATCACCCTTAACCTTAACAGTTTTAAGCGCATCTTCAATTTGACTTTTCTGTATATTCATTCTGTAAATTTAAGATTCAAAGGTACAAAAATCAAAGGTTTATGTATCTGTAGGAGTCCAAAATACCTCATTAAAATTTAAGAGCTGATCGCCATTAAATTTATGCCCTTCATTTTCCAATAACTGCTTCATTAAATTACTTCCATCAAAGTGATGCTTACCTGTTAAAAGCCCAATTTTATTAACGACTCTATGAGCTGGAACATTTTTACCTAAAGATTTATTGATTGCCCAACCAACCATTCGAGCAGAACGAGCAGCACCTAAATATTTCGCAATTGCGCCGTAACTAGTTACTTTTCCATAAGGTATTCTTTGCGATACTGCATAGCAACGCACAAAAAATGAATCTGATGGATCGGTTTTAGTCAAGTTTGCAGAGTTGAAATTTAATATAAGTTATGGTCATTCCTTTATCTCGGAAAATACTCTCGTAATTGGTACGAATTTTAAGCAATTCGTTGTCTGATTTCTGACGATCTATATCGTAACTAGAATCTAATACTTTGTGTCCATAGCCCTCTACTATACCGAGAGTATAACCATGCAAAAATTGGGAGTCTGTTTTGAGATGAATGATTGCATCGTCGGTTAATACTTTACGGTACATTTCTAACATATCGGGTGCCGTAAGACGTTTTTTTCTACGACGGTATTTTATCTGTGGGTCTGGAAAAGTAATCCAAACTTCGCTAACCTCACCTTTAGCAAAGCAGTTGTGAATCAATTCTATATGGGTTCTTAAAAAACCAATATTATCCATTTTATTATCGGTAGCCGTACGAGCACCACGCCACATACGTGCTCCTTTAATATCTATTCCAATAAAATTTTTATCGGGGAATCGCTCTCCTAAACCTACGGTATATTCTCCTTTACCACAACCTAATTCTAACACAATTGGTTTATTGTTTTTGAAAAACTCTTTATGCCATTTCCCTTTTAAAGGAAGACCGTTTTCTAATAAGTCGGCTCTTGGTGCTTGCACCATGTTTGCGAAGGTCTCGTTATCAGCGAACTTTCTATGTTTATTCTTTCCCACAGTTTTATTTTTTGCTGTGCAAAAATACAAATTCAATAAGGATATCTTTTTCTATATTTGAAGAAACAAATTTTTAATTATGCGCTTCGTAAAGTTTACCTTAATAGGTCTTATAGGAATCACCTTAGCATTTTTTAGTTTAGGTTTTTTTCACCCTAGCTTCAACTACCAAAATCAGGTAGAAGTAAATGCTTCTGTAGAGGAATCTTTTAAAAATTTTATAGATGACTCCTTAACATCCCAATGGTTAGTAGGCTATGTAGGAAAAGAAATTCTAAGTGGAAAAGAACTGGTAGTGGGTTCTCGTTTTTTAATGCACTTTGAACAAGATGGAGAGCTATTTGAATTTACCGAAGAATTAATAGAATACAAAAAAAATGAAAAGTTTGTTTTCGAAATGAATACAGACTTTTTTAAAGGAACTGTTGGTATTTACTTTGAAGGTAACGAGGAAAAAACAACAATCAAAGCTTTCACTATATCAGAAGGAAATAATCTTTTTTACCGCTCGATGTTTTACTTGCTAAAAAGTGCATTTCAACAACAAGCACAAGTAAATTATGACTTACTTAAAGATTTGATTGAGAAAAGTGATTAATTAACATTACACTTTTTTCAGCGTAAAAGAAAAGGTACATCCTTCTCCTTCGGTACTTCTAATATTAATAGTTTGATGGTGTGCTTCGATAATGTGTTTTACTATTGAAAGCCCTAATCCAGAACCACCCTGACCTCTGTCTCTAGCATTATCTACTCTATAAAAGCGTTCGAATATTTTATTAATATGCTCTGCAGGGATTCCATTTCCGTCATCGGCTATTTCTACTAAAACTTGCTCTCCCATAGAATATGTTCTACAAATAACCTCGCCACCTTCTTTACCATACTTTATGGCATTTACAATAAGATTTATAAGTACTTGCTTAATTTTCTCTACATCAACCTGCACTAAAAACCGACCTATTTGTTGATGTTTAACGACCAAATTTACATTTCGTTTTTTTGCTTTTAATTCTAATTGATCAACCACATCTTGAATAACTTCAATTATATCTACTGGCTCTTCTTCTATATCTATAGTTCCAGCTTCGAGTTTCGTAATTTGATCTAAATCTTCAACAATATGTATCATTCGAGCAACGCTTTTATTAGCACGCTCTAAGAACTTACGATTTATTTCTTTATCGTCTATAGCGCCATCTAGCAAGGTGTCTATATAACCTTGAATATTAAAAATGGGTGTTTTTAATTCGTGTGCTACGTTTCCAACAAACTGGCGACGATAACTTTCACGAATCATTAGTTTTTGAATTTCTTGTTCGTTTTTAACATTCCAAGAATTTACATCTTTATTAACCTTTCTAAGGTTTATATTTTTCAAATCTCCGGGTTTAGACTTTAAGTCATTTATGTTTTTGTAAATCAATTTAATCTTATTATAGATAAACTGATCTACCAACCAGTGAATTAAGAAGAAACTAGTAAATCCAACCGAAGAGACTAATATTACAGAATTAGAGAAGCAAATCGAAAACTCGAATAAGACTATATGTATAGTCATTACAAGCATTAAAAGTAATGAAGCTACAAAAGAAACTAACCAAGATTGAGACATGGCTGATTTAAACTTACTAATAAACTTAGTTGTTTTATTCATTCAATCTAAATTTATAACCAACACCTTTTACAGTTTCAATATAATTTCTACCTAATTTTTCACGTAATTTACGAACGTGCACATCAATAGTTCTACCACCTACGACAACTCCATCACCCCAAATTTTATCAAAAATTTCATCTCTCTTAAAGACCTTTCCAGGTTTGGAAGCAAGTAGGTATAAGATTTCGAATTCCTTGCGAGGAAGTGCCAAAGGCTCATCATCAACAGTAACTAAATAACGTTCTCTGTTTATGTTTAGATCTGCTATTTCAATAATATCGATCTTTTCTTCTAAAACTGAAGCAGAACCTTTTCGTCTTAAAAGTGCCTTTACCCTACTCACCAAAACCTTAGGTTTTATAGGCTTATTAATATAATCATCGGCACCTGCTTCTAAGCCAGCAACCTGAGAATAATCTTCGGATCGAGCAGTTAAAAATGTAATTAAAACATTATCGTAATCTGGATTAGCTCTAATATTTTCGCAGGTTTCTATACCATCCATTCCAGGCATCATCACATCTAATACAATAAGGTGTGGCTTAAAATCCTTCAGTGTATCCAAAGCCATTTGTCCATTAGTACAAGTAGCAACTTCAAATCCTTCTTTTTTTAGGTTGTAACTTAAAAATTCTAGAATATCTTTTTCATCATCTACTAAGAGTATGCGATTATTACTGGTCATAATCAAAAAAAGTTTTTGTAAATATAAAGAATAAGTGCAAAAAAAACTCCCTAGTTAAGAAGGGAGTTTTTTTTTAATAATGTTATAGTCCTAACTTACTAAAGAACTTTGTAATTCCAGAAGCAAACTCTGAAGGAATTGTTTCCATCATTGAGGTTAATGATAGTTGATCGTTTACACCTATTGCAATAGCAATGGATATAAATAGACCTATCATGGCATAAGAAAAATCTTTTAGTAATAATTTAACAGAGTGCCCTACGCTATGATCTCCTGTTTTACGAATAGCCATTGCGACCTCTCTACCACCTAGTAAACCGATAAACACCCATGTTGTACTCATAGGTACAGAACTGTATAATTTAAAGTAAAATAAGATAATACAGTAAATAAAATCTACAATCGTAGCAAAACGAACATCAGTAATAACTGACTTTTCGGTTACAATTTTTTGAATTCTGCCACCTTTATAATAGAACAATAAACCTAAACCTATAAACACAACCATAGCAAAGCCCATAAACTCGGCAAAAACCATGTCACGAGGAAGGTAAACTGCAATATTTGCTGCATCTTGCATTAACCAAACAGACCAAAGCGTACCCGAAGTAATCCATTGGGCTATAGTCCAACCGAACTTAGCTTCTCCAACAAAATATTTTTTTGCGAGTTTAGAAATAATTAAGAATACTGTTACCCCTAAAAAGAAGGCTAATATATAACCACTCATACTTTTTGCTAATACTTTACCAATAGCCGCAGGAGCTGTAGCGAAAGAAGTTAAGAGAATGAATGTTGTTGAAACAGGCATTCTTAAACGAGTAAGTATTAATAAGAATATTGGAGCAGCAATTTGCAAGAAGTGGAATTTCTTGGGAGCTATTTCAAATCCTTTAGCCATTAAACGACCGTGAGACACATCACCATTATAGTTATACCAACTATAACCAACGGTACATAAAAATATACCACCAATAAAAATCCAAAGCACCCACCATTTTTTATCTTGATTAGAAGCTATAAAAGTCCCTAATGTTTGAATAGAATCGTTGGCAACTGCAGCATAAGCGGCAAATAAAAACCCTACCCACATTGCAAATTGAGGATAAGGTGTTGCAAACATAGCAAGCATAAAAGCTGCTATAACAAAAGTAAGAAAAGATTTCTCGTCTTTTTGTAGCCAAAGAGAAACAGGAAAACTAAATCGTTTGATTAGCTTCTTCATAATATTAATAAGTGTATTAATTAGAAAATCTAATTATGCTAATACAGCGATAGTGTATACGGCAACTAAAATAGCTGCATATAAAAACTTGCTGATTTCGATTCTTGTAACTGTAGAAGTAGTGTTCATAACGTGTGTTATTTAAATTTTACTCTGCAAATAAAGTACATAAACTACACAGGTTGGTTAAACTAAAATAAACCTAATGTTAAGTTTAGGTTAAGCGGGTGTACACATCTAAAAATTAGACGATTAAAATAATAATTTTGAGTAAAAATATGTAAAATAATTAATTTACAAATAACAATTAAGCAAAATAAAGCTGTAGAAATAAGCACAATTATCAAAGGTACTTAACAAGACCTTAACAAGAGCATAACAATATTTATTATTTCTTAATTATAGGTTAAAAGTCTAGTAACAGGACTACACAATTTAGGCTTTAGATTTGGCCTGTAATCAAAAACGAAAACAAAGATGAAAAGAAAAACTATTATTACCTTGTTCACAGCAACTATATTAGTTGCATCCTGCGGAACAAACAAAAGCACCAAACAAACTAAAGAAAATGTACTTATAGGTGAAATTAAAATTGATGGATCGAGTACCGTATATCCTATAACTGAAGCAATAGCAGAAGAATACAGAATAGAGCAGGCAGCAGTAAAAGTAACTGTTGGTGTTTCTGGTACTGGAGGTGGATTTAAAAAGTTCTATCGTGGAGAAATAGATATTAACGATGCTTCAAGACCTATAAAAGAAAGAGAACAAACTGCTTGTACAGAAAATAATATCTCATGGATAGAACTTACAGTTGCCTACGATGGCTTGGCAGTTATAAAAAATCCAGATAACGACTGGCTCAGTACAATAACTGTGGAGGAACTGAAAAAAATGTGGGAACCAGAGGCACAAGAAAACATCTTATATTGGAATCAAATAAGAGCAGAATGGCCAAACAAAGAGATTCACCTTTTTGGTCCTGGAGTAGCCTCAGGAACTTACGATTACTTTGCAGAAGTTATATGTGGAAAAAAAATTGGTACTCGTGGCGACTATACAGCCTCAGAAGACGATAATGTTTTAGTTCAGGGTATAGCTACCGATAAATACTCTTTAGGTTTCTTTGGATTAGCGTATTATGAAGAAAATAAAGACAAGTTAGATTTAGTAGCTGTTAATAATGGTGATGGAGGGATTATTCCATCATTAGAAACTGTGTCTTCTGGAGTATACGAACCACTCTCTAGACCCATTTTTATATACGTTAGCAATACCGCTGCGACAAAACCTGAAGTAATAAACTTTGTACATTTCTATTTACAATCGGCAAGTGTTATTGCAAATGAAGTAGGCTACGTTGCATTACCAGAGGAAAAATACCAATCTGAAATTGCTGAATTTAACGAGTTCATCAAGTAAAAACAGCTAAGTATTTTACAAACTAAACAGCTCAACTTTGAGCTTGTTTTTCTTATTTAAAATGACACAAAAAAACAAAGAAGTCTGTATAGAGTTAGTACTAAAACTTAGTGGGACCATTACTGTGCTCACAACATTTGGAATTATTTGGGTGCTATTTAGCGAAAGCTTCTCCTTTTTTAAAGAAGTTTCTATAGTCGAATTCTTAACCGACAACCAATGGACACCTTTATTTGCAAATAAAAGATTTGGTATAATGCCCTTAATAAGTGGAACACTATTAACTACTGCTATCGCTTTAACTGTAGCACTGCCACTTGGATTATCAATCGCAATTTATTTAAGTGAGTATGCTCCAAAAAGATTGAGACTTATCGTCAAACCTTTACTAGAAATGTTAGCATCAATTCCTACAGTCGTATATGGATTCTTTGCATTAATGATTGTAACTCCATTTTTAAAAACAATACTTCCTAATATTTCAGGATTTAATGCATTGTCTGCTGGTATTGTAATGGGGATTATGATAATTCCATTTATTTCATCTATGAGTGAGGATGCTTTAAGATCTGTTCCAAAATCTATTCGTGAAGCTTCATATGGAATAGGAGCTACTCGGTTACAGACATCATTTAGAGTTATGGTTCCTGCAGCATCATCCGGTATTATTGTGTCTGTTATTCTGGCTTTTTCTAGAGCAATTGGTGAAACGATGATTGTAGCCATTGCAGCAGGACAGCAACCTAGACTAACGTTAAACCCATTAGTGCCTATTGAAACAATTACAGCTTATATAGTACAAGTAAGTTTAGGCGATGTTCCTCATGGTTCGTTAGAATATAAAACAATTTTTGCGGCAGGAATGACACTTTTTGTATTCACTTTTATATTAAACAATATTGCATTTTGGGTAAGAAAAAAATTCAGAGAAGAATATGAATAGAGGATATATAAATAGAATAAAAGACAAAGCTTTTGGCCTTGTGGGACTTATAGCTACACTTTTTGGACTGCTTATCTTAACCTTCTTAATTGGGCAAGTATTTTATGAAGGGTACAATAGAATTGATCTAGATTTTATAAAAAGCTTGCCATCAAGAAAACCAGAAAAAGCCGGAATATATACTGCATTAGCGGGAACAGTTTGGATATTATTCCTCACAACTATATTTTCACTTCCACTAGGTATTTCTACTGGAATTTATCTTGAAGAATATACAAAAAAGAGCCGATTTACTGATTTACTAGAAATTAATGTTTCTAATTTAGCTGGAGTTCCTTCTATAATTTATGGACTATTAGGTTTAGAAGTTTTTGGCAGGATGTTAAATCTTGGCAATAGTCTATTGGCAGGTGCACTTACTTTATCATTACTTGTTCTTCCAATAATTATTGTAACAACAAGGGAGGCAATTAGAGCTGTACCAAACTCTTTGAGAATGGCTTCTTACGGTTTAGGTGCTAGTAAATGGCAAACTATTTGGGAGCAAATTCTACCTGCATCAATGGGTGGAATACTAACAGGTGTAATATTAGCAATATCTAGAGCTGTTGGAGAAACTGCTCCTCTATTAGTTGTAGGAGCCTTAGCCTATGTACCCTTTGCTCCAAGTTCTCCTTTAGATGAGTTTACAGTCTTACCGATTCAGATTTTCAACTGGATATCTAGACCACAACATGGATTTAGTGTAAATGCAGCTGCAGCAATACTACTTCTTCTTACCATTACATTTATTATGAACGGCGTAGCGGTTTATCTAAGAAATCGCTGGCAGAAAAAACACAACTGGTAAAACAGCAAAAAACATGAAATCTACAGACTATAAAATTAAATCAGAAAATGTTGATGTTTATTACGGAGACAAAAAAGCCTTAACAGACATTAATTTAAATATAAGACCCAACACTGTAACAGCATTAATAGGGCCATCGGGCTGTGGTAAATCAACCTTTTTAAGGGTGTTAAACCGAATGAACGACTATATAGACTCCTTTTCGATGACTGGTAAAATAAGCATTGATGGAGAAGATATATATCAGTCTAAAATACGGGTTGAAGACTTACGAGCAAACGTAGGAATGGTTTTTCAAAAACCAAATCCATTTCCAAAAAGCATTTTTGATAATGTTGCCTATGGCTTAAAAATCCAAGGAATGAAAGATAAAGAATTTATTAAGAAAAGAGTAGAGTCAGCCTTAAAACAAGCAGCTCTATGGTCAGAAGTTAAAGACGATTTAAAAAACCCAGCATTGTCTTTATCTGGGGGGCAACAACAGCGATTGTGTATTGCAAGAGCTTTAGCTGTAAATCCTAAAGTATTATTAATGGATGAGCCTACATCGGCATTAGATCCAATTTCAACTGCAAAAATTGAAGAACTAATATTCAATTTAAAAGAAAAATACACAATAGTGATTGTTACGCATAATATGCAACAAGCAAGTAGAATAAGTGATTATACTGCATTCTTTTATATGGGTAAGCTAATAGAGTTCGATAAAACTGCAGAAATATTCACGCATCCAAGAGAGGAAAAAACTCAAAATTACATTACCGGTAGATTCGGTTAAAGAGACGATATGACACATTTAAAACTTGAAATAAAAAGGCTTAAAAGTAATATGCTAAAGATGTTACTTACTGTTGAAAGCCAGGTTAAAAAAACGAAAAAAGCACTTGTTACATTCGATAAGGATCTTGCTAATGAAGTTAGAGAAACAGAAAAACGCATAAATGGCTTAGAACTACAAATTGATGCTGATTGTGAAAACATTCTAGCTCTATACACTCCAGTAGCCATAGATTTACGTTTTGTTTTATCTAATTACAAAATCAATAACGACTTAGAGCGACTAGCAGACAATGTGGATGCAATAGCTTCTTATATTCTAAAACAAGAGACAGCATTTGATCCCAAACTATTGCTACAAACTAAAATTATTGAGATGTTTACAATATGCTTAAAAATGTTAAGCAATATTATAAAAGCATACGAAAATGAAGACACGGATTTGGCACGTAAAGTTTATGCAATGGATCAGAGTTTAAACGACCACAATATTAACGTGGTTAACATTTTATCGGAACATATTAAGGCAGAACCTTTAAACTTAAAAAAACATTTATACATACTGTCTTCAGTTAGAAAACTAGAACGAAATGGGGACTTAATTAAAAATGTTGCGGAAGAAATTATTTTTTATGTAGAAGCCTTAGTTTTAAAACATAAAAACAAAGTGTAAGTTTTATTCGGAATAAAAAAACTCAATTTGGAGCATTTTTGCTTTACTCAATAATGATCTTAAAGCTAAACAATAAGCCTTCAATTGAATCCCTAGAAAACTTTGCTTTTCGTATATAATTAACCAAAGGGTCAACAGTAAAATTTTGTGAACTTCTAAAATCTGCACCTTCCAAAATAGTATTCGCAAACAAAGCACCAGCTAAATTACAGTTGCTAAAATCGACATTTCTTAAATCAGATTCAGTAAAGTCTACCTACAATAAACTAGAATTATGGAACTTAGTTTCAGGAATTTTAAGTCCAAAAAAAGAGGCATAGTTAAGCGTACATGAATTAAAATTAAACTCTAATAAAAAGAGTTTACAAGTATCGAAACGTAAACCTAAAAGCTTAAAATTTACAAAATACACCTCTTGAAAGGCAGTATTATTTAAGTTTACATTACTTAAGTCGCAATTATGAAAAGTACAATCTATAAATACTAATTCAGCTAAGCTAACATGAGAAAACATGCAATTATTAAAATTGCATGTTTCATACTCGTTACCGCTTAAAAGTTGCTGCGTAAAATCAATATTAGTAAATGTTTCTTCGAATTCCAGAACTTTTAAAGTACCGAAACTATACCCGTGGATACATCGTACATAGCTCCTACAATTTGTATGAGCCCTTGTTGTTCCATCTCTGCTAGAATAGGACTTTCCGTTCGTAAGTTTTCTATCGAAACACGTACATTTTCAACTGCAACGTTCTCAACAGATAGCTTACCTGTGCTTGAATTAGTTTCACAAAGAGCAATAGCAGGCTTTATTTTAGATAGTAAAGAGGTTATATTACCAAGCTCCACATTTTGGCAAGCAGCAGTAACAGCACCGCATTTGGTATGCCCCATAACAACTACTAACTTAGAACCTGCAACTCTAGTGGCGTATTCTAAAGAACCCAAAATATCTATATTTACTATATTTCCTGCAACCCTAGCGCTAAATAAATCACCTATACCTTGATCAAAAACAATTTCTACTGGAACTCTAGAATCTATACAACTCAATATTGCTGCAAAAGGAAACTGACCTTTAGCAGTAGCAGAAACTTGAGTTCTAAGATCTCTTTCGACCTGCATTTGCTCTGTGAATCTTTTATTTCCGTCTAGTAATCTATTTAATGCAACCTTAGGAGTCATTTTTTCTTGTTGTAATTTAGTAAATGCTTTCATTTCGAATGAGTTTTATTAAACTTTTTCAGTTTCTTTAAGCCAAGCCAAACAGTCTTCTATAGAATCGAAAATTTGGTCGTTAGGTATAAGTTCAGGAATAATATCTATAACACATAACATGTGTTTAGGCTGCTCAGGTATGGAAACAAGCATTATTTGCTTTCCCTGATTAACCAATTCTATTAATACATCCTCCATTACATACAAACCAGATTGATCCATATATTGCATGCGAGTCATATTAAAAATCACAATAGAAGACTTCTCCGTAATTTCTTGCGACAAGCGCTGAAAGTCGCTGGTAGAACCAAAAAACAAAGGTCCCATAATTTGCTTAACTACAATTTTTTCCTTCAAGTTTTCGGGTAGTTGTTCTGCTTCAGAATCCTCATCATCAATAAATAGCGGACTTAAATGAGATTGTTCGGAGGTTAAGTCTCCTATAGCTTTCATAAATAAGAGAGAAGAAATTAGTAACCCAATACCAACTGCATAAACCAAATTCCATACCGAGGCTAAAACGAGAACTACCAACATAATAACAACTTCCTGTTTTGGCATATAAGGAATTGCTTTTAGACCTTTATAATCCATTACACCAATACCAACTGTAATTAAAATTCCTGCTAACACTGCTGCTGGTATTTGCGAAGCTACGGGACCGAGAGCTAAAAGGACTATCAAAAGCACAAGACCTGCAATCATACCAGACAATCGGGTTTTTCCTCCAGCCTTAATATTCACAACCGTTCTTATGGTAGCTCCAGCACCTGGAATACCTCCAAAAAGAGCCGCTATACTATTCCCAATTCCTTGACCTATTAACTCTTTATTAGGCCAGTGTTTGGTTTTTGTCATATTATCCGCAACCACCGAAGTAAGTAAAGTATCTATTGCACCTAATAAAGCCAAGGTTATGGCACTAAAAATATAAGGAGAAATACTGGCGAAGCTAAAGTCGGTAAATACTCTAAAATCTGGAATTGGTAATCCGCTAGGAATTTCTTCTATAGGTCTATAATCTAGTCCTAAAAAAACAGCTAAACCCGACATAAAAACTAAGGCTACAAGCGTACTAGGAATTTTAGTAGTAATACGTTTAAAACCATAAATAATAATAATGGTACCTAAAGCTAATAAAAGCTCCAACAAATTAATGTTTCGCATTGCTCGAGGAAGAATTTTTAGCGTTCCTAAAACACCAGAAACCTCTTTACTTGCTAAAGTTTGGGATTCTTTTAGTATTTGTGCTGGGGTAATATCAGCCGCTCTATTTATCGTTTCTTCGAAATCTTCTAATACCAAAAGGCCTTCACCAGCTTCCTCTTTTAGAATATTATCTAAAATTATTTCTTCGGCATAAGGTTTAAATTGATCTACAAATTCTACATCTTCTTTAGGATAATAGCCCACCGAAGGGAGTATTTGAGTTATTAGGATAATAACGCCAATAGCCGTCATAAATCCAGATACCACAGGATATGGAATGTATTTTATGTATTTCCCTAAACCTATTAAACCAAGTGCAACCTGAATAAGTCCTGCCAATAAAAAAACGGCTAATATGGCAGGAAGTGCTAAGTTAATATCGCCATTAAATGTAGCTACAACACCAGCAATCACAATCATACTTACAGCAGTCATAGGTGCTGTAGGACCCGATATTTGCGTGTTTGTACCTCCAAAAAGTGCGGCAAAAAAACCAACAAAAATAGCACCGTATAAACCAGCACTTGGTCCTAAACCAGAGCTTACACCAAAGGCCAGTGCCAAAGGTAAGGCTACAATCCCAGCAGTAAGACCACCGTAAATATCTCCTTTTAGGTGTTTAAAGTTAAATGGATTTTTCATGTATTATTTTTTTAAAAAATTAAAAACCAAATCTGTATAAAATACCGAAATAATATCTTTTGCTATTGTTACATCTGTTAGTGAAGGCAAGTGATCTGCAAAATACTTTTGCTGATGTGCTCCTTCTATTACCGTAGAGATTAACATATGTGGCAATTCGTACTTAGGCGAAATTTCTAATATGATATTGCTTACTCTATGCACTACAGACTTATAAGCTTTAAAACAACCTTTTTTATTTTCAGCATCTACATTCTTAGTATGATACGTTTTAAGTGATTCTGAAAATATTATTTCACTCAACAAGACTTCGTTTACATAAGAAATTGAATTGTCTTCTAATACGGGTTTCGTTAGAATATTTATTGCCTTTCGCAAACGTTCCTCGGCACAATCAACATTAGTTGTAGCAAAAAAAATCCTATATTCCGTCCACTTCCAATACCAACTTGTGAGGTAAATTAATAATGTATGTTTATTTTCGAAATAGCGGTAAATCGAACTCTCAGGAGAATTTATTACTAGTCCAAGTTTTTTAAATGTAAAAACTTCGAAGCCCATTTCATTTAGTAATTCTATACTTTTAGATATTATCTTCCTTCCTAGCTCAGATGAGTCAGGGTTTTTAGAATATAAGCTAGGACTTATTTCAATTTGTATGGGTAAACTTTTCATAGTTAACTATTATTCTGCACAAATATAAAAGTATTACTATCGAATAAGCAAGTTTTTGAAGTCAAATAATTTTTTACAAAAAAAAAACGAGAACTCCTAAAGTAGGATTCTCGTTATAGTAAATGGTAGTATTGGTGTAAAGCTAAAACATTTTATTAAATCTACTTAAAAGTGTACATCAAACTGCATTCTGTACATTAAAACACTTGTACCATTATTTTCTACTGTTAAGTAACTAATATCGGATTGGACTTTAAGCTTATGACCTTTAAAATACTTAGAAATACCTATGGTATATTGGGTTTCTAAATCTTCTTCTGTAATCGCTTTATCTAATTTGATAACAGTGTAACGACCAGTTAATTCGATATTGTTATCGAATAAATAACCAGACATTAAGTTAAGTCCGTTTCCAACCTGCACAACATCACCCGTTTTTGAATCATCAGAATTCATAGCAATTGGATTTTCAGAATCTCTATTTGCAAATTCAGCCATTAAAGAAAAACCTTGATATTTAAACATAGCATCTACAAAAATAGAATTTACGGTAGTTTGAAAATAAGAAGCACCCTCATCAATTAACATATAAGAGCCTTGGTTAGATTTATCTTTAACCGCATTATTAAAATCGTAAGTAGCACCAATTGCCAACTTAGGAGATTCTTCTCTTCTTAAAGCACCCCCAGTATAATCTCCTTTAAACTTACCAAAAGGCAAAACCTCAATTCTACCAGTCCACTGGTAACCACCTAAATTTTCTTGCACTACGTTTCTACCTTCACCTTGAGACATTGCTAGAGACTCCTCAACGATAAAGTTTTTACCAATCGCAAAGTGATGACGTAATTGCAATCCCATATCACGATCGATATTAAAGTGCTTGTTCAATAATGATCTATCAACCAGCTGTAAATTTGCCGAAGAAACTACACGTTCTCTGTTCCCAGGTAATTTAGTTTGACCCACCCATAAAGT
>DKGK01000008.1:0-2739 GCA_002453265.1 Flavobacteriales bacterium UBA6772 | reverse complement strand
TCTTTATTAGATAAACCTAACTCTAGCTTATACTTTACTTTAGGATTAAATACGAAGCCACCAAATTTCAATCGAGCTCTTCTAATTAAGAATTGAGAACCACCGTTGTGAATTCCATCTGCGTCATTAACATCCCAATCGGCAATATAAAGAGACTGCATACGAGTTGCAAGCTTCATACTGTAAGAACTATCGGCAGCTATAACATTATAAAAACCATTCCCGAAAGAATTTTGTACTACGTCCTGTGCAAATACTAAAGAAGAAAAGCAGGCAGCTATACATAAATAAATAAACTTATTCATAATTTGAATTTCTAGTTTGTGACGCAAATGTATGCCTAGAAAGTAAATTGTATGTTAATCCGTTTTTAAAAATGTGTTAAGTAATTGTAAATAAAAAATGTAAAAAGATATGTATTGAAGTATATTTAGAGATTACAACTAAAATAAAATTACGTGTTAACACATAATACTTTTAGAAACTGACTGAGATTTTGAGAAGGATCTAAATTAAATTTCTTTCTTAGGCGGGAACGTGCATTTTCTACAGAATGGGTATTATTTTTTAAAGCAGTAGAAATTTGCTTAATAGTTAAACCTTGACAAATAAATGCACATAAACGCTTATCGCTTGCTGTTAATTTTACACTCATTTTCTGAATATTTTGATAAAAAATAGGATTTAAATTTTCAAATAAATCTACATAGTCAATCCAATTTTTCTCAATAATTGCATTGGTCTTCATATCTAAAAGTAAATCTGTGACCTTTTTTTCATCTGGATCAGTTTTAAGAATATTTAATTTCTTTACTAATTCACCTATCTCCTGGCTCTTTTTAGACAACATAAGCGTTTTATGTTGCAAAATCAATTTGCTATGTTTAGATTCTAATTCCAAAACCTTTCTCTTTGCAGTTAAAGTTCTATTTCTATACACAAAAATATACACGATAATAACAAGGAAAATTATACTACTAATAAATAACAAAAGTAAGAGTTGTTTATTTTTTGCTGCAATCTCTTTTTCCGAATGTAAAATAGCAATCTCTTTTTCGTTTTTTACTAGCTCGTACTTCAACTCTATTTCATAAATCTTAGTAATCACATCTTCGTTGTATATGGAGTCTTTTAGCAGCCTTAATTTTGAAGTATAATCTTGTGCCATTTCGTGTTTTTCTAAAATAAAACTCAATTCTATTATCTCGGCATACGAATTAATTACTCTATGATTATTCTCTATTTCGTGTAATGAATTCACCGATTTTAAAGTATAATGTAAGGCCTTATCATATTCATTAATTTGCTTGTATAATTTAGCTAAAAACAGATAAGATTCATTTAAATAAGATTCATCTTTTAAACTTAAAAGTGAATTTACTGATTTAAGTAACAACTCTTCTGCTAGGGCATATTCTCCTATATAAAAATAACAATTCCCTAAAACTGACAGGCTTTCCCCAACTGGAATCCCATTTGCTAGTCTAATTTCTTTTGATTTTTCGTAAAAGGCTATAGCATCTTGGTATTTAGTTTGAGTAACAAGAAGATTCCCAATATTAAACAAAAGCATTTCTTCATCGAGTACTAAACTACTTTGTCTTGCTATTTTTAAGGCTCGATTATAATAATCGTTTGCCTTCTCAAAATTTTCTAGATCATGAAATACTATCCCAATATTGTTATAGACCTTAACTAATGTTGAAGAGTCTTGGTTCTCATTTTCTAATATTTCTTGGGCTTTTTTAAAATAAAGTAAAGCCTCTTCGTAGTTACCTTGAGAAATTAACACCGAACCGATGTTTGATTGTATTTGCACTGTTTTATCAATATCACCCAAACGTATATAATCTACCAAAGCCTTATTCCAAGAATATATTGCAGAATCGTAGTCTGCTTTATAATAATAAATACAGGCTACTTTATTCTGATAAATAGCATTTGCATTTTGGTGCTTAAGTTGAATATTAATTGTTTTTAAACTATTCGCACTTTTTATTGCTTGCTGATATTTAGCTTGATTAATTTCTAAACTCGTTTTGCAATCGTAGCCCATTGCCATACCTGTTAAGTAATTAGACTCCTCAGACAGTTCTATAATCTTATTTGCATAAAACTCCGCTTTGTTTAAATCAGATTTAAAATAGTGCCAAAATAACTCGTAATTAGTCCCTACTCTCAACGAATCTAATTGTTGGTATTTTAATACATTTTCTAAACTATCTATTTTATGTATTTGTGCACTACTATTTATGCTAAACAGACATAGTAGGGTGAAAATGTAATTTTTCATATTTTTTAAAACCATCTCCAAACTTAGGCATTTAATTGTACTAAGGATAATACTTGTACCGTTCGTGTTAAATATTTATTATTAAACACCGGAACAAGGTCTATTTGTTGATCTTATTATTTTTTAGTTTTGAACATCACAAACCTAAAATCAGTAAAAAAGAAGAAGAAAAAGAAGAAGGCTTATAAGATTTCTCTTATAAGCCTTCTATTGATCGTATAACCCTACGAATAAACGATCAATATATTTCGCACACTAAATGGTAATGCATAATAGGTGGATTATTAAAACTCAGGAATTGTACGTAGTTTTTTCATAATACCTAAATTTTAGGTTTAACAAAATATACAGATTTATCCGAAGCAGCAAAATTATATAATAAACAAACAATTACAAAAAAAAACACCCCCTCAAAAACCCCCTAGATTTGCAGTAATTGTGATATT